>NZ_JAMQML010000002.1:0-366455 GCF_030068685.1 Nitratireductor sp. GZWM139 | reverse complement strand
GGGATACACCTTAGCTGACTGTCCGATTTTCCGGGACCACTTCATTGTCTGACGAAGACGCCGAGATTCTGGCTGGCATCCCGATCAGCGAATTGAATTTGGCTTTTCGTCCAGGCCGATCTGTCGATGCTGCAACTGATGCTCTCGACGCTTATTTTCTGGAAACGAAGTCGCAAGAAGACGAAGAAATCTACGAAAAATCCAAGGAAATTCAACCGCTTCCACTCATTGAAGACCTGCCTGGCCTTGGCGAAGCGGCCGAATGGGGTCGTGAGCTGGCTATTGACCTCGCAGACTGGAAGGCTGGAAAGATTTCGTGGGATGATGTCGATCGCGGCATCTTGCTGAGCGGCCCGACGGGCACAGGGAAAACGACATTTGCAGGTGCGCTTGCGAGATCTTGCGGCGTGCAGATCATCACGACGTCAGTTGCAAAATGGCAATCGCGTGGACATCTCGGTCAAATGCTTGCGTCGATGAGATCAGCTTTCGACAGCGCAAAACGAAAAGCGCCGTGCATCATCTTTATCGATGAGATTGACTATGTCGGATCGAGAAGCGACGTCGAGAGCTGGAACAGCGACTACGATCGCAAAGTCATCAACGCTCTGCTCGAACATCTCGACGGCTTGGAAGGCCGAGAAGGCGTCGTCGTCGTCGGCGCGACGAACAAACCTAACATCATCGATGAAGCAATTCGCCGTCCTGGGCGTCTTGATCGGCATGTGGAAATCGGACTTCCAGATAAAAATGACCGAGAGAAAATTCTGCGCTGGCACCTGAAGGGGGCTCTAGACGGCGTCAAAATTGTGGACATTGCCGAGCGTACAGAGGGTTTTTCAGGCGCAGGTCTTGAGCAAATCGTACGTGGAGCGCGGCGTCTCGCTCGTCGTCAACGTCGTGACATGATCATTGATGATTTGATTAGCCAACTTCCTCAATTGACCCCGATTTCACAAGATTTTCAATGGCGCATCGCCGTTCATGAAGCTGGCCACGCCGTAATTGGTCGACGTCTTCAAAACTGGCGGATCTCTGGCATCTGGATCTCGACGCATCATCGCGACGATACAGGCTACGGCCGCACAAGCATTGATGAAGAGTTGACACCACGGACTACGAAATATCTCTTCGATCACGCTGTCTGCATGCTCGCAGCTATGTCGGCCGAACGTGAATTTTTGGGAGATCACTCTGAAGGCGTAGCCTCTGATCTCTACGTCGCTACACACGACATCTATCTTATCGAAGCAAAAATCGGCGGCGGGCCGACCCCAGCTTTTTTATGCGATTTGAAAGGCGACTGGCAGAGCGATGTGAAATTTGATCACGAGCTCAGACATCGTATCGAGAAGAGGCTCGATGAAGCGCGAGAGACTGCTGATCGTCTCGTGAAAGAGCATCGCGATGAGATCTATATGCTCGCGAAAGTGCTTCTCGATGTCAAAAAAATGTCGGCGCAGGACGTCGAACAATTTTTCAATGAGAGCCAGAAAGTCAGACTTTCACTCGTGCAGATGTCGACAACGATTCAATGATCGCCGCCGCCAAAGCCACATCGAAGGCCACATCAGGGCCACATCGAAGGCCACAGCCAATCTTGTTGACATGGCTAGCATATGCTGGAGTTTTTGAAATGTGGCCTTGGTGCGGCCTTGTGGCCTCGCTTGCTAACAAGCCCACTATCATAAGTCTTTAAATTCATTGAGAAATTTNGGAGTTTTTGAAATGTGGCCTTGGTGCGGCCTTGTGGCCTCGCTTGCTAACAAGCCCACTATCATAAGTCTTTAAATTCATTGAGAAATTTTGGTGGGTGATACAGGGCTCGAACCTGTGACCCGCTGATTAAGAGTCAGCTGCTCTACCAACTGAGCTAATCACCCGACCGATCCGTGCGGCGAAGAAGTTGCCGTCAACCGAATGACCGGCTCCTTAAAGGGTTTTTCTCAAGCTGGCAAGACACTCTGACACGGGTTTGTCACTTTTCTCAAATGAACAGCCTTCCCTCCGCCACGCGAACCGCTTGGCCACCGATCCGGGCAGCCTCTATACGGCCCGCAAACGCTTCAATTTCAAGGCGTATGCTCGATGGACGGCCCATTTCCAGCCCCTGCTCGATCAGAAAGCCGTGCGCGCCGTCCACAAGCGCGTCATGGCGCATTATTGCGCCGGCAAAGGCTGCCGCGGCCGATCCCGTGGCCGGATCTTCACTGATTCCCAGATCATTGCCGAACATGCGGGCATGAAAGGCGTGATCGTGATTCACCGTCTCGCGGCAATAGACATAGGGATTGGCCACGCGCCCGTTCAGCTCCGGCACCAGAGAGGACCAGAGTGCCGGATCGAACCTGGCGCGCGCGGCCACATCGAGATTGGCGACCGGCACGCAGACATAGGGAACGCCAGCGCTCCACACGCCAACAACGTGGTTCTCAAAACCGATCTCGTGATGGCCGAGCCCAAGTGCGGCCGCCACCGCCTCCGGCTCAAAAGAACCTGCCACGGGTTCGGGAAGCTTCGGCAGGTCGAACTCGGCATAAGCGGCCTGCGCGCCGAGCGACACCGCACAGCGCACCGGCCCGACCGTCTCTTCCAGCATCAGGATCGAAGTCTGCGCGCTCCCCCGCCCTTCGCCCGCCCGTTCCGCCAGGGCAATGGCCGTGCCCACCGTGGGATGGCCGGCAAACGGCAGTTCACACCCCGGCGTGAAGATACGCAGTCTGGCGGCGTGGTTCTTTTCGTCAGGCGGAAAGACGAACACGGTCTCGGAAAGATTGAACTCGCCGGCGATCCGTTGCATGGCCGCATCGTCCAGTCCTTCGCTGTCAAGAACGATGGCCAGCGGGTTTCCCGTGAGGGCCTCGGCGGAAAAAACGTCATAAATATAATAGTTTCGCCCGTTCATCCTGCCTCCAGATAAAAATGCACTGCCCGGAGCGAAAGAGTGCTCTCGTCCAGTTTCCTGCCATCTTTTGTCCACTTTCCTGTTACCACGTTAACGTCATAGGCGCGCGCTCAATGCTGCGATGGGTCCATGAAAAAGACAGGCAGCGATCCACAGGGGATCGCATCGACGCATGTTCGAGGCACTAGCCAAAAAGCCAAGCCTTCCCAGAGAAAAAAACGCCGATGGCCGCTAGCGCTGCCAGTCGCCGGGCTTGTTGCGACCGGCGCATGGTTTTTCGCCGGCGCGCAATCCGGCCAGACCATGGCAGGCTATATGAGCCAGCCGGTGGAACGCGGCGATCTGGTGGCGCGCGTGGCAACGACCGCCGTCTTGCGGCCGCGCACGCAGATCCAGATCTCCAGTGAGCTGAAAGGAACGGTGCAGTCCGTCCCCGTGATGCAGAACCAGCGCGTGAAACGCGGCGATATCCTCATCCAGCTTGATTCCACCATATTCGAGTATGAGCTGGAGCGCTCGGCCGCACTGGTCGAAGCCGCCGAGGCGGGCCTTTCCGATGCGATGATCGCCCTTGAAGAAACCGACCAGAAGCTCACCCGCGCAAAGGCGCTGCGCCATCGCAATGCGCTCAGCGAGCAGAAGCTGGAAGACGTGCAGGCCGAGCGAAACCGCGCCGCCAACCGCGTCGAGACAGCCAAGGCCGATCTTGCGGTCAAGCAGGTGGATCTGAAACTCCGGCGCTTCGACCTGAGCCGCAGCAGAATCCGCTCGCCCATTGATGGCATCGTGCTGGCGAGAAAGGCCGAACCCGGCCGCACCGTCTATGCATCTTCGGAAGACAGCGTTCTGTTCATCCTCGCCGAGGATCTGGAAAGGATGGAACTCATCGCCAAGGTGAACGAAGCCGATATCGGATCGATTGCCGAGGGACAGGAAGCAACCTTCCTGGTGGACGCCTATCCCGACCGCACCTTCAGGGCGACGATCCGCGACGTGTCGTTCGCACACCGGCGCGAAAACAATCTCGTGACCTATGAAGCCAATCTGGATGTGCGCAATGACGATCTGAAGCTCAGGCCGGGGATGACCGCATCCGTTTCGATCACCACCGACGAAACGACAAATGCGCTTCTGATCCCCACCAGCGCGCTGCGCTATCGGCCGCAGACGGTTGAGCCCGAAAGCTCCGAGGAAACGAACGCCGAAGACGCACCGGGCAAGGCGCTCGTTCATGTGCTCGGAGAGGATGGAGAGCCGCAGCCCGTGCGCGTGGAGCTCGGGGTGCGCAACTGGGAGAAAGCGGAGGTTCTTTCCGGCCTGACTGAGGGGCAGCGCGTCATCACCGGCGATGCGCTGCACACGCAACAGCGATGGACGCCGAAAACGCTCGCACGCCGCTCATCGCCTTCGAGGCCGTCTGGCGCAGCTATGGGGCAGGCGACACGCAGGTTCATGCGCTGGCCGGCGCGAGCTTTGACATTGCCCGTGGCTCCTTCGTGGCGGTGACCGGCCCCTCGGGCTCGGGAAAATCGACCGCGATGAACATTCTGGGCGCGCTCGACGTGCCGACGGGTGGCGCGTACCACTTCATGGGCGAAGATGCCGGCACGTTCGACAAGCCCCGCCGCGCCGACCTGCGCAACCGGCATATCGGCTTCGTCTTCCAGGGCTACAATCTCCTGCCCCGCACCACGGCGCTGGAAAACATCGAGCTCCCCCTTATCTATCGGGGCCTGCCAGGGCGCACCCGGCAGGAACTCGCGGAAGAAGCGCTCCTGCAAGTGGGGCTTGAAGGCCGTGGCCACCACACACCAAACGAGCTTTCCGGCGGACAGCAGCAGCGCGTGGCGATTGCGCGCGCACTGGTTTCTGAACCCACACTCCTTCTGGCGGACGAGCCGACCGGCAATCTCGACACCGAACGCAGCCATGAGATCATGGAGCTTCTGACCGCGCTCAACCGCGAACACGGGCTCACAATCGTGATGGTGACACATGAGCCGGACATCGCGGCATTCGCCGGTCGGCAGATCGGGTTTCGCGACGGGCGCATCGCCTTCGACAGCGCCACGGGGGACGCGGCGTCATGCTGATGCAGTCGATTCTGCTTGCGCTGCGCTCCATCGCTCGCAACAAGCTGCGCTCGCTGCTCACGCTTCTTGGTGTGATCATCGGCGTTGCCGCAGTGATCGCGCTTCTCACCATCGGCGGAGGCGCACGCGAACACATAAATGCGGGAATGGCGAATATGGGCAGCCGCCTCATCTTCGTGTTCGCAGGCGAACGGCCAGATCCCTCGGCTCCGGTGATAAACGAGGCCAAACCACTCACCAATGCGCATTTCAACGGCCTTGAAAAGGCCATTGGCAGTCAGGCCATTGTCGCGGCCGTCGCCACGACCAGTATGCGCGCCTCTTTTGGTGCGCGAAGCGTTTCTGCGCAGGTCACGGGTGCCAGCGAAAACCACTTCCTGCAACGCGAATGGAAGCTTGGACGTGGTCGCCTCTTTTCACCAGTGGAAGCCGAGAGCAGCGACAGCGTCTGCGTTATCGGCAGCCAGGTTTCAAAAGCGCTGTTCGGCCAGGAGAGTGCGCTAAGCGCGCGCATCAGGATCGGCCCGGCGCATTGCAGGGTGGTCGGCGAGCTGAGCGCGAGAGGCTCTTCCTTTTCCGGCCAGCAGGACATGCAGGTCTATGTCCCGCTCGGCCTGTTCCAGACCCGGCTCAGCGGCAAGTCGCAAATCGATGAAATATTGATCAATGCGCCAAACCAGGCCGCAATCGAACCGCTGAAAGCCCAGATCACGCAGGAAATGCGCAATCTGCGCCGCATAGGCCCCGGCCGCAATGACGATTTTCAGGTCGAAGACATGGCGGAATACATCCAGCAGACGGATGAGTTCATCGGCGGCATCACGGCCTTTCTGAGCGCTATCGCCGCCATCAGCCTTCTGGTGGGCGGCATCGGCATCATGAACATCATGCTGGTCTCGGTCACCGAGCGTACACGGGAGATTGGCATCCGCATGGCGATAGGCGCGCGTCAGCGGGACATTCTGGTGCAGTTTCTGACCGAGGCTTCCGTGCTGTCGCTGCTGGGCGGGCTGACCGGCATAGCGCTTGGGCTCGCCATCGCATGGGGCGTGACCACACTCATGGGGGTGCACTTCGCGCCCGGCCTTGCCGACATTGCCGCCATCACGGCCATCTCCATCGCCATCGGCATCGTTTTCGGCTTTTTCCCGGCGCTGCGCGGCGCGCGGCTCGACCCGATCGAGGCCCTGCGGCACGAATAGAGCAATTTTGGGAAAAGTGGACACCGGATTTCAGCCCGGAATTGCGCAAAAACGCTCTCGATCAGGCGATGTCGAGCTGAACCACGACCGGGCAATGATCGGATGCCTTGGGGCGGTCCCAGCCGACGCGCGGGAAACGCGGCACATCCTGCTCGGGCGGAAAGATGGTGCGCCAGGGCTGGCCGGCGCGGATGATCTCCGGCACGGCCCGCGTGTTGTGGCGGGCGAGCGCCCGCGACGCCAGAAGATAGTCGAGCTGGCACAGATGCCGCTCTTCCGGCCCGCGCGTGTGATAAAGCGTCCAGCGGTCCATTTCCGGGCGGCGCTCCACGAGGTTTTCGCAGAAATCGCCCGCCGTCAGCGCATTAACGCTCGATTGTTCTTCCGTCGCCGGCTCGAACCGATAGCCCAGATGCGCCTCACCGGTGATGATGACGCGCTCGCGATAATCGTTGAGATCGCCGCAAATGACCCAGCGCTTTTCCGCCGCCCGTTCAGCACCGCCAAAACGCTGCTCGATGATGTGCCGCACCGCCGCCGCTTCGGCCATGCGCACCGGCATGGAAGCCGTGCGCCCGTCCATGCCATTGCGCGGCGGGCTCATCGCCTTGAAATGCACCACATAAAGCGTGAGCGGCCGGCCACCGACCTTGATGTCCAGCTCCAGACAATCGCGCCGGAAAATGCGCTCATGCGGCTCGATGCCAAGTTCGGCCAGTTCCTCATTGTGCAGATCGAGATCGGCGAAGGTCAGATGCGCATGGCTGGTCATGCGCACGAACTCGATGGGCTGGCCATGCGCGGTCTCCGGCCGCATCATCACCGCCACATCGATGCCGCGGGAATCATTGCCGGAAGCGGAATATTTCTCCCGGTAGCCATTGCCGATCATCTTGAACAGATAGCCATATTCGAACGCCTTGAGCGCTGCGAGATTGTCGACCTCCTGAAGGCACAGAATGTCCGCGCGCGTTGCGGCAATGGCCAGCGCCGTCAGCTGGCGCGCATCATCCGTCAGCGCAATGGCGCGGGCCTGCTCCAGCGCACGGTAATGCGCCTCGTCCTCGATCTCATAGAGCGCGAGCGCGCGATCCCTGCGCAGATCATTGCGGAAACCGGAGAAATCGAACCGGTTCATCAGGTTTTCGACGTTGAATGTGGCAAGGCGGAGGGACATGCATGCACGTTTAACCGGCATGGCGATGAATACAAGCCCGCGTTTTTACGAACCCGTCTCGCAACCGTCTCATTCATCACGCGTTCATGGTGGATATGATTGGTTATGATACCATCAGCACATGCAACAATTCTTGAAAAATGGGGTTGAAGGGCATCTTGGGGGCGCCTGAAAACAGGAGACCATCATGAAACGCAATCTCGTCAACATCGCCTGTTCAGGGCTGCTTGCGTTAGGCTTCGCTGTCATCGGCGCACCGGCCAACGCCAATGCACTGGGCATTGCCGGCAGCGCGACGACAAACGCGGTCGAGCGCTCTGCAACGCAGGCGCCCGTCGTGCAGGTTGACCGCCGCGACCGCCGGAACTGGCGCAGGCACAATGACCGTCGCAAATGGCGGCACCGCCACAATCGCCGCGACTGGCACAGGCGGGGCCCAAGCGCCGGCTTCTATTTCGAGTTCGGCCGCCCTGCCCCGTATTACTACCGTCCGCGCTATGTGCGCCCGCCGCAGTATCGCCGGCCGGTAAGGCTTTCGCGCGCACATGTGAACTGGTGCTATGACCGCTACCGCTCCTATCGCGCGTCGGACAACACGTTCCAGCCCTATCACGGCCCGCGCAAGCGCTGCATCTCGCCCTATTATCGATAGGGCACCGGTCTGACGGAACACGAAATGGCGCGGCGAAAGCTGCGCCATTTTTCGTTCACCCGGGCAATCTGAATTTTCAAAAAGTCTGAATACAATCAGACTTTTAAATCGAAACAGCACGCATAGGCTTCAGGACGTCACCCTGGAGTTGCGCCTCATGTTTCATCTGAGACTTATCCTGATTGCCCTGTTTTGCCTGCTCGGTGTTGAAACGACTTCTGCCGGCAGCCTCGTCGGCTGGGCGAATGCGGACCGCGCCTGCGCCGATGACTGGGCCGATGGCTGGGCCGATGGCTGGAACGAGCGCCGCGCCATGCGCCGGCTGTTTCCGGGCCGCATGCAGCTCACGCTTGGCGAAGCACACCGCCGGCACTGGCGCGAGCGCTGCACCCACGAACGCCGCTGGCGCGACCGCGCCGTGCCCTTCTGGTCACGCTGGCACGATCCCCATGGCCGCTTTGCCGGCGAATTCTATGGCTTCAACGATGTCTACGGACCCGGCCGGCCGATCCTGCGCCCGCGCCATGGCGCGCACAGCTTTCACTGGCGCTATGAACGGCAGCCGGAACAGCGCCGCACCGCAAGGCGGGCCTATCCCGGCCACGATGCCCGCGCGGCGCATCTTGCCTGGTGTCACGACCGCTATCGCTCCTACCGCGCGCACGACAACACGTTCCAGCCTTATAAAGGGGCGCGCAGAGCGTGTGTTTCGCCTTATGGGCGTTAGGGCGCGATTGGCCCGGTCGGGTGCCACGACGTGGGGTATATGAGGATTTCAGGTGCGCTCGATCCTGTTGCAGCAGCGTTGTGCGTGGTTCGCCCTTCGACAAGCTCAGGAAGCTCACCATGAGGGGGTGGGTTAATCACTGCAGTCCCGGAGCCAGACGCACCGCAAAGCCCCACCCCTCCCTCATGGTGAGCTTCCTGAGCTTGTCGAAGGGCGAACCACGCACGACATTAATGCAACGCGCCATCATGCACTGTGCATCACTGATGGCGTATCAGACCTTTCACAGTGCTCGCCGTCCCCGAAAGCCAACAGCCCCCCCCACCCATCAACCGCGAAAGAGTGCGCGATAGGCGCGTGGCGTCATGCCGCGCAGCGCCTTGAACTGGCGGTTGAAATTGGCCAAAGCGCGATAGCCGACGGCCTCGGCCACATGGCCGATGGGCTGATCACCGGATGAAAGCCGGGCGCACGCCTCGCCGATGCGCAGCCGCATCACATAGTCTGAAATGCTGGTGCGCATGTGGCGGCGAAAGAGCCGGTGCAGGCCGGACGGGCTGAGCGCCGCGATCCCGGCCAGATCCTCATTGGCGATGCCGGCGGCATAATGCCTGTGAATGTGAAGCAGCACGCGGTCGATGCGCTCGCGGTCGGTGCTGTCGAGATCACGGGCGGCAACCGTGCCCGCCAGCGGCGCGGCCCCGTCATCCCCGGCCAGAACCAGAAGCACCCGCACCAGCGCCAGAAAGCGCTCGGCCAGCTCCGCCTCGAACAGCGCCTCGATCATCGGCCGGGCGCGCGCAGCCGCCTGCGGCGAAAAGGCGAGCCCCGCCTCCGCCCGCGCCAGAAGCCCGGCAATGGGCCGCAACTCGGCAAACCCCTCGCCCAGCACCTGCGCCCATTCATGGCGAAACCACATGACCAGCGCCACATGCGGGTGCGCGGGGTCCGGCCGGGTGCGCGAGGCCCAGGTGTGCGGCAGGTTCGCGCCCACCAGAACCAGATCGCCATCGCCATATTCGCCCACATGATCGCCGACAAAACGCTGCCCCTGAGAATTAAGCGTCAGCGTCAACTCATATTCGGGATGGTGGTGCCATTCGAAGGGAATGCCCTCCTCCAGCCGCCGGTTCAACAGGCTCCACGACGCGCCGGGAATGGCGGGCAGTTTTTCCAGAAACGGTCTCATAGAGCGCACTCACAGGCCATGACGCCAGAATAGTATCAATATCGGCCATGTGAGTACAACACCGCCCGCGCAAGCGCGCTAGGCTTGCAAGGCAGGATATCTGGGAGGAAGCCATGCAGGAAGCAGCCATCAAGCGCGATGCGCATCCCTCGTCGACCAAGGTCGGCTCACAGCTCAAGGACATCGAGAAGACCCTGCCGCTGCGCGTTCTCTCCAGGGACGACTGGCAGCACTGGATCACCAAAGGCTATGTGATCGTAAGGCAGGCCGTGCCGCGCGAGAATGTCGAGCGGCTGGCGGAGCTCCTGTGGGCGTTCGACGAGAAAGACCCGAACGATCCCTCCACCTGGTATGCCCCGCAGCGCCGCGCGCACAAGATGAAGGAGCTCAACAACACCGGCATGCTGGAGATCTACAATCACCAGTATCTGTGGGACAACCGCATGGAGCCGCGCATCTATGACGCCTTCGTGGACATATGGGACCGCGAAGATCTGTGGGTGACCATCGACCGCGCCAATCTGAACGTGCCGAAGAAGAGCCCGGGCAATCCCGATGGCTTCATCCACTGGGACGCCGACACCTCGCTCCGCCCGCTGCCCATAGGCGTTCAGGGCGTGCTGAGCCTGAAGAAGCAGGACGGCGATGTGGGCGGTTTCCAGTGCATTCCCGAACTGTTCGAGCATTTTGACGAATGGGTGAAAACCCAGCCCGCCGACCGCGACCCGATGCACCCGGACATAACGGGCCTTTCGATCACCAATATCGACATGGAAGCGGGCGACCTCCTGATCTTCAACTCGCTTCTGGCGCATGGCGTGCGGCCCAACCATTCAAAGGACCGGGTGCGGATGGCGCAATATGTGTCGATGCATCCGGCCGAGTTCGAGAACGAGGCGGAACGGCGCGAACGCATCCGCCTGTGGCGCGAACGCGACCACCCCAAACGCGACGCCTTCCCCGGCGACCCCCGCGAATGGGAGAAGAAGAACGCTAAGACGGCGAAGCTCACGGAGCTGGGGGAGAAGCTCCTGGGGTTGAAGGGGTGGGATTGAGGGCGGAGCGAATGGCGCGACGCGAAACCTGCCGCTCGTCAGGTTTGCAGAATGCTGCGGCGCGGCCAGCTGAACCGGTCATTCAGCACTTCAAGCAATAGTCGATGATTTCGCTGAAACTCGCTTCTTCCCGGATCAACCTTGCTTCTAATTCGTTGAGGTATGCAACACTCGGCAGCTTATCTGTTCCAGATATTTCTACGATAAATTCGGAGTTGTAGCCCTTACCAACCCTTGAGAGCTCGGAACTGAGCTGGCTCAGAATGTTATCTCTTAGCACAAGTTGGTTGCGCCGGAACCGAATTAGTCGGTGACAATCAAAAAAGTCGGAGCGCTTGGACGAGTCATATTTTCTGCCGTTCCAGCCGGTGGCGCGCGTGGAACGGTACTGAGCACGCTCTTGCGTGTCCCGCCAAAAGCTGAAATCGAAATGGTTGGTTGGGTTTGGATTCTCGTGCGTGGGCTGAGGGTGGAAGTCTGTCACCCTAAACTGGTGCTTATCTATGGCAGCCAAGGTCCTGTTCTGCAGAGAAAGCATGCGCTTCATTGCTTTGGGTATCACAAAGCACATCACTTTAGCTGAATCCAGGATGCGTATTTCTCTAGAAACCAGTTCGTCGTCTCGATCCCAGTGTCTTACGGTGCGCTTTGGCACCCACTGAATATGTGTGCCGAAGAGATGCACAACGCCACTTGAGCCGAACGAAGCTATGTGAATATCGTCACGCTCCGTGTCATCAGTCAGGGAATAGTAAGCCGCACCGAACCAGACGAGCGATTGGGCGATGACTTCTACCCACTCACGAACTGTCTTATCGACAGGGTGGGGTCCGTATCTGGTATGGACATTTGAGAGCAATCGTTCGGTCAGATCTTCGTCATTCGACGAAATGTCAAAAAATTTTCCGCTACTACGGTTGGCATAGTTGAAAATATCAGCGAAATCTTCTTTAAACATTTGCCGATTTAAATCCGGTCTATCTTCTTCGACTGTGACGAATAGCCGATCAAAAAAACCAAGGCGCACGTCATCAAAGCGATAATGACGCAAAGGTTCCGCCCTAAATATCTTCATGCTGAACCTCTTCAGGTTCCTCGTGCAGCCGACATGCAAGACTGGTAATCTGGTAGTCTATCTTCATGTCAGTGGCTTCGATATTCGGCAAAACATGTTTTGCAAAGAAGAGATGAGACGCATCAGAATGCGAGTTTAGAAACTCCCTCACAATTTTGTTCGGGTGCTGTTCGCCTCGCGTCATCCCCATCCGGTCCCCAAAACCGTCATGTCGCGCGCGATTTTCGAACGACATTTTCCAATTGGTCCGGATCAATCCACGCGGTGACGCACTCATACTGAAGCTGTGCGGGTCAGAGAGCAGTAGCATCCTCTTGAGGTATAGTTGCTTGTCATCGACTTGCCCTATCCAAGCATCGAACTTGGCCAAGGCACCCTCCGACAATTTATCATTGTCGAAGTATGCTCCGTAGAGAATGGCGAAGCCCAAGACGGACGCCAAATCGTTGATCACAGTTGAAATGAGATGAAGCCGGAATTCGTGATTGATGTCGAGAGTTGGGTCTGCAAATCTGGAGTCCGCCGCCAGAAATGCAAGCGCCATAAACATCGGGAGGACTTTGTCCAGCTTATCTGTGTCGTCTTGCTCCAGCGAACGTATGCATGCTTCGGCTAGTTCGAAATAAATCTGCCCAAAATGATCCGGCAGTTCCTCATTGTGTTTCGGCTCGAAAATGTGTCCTACAGTCGCCCCGCTGCCGAGCGTTGCAAGCGCGGCATCTCGCGACGCTAACACCTGCTTGGACATCTCGGTAACGTCGATGGTTGGTAGCGTGTATTGTGCTTCCGTGTAGTGTCCAAACTCGCGATACCGGTTAAAGAGTTCGGCTACCTCGTCGAACCAGCGCGGAAGTTTCCAATGACTATGGAGGCTTGCTAGGACAACTTGAGTAGCAGCCTCAGACATTTTTAATTTCGTCAACGTGGCCACGAATTCTGGAACTACGTTTTCGTAAAAACTGCATACTTCCGGCAGGATTTTCGCGTAGTGTTGCAACAACTTCTGGACAGCCAACTGCTGGACGTATTTTGGCTTGGAAAGACGGTGTCCTTCTATCTCTTGCTCGAACGCTATGCGTTCAACGATGAACGCGAGTTCTACTTGCAGAAATGCAGGGAGATTGCGCAGGGAATTTTCGCTCCAGTCGTCGGCATCGAAGAAGCGTTTCAGCTCTTTCTCGAAGGTTAGCATCCGGCGAAGAGCTTCTAGACACAGATTACTTCCCAGTGCTGCCCATGCATCAGCTATGGCAACCCTTGTCATCCCCGCATTTGCTTGCATTGAAGCGTCCTCAGTCGCCAAGTTTTGCTCAATGATCTCCTTAAACCTCTTGATCTCCTGCATACCGAGGCTGAACTGGAATTGTGCCGCATACACTGAAGCTCGAGTTGAGAAGTGAGCGAGAAGTTTCAGCGCGAGGTCGAAGTCTTCAACCTTAAACGCGAGCTCAATGTGGCCCGCAAGCCGGTCGACGATCTCGGTTTCGAACCACTGATGGTCAGGCTTCTCCTCTACCAGCATTTGCTGACTGCTTGTTTGTAACGCCATAGACGTTGCGGTGTCGCCGGCGAAAAACCACTGCTTGTGCTTACTGCGCCTCGGGAACCAGTAGCTATCTTGGTCAATTTTGTGTTTCTTCTGAAGGTAGTACAGAAGCAAAGCCGTATGGTCCTCGGTCAACGCGGGTAAGTTGTCGTCTAGACTCTCTTTGTCGGCTTTTATCCGATCATCGATGTACGAGAGTTGCTCAAGAGCATGTCGCGCAGCTTTTGAATGATGGCAGGCCAACGAAATGGAATTCTTGCGGTTCGCTGCACCTTCGATATGGCGCGCAATACTGGGAAGTATTTCGCTATGAACAAGTACATTTAGGTCAAAAAAATTGAATAGCCTCTGGCCCAACGGAAACAAGGCTAGAGAACTCAACAAGGTCAAAACCGTTCCGGCGATATAGACAAACAGCCCCGGTTCAAATCCAAATGAGGGCAAAGCCGTCGCTGCCAAACAGAACATCGCCGCGAGCACCAAGACCCGAGAATAAACACTACCCACCTGCTCATTGGTAAGCATACGGATGATATCTCGGCGAAGTCTGGTGTAGCCCGCACTTAAAATGATGCCAATCGTTGCAAAGTAGATCGAGAAAATCGCAGTGAGCAGCTGAGCGTACAACCGGAGTTGATCAATATTGAACGCTTTATCGTCTACACTGAGCGTTTCGTGCCAATACTGACTATCTATTGCATAATCTTCTACAAATATCAGTGCCGCCAACCCCAAAACAACCCAAAATAGGCTCTTCATGCCGCCCCATGCGAACGAGCCCAAGATGCGAACGTTTGACGTTGCTTTGGTGACTAAGGTGCGCCTCTTATAAGTGCTACGCTCGAATATAAACCGGAACTGCCCGAGCCCCGCTCGCAATTTCCAAAACCAGGGCTTTGAACCCAGCCAGATTTTCAGCCGATTAATCAAAGGGTGCGCACTCTCATTGCTTGCCACACAAAATGTATTTGCATCTGGTCGCATTTACCACACTTGCGAACCAAAAAGCTTTCTGTCGGCCTTGCAGATACTGCAGACGAACCTCCATACCCGTCAGGCGCGCCAGACGGGCAGCAAGAGGCGCATGCGGTTCTTGCGGGTCATGCAGCGAAATCCGTGCCAGAAACCTGTTTCATCGCGGGACAGGCAGGCTAAAGACCGGCAAAGAAAAAGGCCGCGGGCGATGCCGCGGCCTTCTGTCTGAGACTTTGGAAAAGATCAGTTCTTTTCCTTGTCCACCAGCTTGTTCTTGGAGATCCACGGCATCATGCCGCGCAGCTTCTCGCCAACTTCCTCGATCGGATGCTCGTCGTTCAGGCGACGGGTCGCCTTGAAGCGGGCCGCACCTGCGTGCCACTCCTGCATCCACTCAGTGGTGAAACGGCCGGACTGGATGTCGTGCAGAACGCGCTTCATCTCTGCCTTGGTCTCCGCCGTGATGATGCGCGGGCCAGAGACATACTCGCCCCACTCAGCGGTGTTGGAGATCGAGTAGTTCATGTTGGCAATGCCGCCCTCATAGATGAGGTCGACGATCAGCTTCACTTCGTGCAGGCACTCGAAATAGGCCATTTCGGGAGCGTAACCGCCCTCGACCAGCGTCTCGAAGCCGGCGCGGATGAGCTCGACCAGACCGCCGCACAGAACGACCTGCTCACCGAACAGATCCGTCTCGCACTCTTCGCGGAACGTGGTCTCGATGATGCCCGAACGGCCGCCGCCAACGCCGCAGGCGTAGGACAGGCCGAGGTCCAGCGCATTGCCGGAAGCGTCCTGATGAACGGCGACCAGGCACGGCACGCCGCCGCCCTTCTCATATTCGCCGCGCACGGTGTGGCCCGGGCCCTTCGGCGCGACCATCAGCACGTCGACGGTCTTCTTCGGCTCGATCAGGCCGAAATGCACGTTGAGGCCGTGCGCGAAGGCAATGGCCGCACCGTCGCGGATGTTCGGCGCGATCTCGGAATTGTAGATGCCGGCCTGCAGCTCGTCGGGCGTGGCCATCATCATCAGGTCGGCCCATGCAGCAGCCTCGGCCACCGACATCACCTTGAGGCCATCGGCCTCGACCTTCTTGGCGGTTGCAGAACCCGGACGCAGCGCCACGGCGATTTCCTTGGCGCCGGAATCCTTCAGGTTCAGCGCGTGCGCGCGACCCTGGCTGCCATAACCGATAATGGCGACCTTCTTGCTCTTGATGAGATTGAGATCGGCATCGCGATCATAATACACCCGCATACTCAATTCCTTTCCTGATCCAACTGACTGTTGTTCACCTTCGACCGCCTTAGACGCTGTCGCGGCCGGTCGTCTCGTTTTTCCGCACCCCGAAAAGCACGAAAAACTGGTCCACCGCCTCTTCTGCAAGGGCGGCATAATGTTCAGGCCGGCGCACACCGGCCTCGCCCAGAAGCATGCGCACATGAAGGTCGCGCACGATCAGGCCGTATAATGTGTGATAGGCAGTTTCGCGGTCGTGATAGGCAATAAGGCCGCGCTGCCTGCCGGCCTCCAAAAGCGCGCCGGCACGTTTATCAATACCATGCCGACCCCGCTCAATAAGAAGCGCGCCAAGCCGGCTACCTTCCCGGCTCGCCTGTCCAATGGCCAACCGGTTAAGCGCCAGCGATACATCTCCACCGAGAACCTGCAAGAGGTCATTTGCGAAATCCACCAGATGCGTGCGGAACCGGCCAAGATCCAGCCGCTCGCCGCCGTCGATCTGGGCGCGCACCTTGCTCGCCTGATGGGAGATCATGGCCGCCAGAAGACCGTCGCGGTCCCCGAACCATTTGTAGAGGCTTTCCTTGGAGCAGTTGGCCGCGCGCGCCAGCCCGGCGGTCGTCAGCGCGCGCTCGCCGCCTTCCAGCAGGAGGCCCAGCGCCTTGTCCAGAACCGCGCGCTGGCGCGGTGTGAATGTATCCTGCATTTCCGACATGTGGCGCACGAAGGTCTCTGTTCCCGTTTACGGATCGTACCGTACGGTACGGTTCTGTCATAGGGAAAAACAAAATGCAAGCCGCTTTGCCACAGGGTCCGGGGAGATTGCGTCCCTCGCCTGCCCGGCCCTGCGAAACGGCATCGGCCCCGCATCCGGTGGATACGGGGCCCAGCGATGAAGATAGGCGGTCAGGCCGGGCTCTGGCTATGAGCTTTTCAGGAAAAGCGGAAGCGCTCCACGTGGATGACAGCCTCCTTCTCCCCGCTTGCGGGGAGAAGGTCCCGGCAGGGGGATGAGGGGCTGCCGCGGCGCATGAAAGTCTCGCCATATTGCGGGGTTCGCAGAACCTGGCGCCCGCCCCTCATCCTCACCTTCTCCCCGCTTGCGGGGAGAAGGTCCCGGCAGGGGGATGAGGGGCTGACGCGGCGCATGAAAGTCTCGCCATATTGCGGGGTTCGCAGAACCTGGCGCCCGCCCCTCATCCTCACCTTCTCCCCGCTTGCGGGGAGAAGGGGGCCTCGACGGTGGGGCCTGGTCGTTTTACGGGGTGCGGCATTGGGGGGGTGGGCGGGCCGGGCGGGCAGCCTCCTTCTCCCCGCTTGCGGGGAGAAGGTCCCGGCAGGGGGATGAGGGGCTGCCGCGGCGCATGAAAGTCTCGCCATATTGCGGGGTTCGCGGAACCTGGCGCCCGCCCCTCATCCTCACCTTCTCCCCGCTTGCGGGGAGAAGGGGGCCTTGACGGTGGGGCCGGGTCGTTTGACGGCGTGCGGCATTGGGCGGTTGGGCGGGACGGTCGGGCAGCCTCCTTCTCCCCGCGCGCGGGGAGAAGGGGGCCTCGACGGTGGGGCCTGGTCGTTTAACGGCGTGCGGCATTGGGCCGGTGGGCGGGACGGTCGGGCAGCCTCCTTCTCCCCGCGCGCGGGGAGAAGGGGGCCTCGACGGTGGGGCCTGGTCGTTTAACGGCGTGCGGCATTGGGCCGGTGGGCGGGACGGTCGGGCAGCCTCCTTCTCCCCGCGCGCGGGGAGAAGGGGGCCTCGACGGTGGGGCCTGGTCGTTTAACGGCGTGCGGCATTGGGCCGGTGGGCGGGACGGTCGGGCAGCCTCCTTCTCCCCGCGCGCGGGGAGAAGGGGGCCTCGACGGTGGGGCCTGGTCGTTTAACGGCGTGCGGCATTGGGCCGTTGGGCGGGACGGTCGGGCAGCCTCCTTCTCCCCGCGCGCGGGGAGAAGGGGGCCTCGACGGTGGGGCCTGGTCGTTTAACGGCGTGCGGCATTGGGCGGTTGGGCGGGACGGTCGGGCAGCCTCCTTCTCCCCGCGCGCGGGGAGAAGGGCTTCAAAGTCGGCGCCCGCAATTGTCCAAGAAGAATGAATGAGAGCGTTTCGCTATGCAATGAAGAGTGGAGACCGCTGGAAGCAGGTCGTTCAGCGCCCGCACTGGCGCATCTGGCGGCCGTAATTGCTGGACATGGTCGCCGCCTTGCGGGCGGATTTCTGCATCTGCGGATTGTTGCGCCATACGCCGCGCCGATAGCCCGCATGGCCGGCATAATAGTTCAGATAAAGGCTGTAGGCGTCGTTGAGCGCCACGCCATTGGTGCGGTTGCTGGTCTGGTGATACCAGCCGACGAAATCCACCGCATCGGCGAAGCTGCTGCGCCGCGCCATCACATTGCCGGTCTCGCGCTTGTAGCGCTGCCAGGTGCCATCAAGCGCCTGCGAATAACCATAGGCGCTGGAGGCGCGCTTCCACGGAATGAAGCCGAGCAGCTTGCGGCGCGGCGGGCGCGCATCGGCGTCGAAGCCGGATTCGATGCGGATGGTGGCCATCAGCACTTCCGCCGGCACGCCATATTTGCGCTCGGCGCGCTTGGCCTGCGTATACCAGCCGCCGAAAAAGCTCTGCTTCTGCTCGAACACGGTACAAACATTGTTGATGCTGCGCGGCGTCGAGGCACAGCCTGCCAACGCCAGCGCGAGCAGCACGGTCACTGCAACGATACGCATGAAAACACCTCAAAACCCACCCCATGCATAGGTCAGGGAATCCTAAGAAACCCTGTCCATGCGCGTTAACGGTCTGGGCAATGCCGTGACCATTTGCGGGCGATTTGGAGGTGGATCAGCCCTCGCAGGCGCGGATGAAGCGGCGCACGGTTTCCGCCATGCCGTATTCCAGCGCGTCGGCGGTGAGACCGTGGCCAATGGAAACCTCGCAGAGTTCCGGCATGCGGCGCGCAAGGGCCGGAAGGTTCGCCACCGTCAGATCGTGACCGGCATTGACGCCGAGCCCGTGCGCGGCAGCGGCGTCCGCCGTTTTGCCGAGCTTTTCCAGTTCGATAGAGGCCTTTTCGGAATCATCATGGCAACCGCCATAAGGGCCGGTGTAGAGCTCGATACGGTCCGCCCCGAGCGCTGCCGCCGCCGGCACCTGATCGGGATCAGGGTCAGCAAAAAGCGAGACGCGAAAGCCCTGCTTCTTGAGCCGCGCGATGACGGGTTTTAGAAAACCGCCCTGCCCGGCAAAGTCCCAGCCATGGTCGGAGGTGGCCTGTGCCGGATCGTCGGGCACCAGCGTCACCTGTTCGGGCTGATGCTCTTCGACGAGCGCCAGGAATTCCTCGGTGGGAAAGCCCTCGATGTTGAACTCGCGGCCGGGAAACTCGTCATCAAGCAGCGCGCGGATCTCCGGCAGGTCGGAAAAACGGATATGGCGCTGGTCGGGGCGCGGATGCACGGTCAGCCCGCAGGCGCCCGCTTGAAGCGCGATGCGGCCAAGCCCGGTCACGCTCGGCCATGGCAGATCGCGCCGGTTGCGCAGCATGGCGACAGCGTTGAGATTGACGGAGAGTTTTGCCGGCATTGTTGCGTCCCGCTTTTCTGTTGCGCTCGATGCGTTACCATCGCTCCATACCGCGTTCGGGTCGGAACGGACAGGCCCAGATCGCGTTGTCGATACAGACAAACCGGGTCGATAGAGGCAAGCCGGAAAACGTCAGGAGCAGACCATGACCGTCAATGAGAATCCCCCCAATGTGCGGCGCATCGAGACAGACCGCGACGACGCCTATGCCTTCGAGATCGTCGGCCACATCACGGCAGCCGACATGGAAAACCTCTACGGTCTTCTCGAAGGCGCTTATGAAGTGCACGACAAGATCGACGTGCTGGTCATCATTCACGACTATGAAGGCTTCGACTGGCATGCCGCCTTCAAGGAACAGACGATGATCGGCAAGACCAACGCACTGAAGCATATCCGCAAATATGCAGTGGCCGGCGGACCGGCCTGGATGGGCACGACCATCGCCTTCTTCCGCCCGTTCTTCTCCATGGAGATGGAGTATTTTCCCTATGAGAAGGTGGAGGACGCCTGGAATTGGCTGGGCGCGGAACCGGCCCCGCCGCCGGGCTGACCGGCAATGAGCGCCCTTTCGCATTTGCGCTGCGCCGGATGCGCGCATCCGACTGCAAAATGCTCTTTGCTTTCCCGCATTTATGCGACGCCGGATGGACGCATCCGGCTGCAAAATGCTCTTTGCTTTCCCGCATTTATGCGACGCCGGATGGACGCATCCGGCTGCAAAATGCTCTTTGCTTTCCCGCATTTATGCGACGCCGGATGGACGCATCCGGCTGCAAAATGCTCTTTGCTTTCCCGCATTTATGCGACGCCGGATGGACGCATCCGGCTGCAAAATGCTCTTTGCTTTCCCGCATTTATGCGACGCCGGATGCGCGCATCCGACTGCAAAAGGCTCTTTGCTTTCCCGCATTTCTGCGACGCCGGATGCGCGCATCCGACTGCAAAAGGCTCTTTGCTTTCCCGCATTTCTGCGACGCCGGATGCGCGCATCCGACTGCAAAATGCTCTTTGCTTTCCCGCATTTATGCGACGCCGGATGCGCGCATCCGGCTGCAAAATGCTTTAGCGCACGATGGTCAGGCGCTCGGAGGCACGGGTGATGGCGGTGTAGAGCCAGCGCTGGCGCGTGTCGCGGAAGGCATAGCTCTCATCAAAGAGCACCACCTCATCCCACTGCGAACCCTGCGCCTTGTGCACGGTCAGCGCGTAGCCATAGTCGAAATCGTCGTAACGCTTCTTGGTCTGCCACGGAATTTCCGCCGTGGGATCCTCGAACGCCGCCTTTAGAAGCTTGATCTTGGCCACGCCGCGATCGGGATCGTCCTCTTCGGGCGAGACCAGCAGGTTGATGCCCGGCTTCACGGTCTCGCGCGACGAGGTCATCACCTTCCACAGCGAGCCGTTCAACAGCCCCTTGGCGGGATCGTTGCGCAGACACACCAGCTTGTCGCCGGCCTGCGGATAGTCGGCGTCGAACCCCTTCAGTTCGCGCAGGCGCTGATTGTAGCGGCGGCGCGTGCGGTTGGTGCCGACAAGCACCTGATCGGCCGAAAGCACCAGATCCTGATCGACCTCGGCCTTTGAAATGACCCTGGCCGCACCATAATCCCCATAGGAGATATCCCGCCCCTCGCGCACATCGAGCGCAAGCTGGATGATGGGATTGTCGCGCGCCTGCCGGTGGATTTCGGTCAGGAGATGATCCGGCTCATGCTCGGTGAAGAACCCGCCACCGGAAATCGGCGGAAGCTGGCCGGGATCGCCCAGAACGAGGATCGGCGTGCCGAAGGACAGGAGGTCGCGGCCAAGCGCCTCATCCACCATGGAGCATTCATCGATGATCACCATCGCAGCCTTGGCGATGGGGCTCTGGCGGTTGAGCGAGAAGGTGGGCGACATGGAGGTGCGTCCCGTAACCTCGTCTTCCACCTCTTCCTCGCCGCGCGGGCGATAGATCAGCGAATGGATGGTGCGGGCATTCTTGGCGCCGCGCGAGCGCAGCACCTGCGCGGCCTTGCCGGTGAACGCGGCGAACTGCACCTCGCCATCGACATGCTCTGCGAAATAGCGCGCCAGCGTGGTCTTGCCCGTTCCGGCGTAGCCGAACAGACGGAAAACCTGGGTCTGACCGGCCTTGAGCCAGCTCGCCACAGCGTTAAGCGCTGCATCCTGTTGCGGGGAGAATTCCATGCCGTCCAGAAAGCAGATTCGGCCCGAAATGAACAGGCTGCAATCACACCGGAGGCAGCAGGATCGCTCACGCCATTCGTGCTCAAACCCATTGCAACAGTGTTGTGCGTGGTTCGACAGGCTCACCATGAGGGTGGGGTATGGGACGGCAAAAACCCGTCTGAAGCATCATGGAACAAGCCTCTGACGCAAAGCCGGCCTCCCTCATGGTGAGCCTGTCGAACCACGCAAGACATCAATGCAGCAGGGCATTGAAACCGGTGTCCGCCCCCTAGCGCGCGTGCGGCGAGAGGTCCCGGCCGGGCCAGGTGGTCAGGGGCGGCTCGGGCATCACGTCTTCGCCCAGATGGCTGCTCACATAGATGATGTCGCTCCACAGCTCTTCCTCGCCCTGATCGTTCAGAACCCGCAGCATGACGAGATAGCGCTTGCGCGCCCGCACCCCGCAAACGGGCGGTGAACGCAGGCTGTAGCGCTTGCGCCAGCGCTGCACGCGCTCGCGCACCACATAATAGCCATTGCCCGCAGGGTCTTCGAAGTCGGCCTCGATGATCATGCCGTGGCGCAGATGGCGGATCTCCCGCACCGCCAGATCGTAGTGAATTTCCGAAGAGTTGTGATCGATCGTGAAACCACCGCCCAGGACGGCGAGCAGCGGCTTCTCCTCGGCGCGCTCACAGGTCACCCAGCCTATGGCCAACAGCACAAGGCATATGCCAGACGTCACCAGAAACAGTCGCCAGGTAAGGGCGGCCTCGTCGAATTCCGCCATTTGCTCGCTCCGCGTTTCACGCGGGGCGCATTCAATCATATAGCCAACTAACTATCTAGCCGCAGAAATTGTGGCTGAGAGACCCGCTCACCCCGCATTTTGTGGAATGGATTGTTGTCAGCCTGCCCGCGAATGCTAGCGCATCATCGGCCATAAGGTGGCGGCGAGCGCCAGCCCCATGACGATGTTGAACCATTTGAGCCGCACGGGATCGGCCAGAAACCCGCGCAGAACCACGCCGAACCCGGCCCAGACGGAAACGCTCGGGAAATTCACGATGACGAAGGCGAGCGCGACAAGGAGAACCGTCGCGAAAGGTGCTGTGGGGTCGGTGTAGACCGCCATGGCGGTCAACGCCATGACCCAGGCCTTCGGATTGACCCACTGGAACGCGGCGGCCTGCAGGAACGTCATCGGCTGCGCATTGCCTTCACCGCCCTGCCCCAGCGCGCGCGACATGGCGATGCGCCAGGCGAGGTAGAGAAGATAGGCCCCGCCGGCGATTTTCAGGATCGTGTGGAGCGCGGGAAACGCCGTCAGAACAGCGCCAAGCCCGAAGCCAACCGCGAGCAGGAGCGACGCGAAGCCACCGGCAATGCCAAGCATGTGGGGGATGGTGCGGCGGAAACCGAAATTCACGCCCGAGGCCAGCAACATGAAATTGTTCGGCCCCGGCGTCACCGAAGCGACGAAGGAGAAAACCAAGAGGGCAAGGAAAACGTCCGGCGACATCCGCCAACTCCCAAACGGTCGCCCGGCACAGGGGCAATTAGGTCAGTATTATTGACCTTATTTTTCCTGCGGGCAAGATACAGATCGCCCTGCCCGCAGAAAATATCCGTTCACGGAGAGGCCGCGCCTACATGCCTTCCGGGCCGCGGTTCATGGCGGCAACGCCCGTGCGGCACACTTCGACCAGGCCGAGCGGCTTCATGATGGCGATGAACTGCTCGATCTTGGAGACACGCCCCGTGATCTCGAAGATGAAGTGCTCGGTGTTGGCGTCGATCACCTGAGCGCGGAAAGCGTCTGCCAGGCGCAGCGCCTCGACGCGGTCCTCGCCCTGTCCGCGAACCTTGACCAGCGCCAGTTCACGCTCCATCGGGCGGTCATGGCCGCGCTCATCGGCGACGATGGAGAGGTCCACCACGCGGTGCACCGGAACGATGCGCTCGAGCTGATGCTTGATCTGCTGAAGCACATGGCCCGTGCCGCGCGTCACGATGGTGATGCGCGAAAGGTGGCGTTCGTGCTCGGTCTCGGAGACGGTGAGGCTGTCGATGTTGTAGCCGCGACCGGAGAACAGGCCGATCACGCGGGCAAGGACGCCCGGTTCGTTGTCGACCAGAACGGCCAGGGTGCGCGTCTCGGCAACCTGGGTTTCCTTGGTGATGAAATAGGCAGAGCCGGTGGGTTGTAGCTGCGCGTTCATTGCATGAATCTCTTTTGCAAAACCATCGTGTAACTGACTGAAAACAAAGCGTCCTGCCGCTCAGACAGGACGCCTCATAACCGTCACACCAATTGCCGGCCCTCTTCGTCGATGGCGTTGGCCACCGCCTCGTCGCTGGCCTCGTCGGGAAGCAGCATCTCGTTATGCGCCTTGCCCGACGGGATCATCGGGAAGCAGTTGGCGAGTGCGGCAACACGGCAATCGAAGATCACCGGCTTGTCGACTTCAATCATCTCGCGGATGGCGTCATCCAGCTTGCCCGGCTTGTCGCACATGATGCCGTGGCAGCCATAGGCTTCGGCCAGTTTGACGAAGTCAGGCATCGCTTCCGTATAGGAGTGCGACAGGCGGTTGCCATGCAGCAGCTGCTGCCACTGGCGCACCATGCCCATATACTGGTTGTTCAGGATGAAGATCTTGATCGGCGCATTGTGCTGCACCGCCGCACTCATCTCCTGAATGGTCATCTGCACCGACGCATCGCCTGCAATGTCGATGACC
The DNA here is from genome assembly GCF_030068685.1 of Nitratireductor sp. GZWM139. Lineage (NCBI taxonomy): Bacteria > Pseudomonadati > Pseudomonadota > Alphaproteobacteria > Hyphomicrobiales > Phyllobacteriaceae > Nitratireductor > Nitratireductor sp. GZWM139. The sequence continues at coordinate 342,114 of NZ_JAMQML010000002.1, read as the reverse complement.
AGCGCGTCGGGATGCGCGATCTGCACGCCAAGCGCCGCCGGCAGGCCGTAGCCCATCGTGCCCAGACCACCGGAGGTCATCCAGTGGTTCGGCGCATCGAAACCGAAATGCTGCGCCGCCCACATCTGGTGCTGACCGACTTCGGTCGTCACATAGACATCGCGCTCCCTGGTCAGCTCGTAGAGCCGCTGGATCGCGTATTGCGGCATGATGATGTCGTCATTCGGCTTGTAGGCGAGCGAGTCGCGTGCGCGCCAGATGTCGATCTGCGTCCACCAGGGTTTGAGCGCGGCCTTGTCGGCCTTCGCGGTCGCGCGCCACAGGCGCACCATGTCTTCCAGAATGCGGCCTGCATCGCCGATGATCGGCACGTCGACATGCACGTTCTTGTTGATCGAGGACGGGTCGATGTCGATGTGGATCTTGCGCGAATGCGGCGCAAAGGCGTCGAGACGGCCGGTGATGCGGTCATCGAAGCGCGCACCGATGCACAGCATGACGTCGCAGTCATGCATCGCCATGTTGGCTTCATAGGTGCCGTGCATGCCCAGCATGCCGAGCCAGTTGTCGCCGGATGCCGGATAAGCGCCCAGTCCCATCAGCGTGGAGGTGATCGGGAAGCCCGTCAGATCCACCAGCTCGCGCAGCAGGTGGCTCGCCTCGGGGCCGGCATTGATGACGCCGCCACCCGAATAGATCACCGGCCGCCTGGCGTTGGCCATCAGCTCGATGGCCGCCTTGATCTGGTTGATGTCGCCCTGCTCCTGCGGGTGATAGCTGGTGCGCGGCGCGGTCTGCGGCGGGGTGTAGGTGCCCTTGGCAAACTGGATGTCCTTGGGAATGTCCACGACGACCGGTCCCGGGCGGCCCGTGGTCGCCACGTGGAAGGCCTCGTGAATGATCGCGGCAAGCTGGTTCACGTCCTTCACCAGCCAGTTGTGCTTGGTGCAGGGACGGGTAATGCCGACCGTGTCGCACTCCTGGAAGGCGTCCGAGCCGATAAGTGCGGTGGGAACCTGACCACTGATGCAGACGAGCGGGATGGAATCCATCAGCGCGTCCTGCAGCGGCGTCACCGCATTGGTAGCGCCGGGGCCGGAGGTCACCAGCATGACGCCGGCCTTGCCGGTGGCGCGCGCATAGCCCTCGGCTGCGTGGCCTGCTCCCTGCTCGTGGCGTACAAGAATGTGCCGGACATCTTCCTGCTGGAAGAGCTCGTCGTAGATGGGAAGTACGGCACCGCCCGGATATCCGAAAATATCCTCGACACCATTGTCCTTGAGCGCCTGCACGACGATCTCTGCGCCCGTCATCTCGTTTTGGGCGGATGCGTCCGCTGCTGGCTCCGACACTGCCTTGTTCATCTTGGTCTTTCCGTTCTCTCTACCGGCGATTTGTTTAGCTGCCCAACGCCCCCAAGGAAACACCAGGCCAATAAAAAAGGCCCCCGAGGGAGCCTGTGTTTCGCGCATGGGGTGCTTTCGCCAGACAGCTACGCTGCCTTGCCCATGCGCCTTCCTACGATAAGAATGTTTCCTGTCATCATGGCTGCGCACAATAAGGTTGCTTGAACGCATCGTCAACCAGCTTGATAAGCCCAATTTGAAGAGCCCCGTTTACCCCTCCTCAACCATCCCGCGACACGCCGCCTTAACTTCGCGGCACTAGCCTTGAGCGTTAGGGATAATGGGGTGGCATGATGTTTGTGGAACGCGGAACGACGCAGGGCGAGACGACATCTCAGGAAAGGCGCGCAGCCGATCAGCCGCGCACGCGCCTGCTTGGCCATGTCGTGCATTGCGACGGCTCCCGCGCCACCATTGCCGCCGAGACCGACACCGATGACAGCGGCCAGTCCAATTACTGGACCGTCGGCAAGATGATCTCCATCAATCTCGGCGCAATCCGCACGGTCGGTCTCGTCTATGCGGTGGAGCGGCCCGAACACCGCTGGCGCGATGGCGAGGCGAACCCCATCGCGATCTCGGTCGAGCTGGTCGGCGAAGTGCGCGACCGTGGCGCCGAGCCCGTGTTCGACCGCGGCATCACGGAATATCCGCATATCGGCGCTCCCGCCCACCGCATCCGCTCGCGCGACCTGCAGGCGGTCTACGATCTGGCCGGCCGCCAGCAGGCCGTGATCGGCAAGCTGTCGCAGGACGAAAGCATCGATGCCTGTATTGCGGTGGATGACACGCTGAACCGCCATTTCGCAGTGGTCGGCACCACCGGTGTCGGCAAATCGTCGGCCGTATCGCTTCTCCTGCGCAAGACCATCGCCTCACGGCCGGATCTGCGCGTGCTCATTCTCGACCCGCACAATGAATTCGCCTCCGCCCTGCCGGAATACGCGGTGCGTATCGACACCAACACGCTGGACCTGCCGTTCTGGCTGTTTCGCCTTGAAGAACTGGTGGAAGTGCTTTTCCGGGGCCGCGAGCCGGTGACGGAAGAGGTGGAATTGCTGCGCGAGATCATTCCCGCTGCCAAGCATCTCTACCGCAATCCGGGAAGCGCTGCCTCGCTGCGACGGTCAAACGACACGGGCGGGCTGACGGCGGACACGCCGGTCCCCTACCGCATGGCCGATGTGCTGAAGGAAATCGAGGAGCGCACCGGCCAGCTTGCCAACAAGTCCGACCGGCCGATCTATCGCAGCCTGCGCACACGCATCGAGGCTGCCCAGAACGATCCGCGTTACCGTTTCATGTTCGCCTCGCGCCTCATCGAGGATTCGATCCACGAAACGATCGGCAGGCTCTTCCGCATCCCCAGCCACGGCAAGACGGTGACCTGTTTTGAAATGGCCGGCATGCCGCCGGAGGTGGTCAATTCCGTCTGCTCGGTCATGGCCCGCCTCGCCTTCGATCTGGCGCTGTGGAGCAACGGAAAGCTCAATCTTCTGGTCGTCTGCGAGGAAGCACACCGCTACATGCCCGCCGATCCGCGCCTGGGCTTTGCGCCGACGCGCCATGCGCTCGCGCGCATCGCCAAGGAAGGCCGCAAATATGGCTGCTATCTCGGTGTGGTGACACAGCGCCCGGGCGAACTCGACCCGACGGTCCTCTCGCAGTGCTCCACCGTGTTCGCCATGCGGCTCGCCAACGATCAGGACAAGGCGATCATCCGTTCGGCAATCGCGGACTCCTCTGCGTCCATGCTGTCATTCCTCTCGGCCATGGGCCGGCGTGAGGCCATCGCCTTTGGCGAGGGTGTCGCAACCACCATGCGCATGAAGTTCGAACAACTGCCGGCCCATGCGCTTCCGGGCCAGCGGGACGATGCGAAGAAGAAGGCGTCGCGCCCCGAAGACATCGACAATGACGTGGATCTCGCCTCGATCGTGGCAAATCTGCGCGATGCCGGCCGCTCCATGCGCTCGCAGGTGCAGTCGCCACCGGATATCGGCTCGCCCGTCCCCGCAGACATGCAGGCCGGCGACCGCGACTACCGGCCCCGGCCGGCAAGGACGCCTGTTCAGCCCGAGACCTTCGAACAATGGTCCCGGCCGTCCGACGATTACGCGCGTCCGGCGAGCTACACAGTGCCGTCGCGCGGCCATTTCGGAAACCGCTAGCGCTCCTCATTTTTTCAGTGCACGGCTCGTGAAGGTTCCGGCAAGCTGCCGGAGCCGGACGCCACGCATGCGGTAGCGCGCCACGCGCCAGCGCAGCGTTCAGCTCTTTCAGTTGAGCGTAGGGAAAGTGTCGCCTCTCAGGCGCAGACGCGGTTACGGCCCAGGCGTTTGGCCTCATAGAGCATCTTGTCGGCACGACGGTAGAATTCCTCAGCCGATTCCCGTCCGTCCCAGATGGACAGGCCGACGCTGATCGTCACCCGGATGTTCACATTGCTCGCTTCGATCAACAGCTGTGACACGGCGCGGCGGATGCGCTCGGCAAGCTTGACCAGCGATTCATTGTTCATGTTCGGCGCGACCACGGCAAATTCCTCGCCGCCCATGCGCGCGACCACATCATGATAGCGGGTCAGGTCTTTAAGGCAGCGCGCCACTTCGCGCAGCACATCGTCGCCCACATCGTGACCATGCGTGTCGTTGACCTGCTTGAAATGATCGAGATCGAGAACCATCAGGCCGACCGGCTTTTCGATGCGGCGGAACTCCTGCAGATATTCGCGCAGCGCATCATCGAAGAAGCGCCGGTTCTGCATGCCTGTCAGGCTGTCGGTCAGGGCGGCGTGCTGAAGGGATTCCGAACGGGCGCTCAGCGTTTCCGTCATGGCCCGTAACTTCCCCTCCTCGCGCACCTGGGTGCGGATCAGCGGATAGATGAAGAAGATACCGAAAATGATGGCGGTCGCCAGAAGGACGCCGGTGACGAACAGAATCTGGATAAAACTCTTCAGATCCTGCGGAGCCGGAAAAATGCTGATGTCGGAGCGTAAAAGCCAATAGGCGTAGGCAAGCAGGGCACCCGCGCCCAGCACCAGCAAAATGAAAACAAAGAACGCGGATTCCGCTTTGTGGAAACGCATGCCTGCCCCGAATGACACCCTTTATCGCCTTCTCGCACAGTCTCACTTACGCAAGGTTAATCTCCACAGGCGGAATGCTTCTATTCCGCCGGTTTGGCGCTCGCCTGAAGAACCCCGGCAAGACTTCGCGGAAGCGCGTTTTCCGAAGAAAGCGGCACACGGAGCCAGTCTTCGCCAAGCTGGTTGCGGAACCAGGTGCCCTGGCGTTTGGAATAGCGCCGCGTGGCGGTTTTCGCCCTCTCGATTGCGTCTTCCAGCGTGCATTCATTTTTGAGACAGGCCGCCAGTTCGGGCACGCCAATGGCTTTCATCGCCGGCAGTTCGGGTGGCAGATCAAGCGCCAGCAGCGCCTTCACCTCTTCCAGAGCGCCCTCCTCCACCATGCGGTCGAAGCGCTGGCCGATGCGCTGTCTGACAAATTCGCGTTCCGGCTCCAGAACAATGCAGCGGCTGGATGCCCGGTCGACCAGCGGCGGCGTGTTTTCCTGCTGCCAGGCGCTCAGCGGACGCCCCGAAGCCTCGAAAACCTCGAGCGCGCGCGTGATGCGCTGCGCATCGCCCGTGCCGATGGCGGAAGCGGCGTCAGGGTCGCGCTCGGCCAGAAGCCCGTGCAGCGCCTCCGGCCCGTCTTTCTCCATGCGCTGACGCCAGTGCCGGCGCACCGCATCGGGCACCGGCGGCACCGGCGCCATGCCTTCCAGAAGCGCGCGGAAGTAAAGCCCCGTGCCGCCGACGAAGACGGGACGCTTTCCTTCGAGCGCACCGCTCTCGACAAGCTTCGCCACATCGTCGAGCCACGCGCCCGTGGAATAGGCGACCGATGGCGGCACATGCCCATAGAGAAAGTGCGGCACGCGTTTAAGGTCATCGGCAGAGGGCCGCGCGGTCAGAAGCGAAAGCACGTCATAGACCTGCATGGAATCGGCGTTGATCACCACCCCGCCCGTTTCCTGCGCAAGCGCCAGCGCCAGAGCGGACTTGCCGCTGGCAGTCGGCCCCGCTATCAGGATCGCATTATTCAACATGCCCGCCGCTCACTATTCCGGAAACGCTCATGTCCCTCGTCGCCACACTCATCTCTCATCCGGCAAAGCGCGCTCTCACGCCCGCGGTTGCGACTATGGCCATGGAGGCGCTCGATGCAAGCGCCATCGACTGGCTGGGTGAAAACCTGGCCTGCGACATCGCCCTCGCCCCCGGTTCCGATGCCGCAGAGGCCGAAGCACGCCTGCGCGCGGCACTGGCCGGTGCGCCCATCGATGTCGCGGTGCAGAAGACCGACAACCGGCGCAAGAAGATGCTGATCGCCGACATGGATTCCACCATGATCGATCAGGAGTGCATTGATGAACTGGCAGCCGAGCTTGGTCTGAAGGACGCCGTTGCCGGCATCACACGGCGCGCGATGAATGGCGAGATCGCTTTCGAACCGGCGTTGGAAGAGCGCGTCGGGCTCTTAAAAGGCCTGCCGCTCAACGTCATCGACAGCGTGATCGAAAAGCGCATCACGCTCGCTTCCGGCGGCCCGGCGCTCGTCGCCACGATGAAAGCCGCAGGCGCATTCACCGCCCTCGTCTCGGGCGGATTCGAACAGTTCACCGGGCCGGTCGGCGCAAAACTCGGCTTCCACACGCAGCAGGCCAACCATCTTTTGACCGATGGTGACCGGCTGAGCGGTGAGGTCCGGAAACCCATTCTGGGGCGGGAGGCAAAGGCCGTCGCGCTAAACCGCTTTGCCGCAGAACACGGCCTGACGCCGGACGATGTGCTGGCCGTGGGTGACGGCGCCAATGATCTCGACATGCTGGTTCTGGCCGGCCTCGGCGTTGCCCTCCATGCCAAGCCCTCTGTTGCGGAACAGGCGCGGGTGCGCATCGACCATGGCGACCTCACCGCCCTTCTCTTCCTGCAGGGCTATCGCGAAGCGGACTTCGTCACATGACGCTTCTTGAGACCGAGCGCCTGATCCTGCGCAACTGGGGCGAGGAAGACCGCGCCTTCTTCCACCACATCAACTCCGATGAGACGATCATGGAGTTCTTCCCCTATCGTCGCAGCCGCGAGGACGCCGACGCAGCGATGGATTTCATCCGCGATGGCATCGAACAGAACGGTTTCGGCTTTGCAGCGGTGGAACTGAAGGAAACCGGCGACCTTATCGGCTTTGTTGGGCTGCATCGCCCGCGCGGGCTCTCCAACCTGCCCGAAGACGCCATCGAGATCGGCTGGAGGCTTGCGCCTGAATTCTGGGGCAAGGGCTATGTCAGCGAGGCTGCGCGCGCATGGCTCGCCCACGGTTTCGAAACGCTCGGCCTTGATGAAATCGTTTCGTTTGCGGTTGCCGGCAATGAGCGCTCCACCGCCGTCATGCGCCGCATCGGTATGCGCCACGACGCGGCTGACGATTTCGACCATCCCGCCGTGCCCGACACGCACCCCGGGCTGAAGCGCCACGTGCTCTACCGCCTGTCCCGCGCGGACTGGAAAGCCCGGCAGGCATAGCCGGCACTTTTCTCCCCAAATATAAGAGAACGGCCCGGAAACCATCGTTTCCGGGCCGTTTTGCATTGATCTGGCAAGATTGCCTGAAGATCAGTCCATCCGCAGCGTCACGAAGCGCAGCTCGCCATTCTTGGAAGCCAGCATCAGAAGCGCATTGCGGCGACCCTGCCCTTTCAGCTCCTCAAGACGGTCCAGCGCCTCCTTCGGCGTGGAGACCGTCGCCTGGGCGATCTCGACAATGACATCGCCAACGGCAACGCCCTTGTCTGCGGCAACCGAATCCTCATCCACCTTGGTGATGACGACGCCGTTCACATCGGCCGAAATCTCATACTGCTCGCGCAGCGCGTCATTCAGCTCGGCCATGTGCATGCCCAGAACGGCAGCAGACGACACGGCTTCGCTCTCGCCGGCCTGCTCATCGCCCGGCGTTTCGGTGGAAGCCAGCTTCTCACTGTCTTCAAGACGGCCGAGCGTGACCTTCACGGTCTCTTCTTCGCCCTTGCGGACAACGGTGACATCCACTTCCTTGCCCACCGGGCTTTCAGCGACGATGCGCGGCAGTTCGCGCACATTCTCGACCGTCTGACCGTCGAAGGTGATGATCACGTCACCGGGCTGGATCGACCCGTCATCGACCGGACCGCCTTCGATCACGCCGCTCACCATCGCACCCATGGCCTCGTCCATGCCGAGGCTCTCGGCAATGTCGTCGGTCACTTCCTGAATGCGAACGCCGAGCCAGCCGCGACGCGTCTCGCCGAACTCGCGCAGCTGATCGACAACCTTGATCGCCAGCGCCGAGGGAATGGAGAAGCCGATGCCAATGGAACCGCCGGTCGGCGAAATGATCGCCGTGTTGATGCCGATCACCTCACCATCCATGTTGAAAAGCGGACCACCGGAATTGCCCCGGTTGATGGCCGCATCCGTCTGGATGAAATCATCATAGGGGCCGGAACCGATTTCGCGGTTGCGGGCCGAAACGATGCCCACCGTCACCGTGCCGCCAAGGCCAAACGGGTTGCCGATGGCCATGACCCAGTCGCCGATGCGCATCCTGTCGGAATCGCCAAACGGCACTTCCTGCAATTCGCGCTTGCTCGCATCCACCTTCAGAACGGCAAGATCCGTCTTGGTGTCGACGCCCAGCAGCTCGGCGTCCAGCTTGCCGCCATCGGTGAAGTTGACGACGATCTCGTCGGCATCGGAGATCACGTGATTGTTGGTGACGACGATGCCTTCCTTGGCGTCGATCACGAAACCCGAGCCCAGGGACTGGGCCTGACGCGGACCACGATCGGCCTCCGGCTCATCCTGAAAGAAATCGTCGAAGAACTCCTGCAGGGGCGAGCCCTCGGGCAGCTTGGGCAGCGGCACCCGGCCGGAGCTTCCACCACCTGCGGAGCGCGAGGTGGAAATGTTGACCACCGCGCCGGCAAGCCGCTCGGCAAGGTCGGCAACCGAGGCAGGGCCTTCCGCCCGCGCTTCCTGCGCAACGATGACCGGCGTTGCGGCAAGACCTCCAAGCGCAAGGAGAGCGGCCACTGGCGCCACCCGCGTGGCGCGTAAAATCTTGGATGGGGTCATAAAGAGCATTTCTCCAGATGGCTTGCTTGGTGGAACGACGATTGGCCGGAATTCTACGCCCTATGCTGGGCCGATTCCATTAACAGGCGCTTCAAATTTCCATGATTCGCCGTGATTACGGCACGTTTGCGGCCCGCACGGGATTTCCGTACGGGCCGCAAAATGTTTCATCCTCTGACGAGCCAGACCAAGAACACCCCCAGCATCATGGCGGTGATGCCGGCAGTGCGAAGCGCACTGTCCGGCATTTCGAGGACCTGCTCGGCAAGCCTCTTGGCCAGCCCTGGCATGCCGCCGTAGACCAGACCCTCGATAACGAGGACAAGGCCCAGAGCGGCAAGGAAGTCGCTCATGTCGACCGCCGGCTACTGGCCGGCCGTCGCGCCCTGTGCGGCCGGAGCCGCCGGAGCGGATGAGCCCGAGGCACCGCCGGTCGAGTCGTTGAAGAAGCGGAAGAACTCCGAATCCGGCGAAAGCAGCATGGTCGTGCCTTCCGGGTTCAGCGCCTGCTGGTAAGCATTCATCGAACGATAGAACTCGAAGAAGTCCTCATCGCGCGAGAAAGCATCGGCGAAGATGGCGTTGCGCTCTGCTTCGCCCTCACCACGCAGGATTTCCGATTCACGCTGTGCAGCAGCCAGGATCTCGACGACCTCACGGTCGGCGCGGGCGCGGATGCGGGCAGCGGCCTCACGACCACGGGCACGCAGGCGCTCGGCCTCGGCCAGACGCTCGGCCTTCATCCGGTCATAGGTCTGCTGAGAAACCTCTGCCGTCAGATCGGTCCGGCGAATGCGCACGTCTTCGATCTCCAGACCCAGCGAAGCAGCGGCGGGACGCAGTTCGTCGGCGACTTCACGCATCATCGATGCGCGCTCTTCAGAAAGTGCAGCCTCAAAGCCGCGACGGCCATAGACACCGCGCAGGGCGGAGTCGAGACGCGTGCGCAGACGCTGCTCGGCAAGAGCGACACTACCCGAAACGGCCTGCCGGAAACGGCGGGGATCGCTGATCGAGTAAGCGATGAAGGCGTCCACTTCGTAGAATTTACCACCCGAGACCTGAACGCGGATATCGTCGAGGTCGAAGCGCAGAATGCGGTCTTCGATGATCTGGACGTTGTCCGCTTCGAGGAAGCCGAACGGAAGTTTGAAGTAGAGACCCGGCTCGGTCTTCACATCGACGATTTCACCGAAGCGAAGAACGATGGCCTGCTGGCGTTCATTGACCACGAAGATCGACGAATAGACCAGGAACAGGATGACCGCGCCAATGACGACGAGAATGGGGAAACGGTTGGACATCAGTTGCTCCCTCCCGCAGTCGTGCGCGGCTGCGATTGCTGGCGAAGTTCAGGCAGCGGCAGATAGGGCACAACGCCCGAACCGCCATCCTGGCCGACAATCACCTTGTTCGAGCCCTGAAGCACGTTTTCCATGGTTTCGAGGAACAGCCTCTTGCGTGTCACGGCCGGGGCCTTTGCGTACTCGTCATAGACGGAGACGAAGCGCTGGGCCTCACCTTCGGCTTCCTGCACGACGCGGTTTTTATAGGCCGCGGCTTCTTCGCGAATCTGGGCCGCTTCACCACGGGCCTGACCGAGCTGCTGGTTGGAGTACTGGTTGGATTCCTCAACGAAGCGGTCTTCATCCTGCTCGGCGCGCTGCACCTCGTCGAACGCATCGGCCACTTCGCGCGGCGGCGCAGCGTCCTCGATCGACAGGGCGTTGACCGTCAGACCCGTGCCATATTCGTCAAGCGCGGTCTGGATGGTCGTGCGCACATCCTCGGCAATGCCCTGACGGTCATCACGGAAGATGTCCTGAGCCGGCCTGCGACCGACAACCTCACGCATGGCGCTTTCGGCAACCTGGCGCAGGGTTTCGTCGGGATTGGCGACATTGAACAGATAGGCTGAAGGATCGGCAACCTGATAGGCGACGGAGAACTTCACGTCGACGATGTTCTGGTCACCGGACAGCATGAGACCGCTGGACGTGCCGCCCCGCGTCTCACCAATGTCCACCAGACGCTCGGCGACCGTGGCCTTCTCGACCGTTTCGATCGGCCACCAATGGAAGTGCAGGCCCGGCTCGGAGAGTTCCGGCTTCGGCTTACCGAAACGCAGTTCCACCGCCAGTTCGTCCGGCTGAACCGTGTAAACGGATTTGAACAGCCACAGACCGGCCAACGCAACGAGCACCAGAACGATCATGGCCGGGCTGACGCCACCGCCACCGGGCAGTGCGTTCTTCAACCGGTCCTGTCCGCGTTTGATGATCTCTTCCAGATCGGGCGGAGATCCCTGCGGTCCGCTCGGCCCACGCGGTCCCTGGTCCCAGGGCCCCCCGTTATTGCCGCCGCCCCAAGGGCCGCCTCCGCCACTTTGATTGTTCCAGGGCATTCGTGTTCCTTTTCTTGATCCGGGCTCCGGCCCAAAGGCCAGCTCTCCCATCCGGTCAGTTATAGGTAGCGGCAAATCCCCTTTCAACGCGGCAGCCCGCCGCGTTCCCTGATCTTTGCAGGGAAAAGAGTGCCTTGCCCAGCCTGTTCAGCGCCGTTGGTAGACCACATAGGTTGTGGCGTAAACGTCCTTTTCGCCTTCGGGCACGTCCTCACGCGAGACTTCTTCCCAGATTTCCGGGTCGATTTCGGGAAACACCGTATCACCGTCGATCTCGGCATGCACATGCGTGACATGCAGACGGTCGGCCATCTCCATCGCCTCGCGGTAGATCTGCCCGCCGCCGATGACGCAGACATCGGCCTTCGCATCGCCACCGCCAGCCAGCGCAAGCGCAACGGCAAGCGAAGAGACGCATTCCGCACCTTCAGCCTCGTATCCCGCCTGCCGCGTGATGACGATGTTGCGCCGTCCCGGCAGCGGTCTGCCGATGCTTTCCCAGGTCTTGCGCCCCATGACCACGGGCTTGCCCGTGGTGATCGCCTTGAAGCGCTTCAGATCAGTCGACAGCCGCCACGGCAGGTCGCCCTCGCGGCCGATCACACCGTTTTCGGCCATTGCCACAACCAGTTCGATGCTCATCGCCCCCTCCCCGCTCAAACGGCAATCGGTGCACGGATCGTCGGATCCGCGACATAGCCATCGAGACGGAAATCCTCAAAGCGGAACGCAAAGAGATCCGTCACATCCGGGTTCATCCACATGGTGGGCAAGGGCTTGGGCGTGCGCGTCAGCTGCTCGCGCGCCTGATCGAAATGGTTGGAATAAAGATGGGCGTCGCCCAGCGTGTGCACAAAATCGCCGGCGCGCAGCCCGGTCACCTGGGCGACCATCATCGTCAAAAGCGCATAGGAGGCGATGTTGAAGGGCACGCCCAGAAAAATGTCGGCGGAGCGCTGGTAGAGCTGGCAGGAAAGCCGCCCGTCGGCCACGTGGAACTGGAAAAGGCAATGGCATGGCGGCAGCGCCATGGAATCCACCTCGGCCGGGTTCCACGCCGACACCACGTGACGCCGCGAATGAGGATTGTCGCGCAAACCTTTCAGAAGATTCGCGATCTGGTCGATATGTCCGCCATCCGGCGCCGGCCAGGAGCGCCACTGCGCACCATAGACGGGCCCCAGATCGCCATTCTCATCCGCCCACTCATCCCAGATGGAAACACCGTTTTCCTTCAGGTAGCGAATGTTGGTGTCGCCCTTCAGAAACCAGAGAAGCTCGTGAATGATCGAACGCAGATGCAGCTTCTTGGTGGTGAGAACGGGAAAGCCTTCTTCCAGATCAAAGCGCATCTGATGGCCGAACACGCCGCGCGTGCCGGTTCCCGTGCGGTCGTCGCGGTCGACACCGTTTTCGAGAACATGGGAAAGAAGATCGAGATACTGGCGCATGGCTGTCCGATTCGGGCTGGCGTTATCGCGCCATCATAAAGCAGCCACCTGCCACGAAAAGTGCGCGCCACAGGGTTTGGCGACGCCATCCACATACGCCGGCGCACATTCGGGCAACAGGGTTAAAGAGAAAGCCGCCCCTCCCCCCGGCAGAAAGAGGCGGCGAAGTTCAGCGAAGCCGGAACCTCAAAGTTCGGAAAGCTGGCCCAGATGCTTCGCAACCAGATAGTAGAACGTCACGCGGCTCTTGGACCGGTCGCCAGACATGGTTTCGCACACGGTCTCGATCACGGCATCGCATTTTGCGGCGTCGGTCTGTCCGAGCTTCTTCATGCACCAGCTGGTGCGAACGCGGTCAAGCTCGCTGGAATCGCTGCAGGAGACCAGGGAGGAATCCCTGTTGCGCAACGCGATGCCAAGATGCTTCACGATCTTGTTGACGATTTCCTCACTCGCGGTGGCATCGTATTTGCGGACATCCGCAAGATAATCGGCCATGATCTTTTCCCTCACTTTTCAACGTGGGTACGCTTCCACAGAAACGGCCGGACCTCACGCAACCTGTGCGTTTGCCAAAGCCGCCTCACACCAAAAAAGACATTTATTAAAGGTTGACGCTAAGTCAATGCGAAAACCCCACGGGTTTCACGCGAAGACCCCTTTTCTTGCGAAGGCCGGGTCACTATATTTGCTGCGTCGGCTTGACCGACTATGGCGATAAACTGCCGGTGAAATAAGCCATTCGGACCCGGGGGCAGTGCCCGGCGCCTCCACCACAAACCGCCGCAGGGCTCCGGCCCAAGGGCGGCTTCTGATGGGGGCGAAACAGGATCGACGAGGGTGTAAAGATCGGACTTTCGCTCGGCATGATACCACCGTTATCGGGTCAAACTAGTAGTTGCAAACGACAACTATGCGGAGGCACGTCTCGCTGCTTAATGCAGTGCGACAGCTTCACTTGAACTCCTAAGGGTTCGCACCTTTAGGCGGGGTCCGGAGGCACCTGGCAACAGAAGCCTCCACTCTTGCCCCGCTCTCGACCTCTCCTTTCAATCTCCCCTTCCCTGCATCGACATTCGCGCACAGACAGCGAAGCTGTCAGGCAATGTCTCCGGCGCATTGCAGCGTCCCGCAGCGATTGTCTGCAATACAGACAAGAGGGCCATGGTTGAAAAAAACTGGTCTGTCAGGCGGGTGGGAGCGTGCGAACAGACATAAGCCGCCTTTTGCCGGTTTACGTGAGCACGGTCCTTGATTAGAGGTAAGTCAAAGATTCAACAACCGGTTCGCAGAATGGCCGAAGACCGCATTAGATACGATATTCTCGCTCAGGATGCGCTGCGTGGCGTCATGCGCAAAGTCCTGACTGAAGTTGCGCGCACGGGGCTTCCCGGCGAGCATCACTTCTTCATCACCTTTCTGACCAATGCACCCGGTGTCCGTGTATCGTCACGCCTGCGTGAACGTTATCCCGAACAGATGACAATCGTGTTGCAGTATCAGTACTGGGACCTGAAAGTCAGCGAGACGGGTTTCGAAGTGGGCCTCTCCTTCGCCGATGTGCCGGAAATGCTGAGCGTTCCCTTCTCTGCAGTGCGCGGGTTCTACGATCCGTCCGTGAATTTCGAGCTGGAATTCGATGTGAAGCCCGAGCAGGAAGACGCTCCCGGCGCCGAGATCACCGCGGTTCACACCGATTGCGACGAGGCGGATGAGGGATCGGCGAAAAAGGCCGGCGCAAAGAAAACCGCCCGCAAGCCGAAGAAGAAGGAAAAGGCCGAAGCGGATGCCGAGACGGCAGCCGATGAGGCAGAAGACGACGCCGGGCCCGGGAACAAGGGTGCGGAAGTGGTTTCCCTGGACGCCTTCCGGAAGAAGTGACGATGGGCGAGCTGGTCAATCTTCGCCAGCGCCGCAAGCAGCGTGCGCGTGCGGAAAAAGAGCAGCGCGCCGCCGAAAACCGCATCCTGCATGGCCGCAGCAAGGCCGAGCGCATGCGCGATGAGAGCGACAGATCGCAGACCATCGCGCAGCTGGACGGGCACCGGCTCACCGGTCGCCCGGAACGCGATCCCAAATGAGCGGAATTGCCAAGCGTTCGGTCAGCATTCGCGGCCACCGCACGAGCATTTCCCTCGAAAAACCATTCCTTCAGGAACTTGAAGCCATAGCCCGGCGGCAGAACATGCCGCTGGCCACGCTGATTGCCGAGGTGGATGAGAACCGCAGCGCGGACAACAATCTGTCCTCCGAGCTTCGCCTCCATGTGCTGCGTGATCTCAAGGCGCGTCTTGAGGAAACGAACGGCAAGGCATGAGAGCCTGCCGGGAGAATTGAGCGGCGACCGCTCTACTGGCCACCGTCCAGAAGTTCGCGCAGACGATCCGCTGAAAGATCCTTGGCCCGGAAAAACTCCGACACCGCATCAGGCGTATTGATGCCGCCTGACGGCGGCTCAAGCGGCGCACGCTCGATCTCTGCTGCGGAGCCATTTCCAGAAGGAGCCGGCGCGACACGCTGCGTGCGCTTAAGGGCTTCGGCGGCGCGAGCGGCTTCCGCCTCGCGGCGGCGGGCCTCTTCAGCCTCCAGCCGGGCCGCTTCCTCGGCTTCACGGCGGCGGGCCTCTTCCGCCTCACGCGCCTTGCGCTCCGCCTCTTCAGCCGCGCGACGCTCGGCCTCCTCGCGCTCCAGCCGGAGTTCGCGCTCAAGCCGCTGCCGCTCGGCTTCGGCCTGCTCGCGCTTGACCTCAAGCTCTGCGAAATAACGCGCTTCACGGCGTAGGCGCTGCTTCTCCAGAAGCACCGACTGCATGCGCTCCACACGCACCTGCTCGCGCTCAAGCGCGCGCTGGGTGAGATACTGCGCCAGAGGTTCGACCGAAAGCCGGGAACCAACAAAGCCGAATGGCCCGGAGGCAACCACCTCGACACGCGGCTCCGCCCCCACCACCGCATCCACACCGGGATCGAAGACCAGCGCGCCATCGGTGGAGACTTCCATCTTCTGCAAATCGGCCGTGGCCGTGGTGCTTAAGGTCGCGCCATCCGTCGCCAGCTGCACGGGCGGCGTGCGCGCCATGCCGCCGGCAATGGTGAAGGCGAATTCCGTTTCGCCTGCGGAAAACTGTCCTTCGCGGATCAGCCGCGGCGCGAAAGCCTCGGTCTTTTCAAGATCGATCCCATTACCCACCGCATCGGCTTCTTCAAGGATCTGCGGCAGCGCCTTCGGGTTCAGCCCGTTGATGACCAGATCCTTCAGCGTCGCGGAACCGGAGCCCGTCAGGGCCGCCGCCATCGCATTCACGCTCTTGCCGCTGGCGGTCACGCTGGCGCGCGCGCTCATGCGCCCTTCCAGGCTGCCCTGCGGCATCAGCGTATCAAGCGCCGTGTCGTTGAGACCGATCTGCGCCGAAAGAAGCCCGGTGCCTGCATTGTTTTTCAGCGTGGCAAAGCCTTCGACGGAACCATCGAACAGGGACGCCTTGAGATCGGAGACCGTCAGCCCCTCATCGTCCAGCCTGAGTTTCAGGCGCGCATCGCGGCCAGCCGAGAGAAATCCCGTCCAAAGCGCATCCGTGCGCAGGTCGAGATTGGCCGAGAACGGCAAAGACACGTCGTTGCCGAATGGCGCCTGCGGCCATGCCCCGTCTTCTTCGCCCGAAAGCACGTCCGGCCCCATGACGAGTTCGGCAGCCGGTGCGAGATCAAAGCGCGTCATGGTGAGCGCGCCATCGATATGCGGCTTGCCGCCATCGAGCGCGATGTTCAGGTCCCCCGTCACACCGCTGCCGGCCACCTCGCCTTCAAGATCGGTCAGAACGGCAAGCTTCTCGCTCCATTCAAGATCAGCGGAAAGCGCAACGGGCATGCCAAGCCCGAAACCGGGCAGAACCACGCCGCCAACGGCAAGCCAGGTTTCAATGTCATCGCTGACAAGCTTCACCTCGCCGTCGAGGGATGGCGCGGAAAGCGCATTGAGCGCCTGCCCCTTGAAGGAGGCGACAAGCCCCTCGCCCATCACCCGCGCCTGCCCGTCAACCGTATCGGCCAGAGAGCCTTCGGCCGAAAGCTCAAGCCGCGCCTCGCCGACCAGACCAAGCGGCAGGGCCGGAATGCCGGCCAGTCCATAAAGAACGGCGGCTTCGTCGTTTCGCGCCGTCAGCGAGAGCTTGAAATCACCGCGCGCCAGATCGTCCTCTGTACCGCTGTCGGAAAGCGAAAGGCTCAGATCCGTGCCGCCGGCAACGCCTTCGGCGCTGACGGCGATGCCCATGGTTTCATCGCCATTCTCGGCGGCACTGGCGACGAGGTTCAGCTCGGCGTCCTGAAGCAGACCGGGAAACGCCTGAACGCGCTGCGCCAGCGCCCTGAAGACACGGTTCTCGGGAAAGCGTCCCGCCAGCGCCAGAACCAGCTCGCCAAGATCGGTCGACAGAACCGTCGCATCGACCTGCCCCGTGGGCATGCCTGCAAAATTGCGCAACTGACCGGTCGCGCTCAGCTGCGCGCCGGCGAACCCGCCGAGCGTCAGCCGGTCGATTTCCAGAACGCCCTCGCGCAGGCGAAGTGCCGTGTCGAGCGTGTTGGCCTGCATGCCCAGCGCCGCCACCGGGCCGGCCTTGATGTCGAGATCCACATCATGGCCCGAAAGCCGGTTCACGCCCGCATCGCTGACAAACAGCGACATGAAGGCCTGAATTCCTTCCAGATCGAGCGCCTCACCGTCGAGCGTTGCATCGAGCCAGGGCTTTGCGTTCTCCGGCTCCCGGCGCTCGACGCGTCCGTTGAAACGCGCGTCACCCAGGATGAGTTCAAGCCCCTCAAAGGTCTGCGCGCGGCGCGAAAGCGCCACATCGGCGCTGAAACCCGCTGCCGGAAGTCGGCGGATCGCATCGTCCACATCGCGCGAAACCCAGGCGGCAAAACCCGAGGGCTGGGCGATTGCCAGAAGCATGTGCCCGTTGAAGCCGAGTTCTTCATCCGTCGCCAGAAATCCGTTCGCCTCGAAGCGGGTGCGCCCGGGAAGTGTGGCCGCAACGGACCCCACCGCCCAGCCGCCCTCGGCGGGTTCGGCGCGCAGTTCGATGTTGCGGATGGTCGTGTCGCCGGCAACGATCGCCGGCAGGTTGATTGCAACCTCGCCCGGTATGGTTGGCGAAGGCACGGCGCGGATCAGTGCGGCAAACGCCTCAAAACGCCTGGCTATATCCAGACCGCCCGACGCGCTGTCGCCGTCATTCTCGCCATCGAAACGCAATTGCGCGCCGTCGGCTGAAATGAAGAAGCGCGGTTCGCCGCCAAGCTCCAGACTGGCCCGCCCCTCGGCGGTGTAAGGCGCGTCGGCCGGCCCCGTCTCGAAACGGAACTGCTCGACCGCCAGACGGTCGTGGCGCAGGTCGAAGAGACCCGTCAGCCGGTTGGTGGCGGCGGCACTCGTCAGCGCCAGCGGCCGCTCGGCCTCCTTGCGCAGCCTGGCCATGGCCTCATCGGAATAGGTGTTGAGCGCAAAGGCGCCGTCATAAAAGGCGGCCCCTTCCTCAATCCGCGCCTGTCCATCGGTGGCGAGCCTGACCGGCAGGTCATCCGGCAGCGCCTCGAAACGCACCCGCATGCGGCCATCATCGCCCAGCGAGCCGGTGGAAACGGAAACGCGCATCGGCATGTCGTCGAGCGAGAGCGTTCCGCCAATACGCCACGGCCCGGCCAGACTGCGGGCGGAAAGCTGCGCATCGATGTCGGTCAGTTCGTGCTGACGCCCGCTTGCCGCATGCGCCAGCGTCACCGAGCCATCGACGATGGAGACATTCTCCAGCGTCACCTGTCGCGCATCGAACGGCCCGGACGGACGCACCGCCCAGTCGATACCGCCATCGGCGGCAATCGCGATCTGCGCATGCGGCCGCGTGAGCTGCATGTCGAAGATCAGCACCTCGCCGCGCAGGAAGGGCGCAAGCTCCGCATGCATGGAGAACTCGTCCACCGTCATGCCCGGCGCCTGCGGCGTCTTCCCGGCCACGACGACATCGGTGAAGGTCAGAGACGGAAACGGCAGAAGCCGCGCGCGCGCAGAGCCTTCCACCCGGACTTCACGGCCAAGCACCCGCCCCGCCTCACGTTCGAAGGCGGAGCGATAATGGTTCCAGTCGATGAAATAGGGAGCCACCAGCGCCGAGGTCAGCGCCAGCACCACAAGTCCACCGAAGAATACGAACAGCCGGGCCAGTTCCGTCTCCTAAATATGCGTCCTCAGCCCCTACACTATGCGTATTTCAGTGGCGTTAAAGGGGCTGCCGCATCGGCCCGAAAATCGGGATCGATTTTCGGAAAGCACGATGCGCAGATTCAACAGGTCAGAGCGTCCTTTGTGCGTCCGAATGGACGCACGGCGCTCTACACCACGCATGGTCGCACAAATCCGGCTTATGTGCGCCTTGCCCCGATGATCTTGCCCGGGTTCATGATGTTGTGCGGGTCGATGGCCTCCTTGACCGCGCGCATCACGTCCACCGCGTCGCCCAGTTCCTCTTCGAGGAAGCGCATCTTGCCCTGGCCGATGCCGTGTTCACCGGTGCAGGTGCCGTCCATGGAGAGGGCCCGCCGATTGAGACGCGCAACGAAGGCTTCCGCCTGCTCGATCTCCTTCGGATCGTTCATATCCATCAGAACCAGCACGTGGAAATTGCCATCGCCCACATGGCCGATGACCGTGGCGATCAGGCCCGATTCGGCGATGTCGGCCTCGGTCTCGACAATGCATTCGGCCAGCCGCGAGATCGGCACGCAGACATCGGTGGAAAGCCCCTGCGCACCGGGGCGCAGAG
This sequence comes from Nitratireductor sp. GZWM139, assembly GCF_030068685.1. NCBI lineage: Bacteria > Pseudomonadati > Pseudomonadota > Alphaproteobacteria > Hyphomicrobiales > Phyllobacteriaceae > Nitratireductor > Nitratireductor sp. GZWM139. The sequence goes on along the minus strand of NZ_JAMQML010000002.1, from coordinate 322,850 downwards.
CCACGCAGGCCCAGTAGGCGTTGTGACGCGCCTTCCAGAGCTTGGTGCGCTCCTCGGCAACGCTCGTCCACTGGAACGGCCCGCCGCCGAACTCCTCGGCGATCTCGCCAAAGGTCTCGGCCTGTTCCTTCACGCCTGCATCGGTTCCATGGAATTCCAGGAACAGGCACGGGCCCTCCGGGTAATCCAGATCGGAATAGGCGTTGATCGCCTTCATGGCGAGGCCGTTGACGAACTCGATGCGCGCCACCGGCACGCCCATCTGGATCGTCATGATAACCGCCTGACAGGCCGATTCCACATCCGGGAACGAGCAGACGCCGCCGGATACCGCCTGCGGGATGCCGTAGAGCTTGAGCGTCATCGCCGTGATGATGCCGAGCGTGCCTTCGGAGCCGACCATGAGCCGGGTCAGATCGTAGCCTGCAGAGGTCTTGCGGGCGCGCCGCGCCGTGGTGATGAGACGCCCGTCGGGCATCACCGCCTGCACATTCACCACATTGTCGCGCATCGTGCCGTAGCGCACGGCGTTGGTGCCGGAAGCGCGCGTCGAGGCCATGCCGCCAAGGCTGGCGTTCGCGCCCGGATCGATCGGAAAGAACAGGCCCGTATCACGCAGATAGTGGTTCAGATCCTCACGCGTCACGCCGGGTTCGACCGTGCAGTCCAGATCCTCGGCGTTGACGGCGATGATGCGGTTCATGTTCATGAGATCGAGCGAAATGCCGCCGGCCGGCGCATTCACATGCCCTTCAAGCGAAGAGCCCGTGCCGAAGGGAATGACCGGCACGCGGTGCTCGGCGCACAGACGCACCACATCCTGCACCTCTTCCACATTGTTCGGCGCGAACACGCCATCGGGCAATTGCGCGGGAATATAGCTGGTCGAGTGGGCATGCTGCTCACGCACCGAATGTCCCGTCAGCAAACGCTCGCCATAGCGCTCCCCGAGAATCTCAAGAACGCGGGCAATGCCCTCTTCGTTGCGATCCAGCTTTTCCAGTTCCGCCAGCGCCATGCCTGTTCTCCAATTACCTGGTCCAACCCTTCGCGTGGTCCAACACTTGTCCAGCGGGGTGGTTTTCGTTTCTATCCGAATCTGCCGCAATAAAGCACCTTTACAGGCAGTTTGGATCAATTTGGGTGACACAAACGCCGCAGGTCCGAAACAGTCCACAGGCCAGAAATACGGAAGAACAATGCCAGACAACGCGCCCTACACTTCCCGCGTCTTCGAATTGCAGAAAGACTGGATCGATTTCAACGGCCATCTGAACATGGCCTACTACACCGTGCTCTTCGACCGCGCCTATGAGGAAGTCGGGGAGAGCCTGGGCATGGGCGCGCACTATGCGGCCACCCGCAGGCTCACCACCTACACGGCGGAAATCCATCTTAGCTATGTGCGCGAACTGCATCTCAGCGACCGGGTGCGCGGGACCTACCAGCTGCTCGACCATGACGAAAAGCGGCTTCACTCCTATCAGGAGCTGCGCCACGCCGACGAGGGCTGGCTGGCGGCCACCTGCGAAACCATGACGCTTCACATCGACATGTCGGGGCCGAAGGTCACCCCCTTCCCCCGTGATGTGCTTGAGCGGGTCGAAGCGATGCGCACGCTCCACGCGACGCTCGAAACACCCGCCCGCGCCGGCCGGTCAATCGCAATCCGCCGCCGAAAGAGCTAGATCGCCAGCGTCCCTTCGGACGCAAAAGGCCGATCTAAACTATTGATGGAGCACCGGAATAGCCGAATACCGGATTCCACTTTCCGGTCCGATGCTTTAGGCTCGGGAAAACGGGGCAGGCATGTCGATTCTCAGGCTGATACAGCGGCTTCCGCAAATTCTGCGGACGTGGATTGAACCAAACGTCAGCGCGTTCCTCAACGCGCGTCTGCCGCTTGTCTGGCTTCTGTCGCTGTTTCTGGGGCTCGGCGTCGCCATTGCCGCAATCATCTTCCGCGAGCTGATCGGCGTCTTCCAGCTTTTCTGGCTCGGCACGCGTTCGGAGCGCGTGTTCACCGCCGCCCTGTCGCTGCCCTGGTACTGGATCGTGGCCGGCCCCACCGTGGGCGGGCTTTTCGTCGGCCTGCTGCTCACGCGGCTTGAAGCGCGCCGCACCGGCGCGGTGGCCGACGTGATCGAGGCGCGCGCGCTTTCCGGCCGCAGCAAGCTTTCCTTCCGCGAAGGCATCCTGTCCGCATTCATCACCGCGCTTTCGCTCGGTTCGGGCGCAAGCGCGGGGCGCGAAGGGCCCGTGGTGCATCTGGGCGCAGTGCTGGCCAGCGCCATCGCCTGGCGCGCAAACCTGCCCGAATGGTGCCGGCGCACATTGCTTGGCGCAGGTGTTGCGAGCGCCATCTCCGCCTCGTTCAACGCACCCATCGCCGGCGTCCTGTTCGCCCATGAGGTCATCCTCGGGCACTACGCCATGCGCTCCTTCGTGCCCATCGTCATCGCCTCGGCGGCGGGTGCGGTGGCCTCGCGCCTCTGGTTCGGCAGTTCGGCGGCCTTTCTGGTGCCCACCCACCAGATCACGTCCTTCTGGGAGTTTCCGGCCTTCGCACTGCTCGGCGTGACCGCCGCCGTGGTCGCAATCCTGTTCCAGTTCTCGCTCTTCGTCTCCGACTATGCGGCGCGCGGCGTGCGCATTCCCTTATGGACGCGCCCCGTGGTCGGCGGGCTCATCGTCGGCGGCATGGCCGTGGTCTTCCCGCAGATCCTCGGCGTCGGTTACGAGATCACGGACATGGCGCTGTGGAACCGCCTGCCGCTCATGACCATGCTGGCGCTCATCGTCGTCAAGACGGCCGCAACTTCCATCACGCTCGCCATGCGGTTTGGCGGCGGCATCTTTTCCCCAGCCCTCTTCCTCGGCGCGCTCACCGGCGGCGCATTCGGCATCATCGCCGCCGCAGCCTTCCCCAACATGGCATCGAGCGAAGGGCTCTACGCCATCCTCGGCATGGGTGCCGTTGCCGGAGCCGTTCTCGGCGCCCCCATCTCCACCACCGTCATCGTGTTCGAACTGACCGGCGGCTACGAACTGTCCATCGCGCTCCTGCTCACCGTTGCGGTGGCGCATGGCATCACCCAGGCCATTCACGGCCATTCCTGGTTCCAGTGGCAGCTGGAGATGCGCGGGCTGTTTCTCGTGGAGGGGCCGCACAAGACGCTCGGCCACATGACCCGTGTGATGGATTTCATGGAGCCACTGCCGGAGGATGAGGAACCTGTGGCCTTCGACCCGGAAACGGGCGCGCCGGCGCTCAAACCGACCGACACGCTGGAGGCGGCGCTGCGCGCCTTCGACAAGGGCGGCTATGACCGCCTGCCGGTGGTCGATCTGCAGGATCCGGGCCGCGTCATCGCCTTTGCCAGCCATGTGCGGGCGCTGCGTTTCTTCAACCGTGCGCTGGTGGACATCAGCGAGGAAGAGCACCGATAGTCCTTTAGTGCCAAAGGCTTAAAGGGATAAGGACTGGTTAAAGGCTCCGTTAACCATAACGCCAGCGGCCAGATCTTTGCACAAGTTTAACCATGTCGCCCGCTTGAAGCGGCCCCTCCCCGCGCAGACCATCGCCTGAAACCAGTCGATTCGTAGGCGGCGAGAAGCCAGTTGTTGAACGAGGAAGCCAGAGCCCTGTCGGACAGTCTCGCGCATTCGCACGAGATCTCCGATTATGATTTCTGGCGCGCGCTCAAATCCATCGAGGACGAGCTCTACTGGCTGGAGCGCAACCGCAGACCCATTCCCATCGATCTGATCTATGTGCGCGCCATCGTGCGCACCGCGCGCCAGAAACGCATTTTTCTGGACTTCGATCCCCTGCCCTTCGGCTCATACTGAAGTCAGGTCAGGTTCTCCTTCAGAAACGCAATGGTGCGCTCCCAGGCCAGTTCCGCCGCCGCACTGTCATAGCGGGCTTCGGAGGTGTCGTTGTTGAAGGCGTGGTTCACCCCTTCATAGACATGGATGGTGAAGGTCTTGCCCGCATCTTCAAGTGCGGCCCGATAGGCGTCGATGCCCGCATTCACGCGCTCATCCAGCCCGGCATAGTGCAGAAGCAGCGGTGCTTCGATCCGCGCCACATCTTCCGCCGCCGGCTGCGTGCCGTAATAGGCGACGCCCGCATCCAGTTCGGGATCGGCAACGGCCAGATTGTTCACCAGCGCCCCGCCCCAGCAGAAGCCGATCACGCCCACCTTGCCGGTCGTGGCGTCATGGCCTGCCAGAAAAGCCTGCGTGGCCACCGCATTGCCCACCGTCTGATCGCGATCCAGTTCGCCAAACAGACCGCGCGCCTTGTCCTCATCCTCCGGCGTGCCGCCCAGCGGCGACAGAAAATCCGGGGCAAGCGCCACAAAGCCTTCCAGCGCAACACGCCGCGCCACATCGCGGATATGCGGGTTCAGGCCGCGGTTTTCGTGAACGACGATCACGGCGGGCAGTTTTTCGCCCGCATCCGCAGGCCGCACGAGATAGCCCTTCATCTCGCCGCCCTCACCCGGATAGGTGATGTCTTCGGCTTCAAGGCGTTCGTCATCGTCTGCGACCATGGCCGCGCGGGCGGAATTTGCCGCCAGAAGGGGCGCGATGGCGGCCGCAGCTGCACCCGACCCGGCCAGTCGCGTCAGCCTGTTCATGAAGGCGCGGCGGTCGAGGGTCAGATGGGTGTATTCGTCATAGGCGTCGATCATCGCCTGGGTGATCTTCGGCTGATCCTGCATGAATTCACTCCCATTTCGTTGACTGGTTCCCGCCGAAGTCCAAGGTAGGGCCAGCCGGGAAAACGTCCATTCACGCCCGCGTGAACCAATTTTCTCTTCGCCCGCCCCCCCCCTCTCGCCTTTCGCAGAAGACCGACAATACCTATATAGACTAGAGATTTTGAAGGAGCCGCACGGCATGTGGTCAATTGGCGAACTGTCGAAACGGGTGGGCGTAAAGGTACCGACCATCCGCTATTACGAGGAAACCGGGCTGATCGAACCGCCCGAGCGCTCCGCCGGCAACCAGCGCCGCTATGGAAAGCAGGCGATGGAACGCCTCGCCTTCATCCGCCACGCCCGCGACCTGGGGCTGGGCATCGACGCAATCCGTTCGCTGATCGAACTGAGCGGGCATCCCGAAAAACCCTGCGAAACGGCGGACAGCATTGCCCGCGAGCACCTTACCGAAGTGCGCGAGCGCATTGCCCGCCTGCAAAGGCTGGAGCATGAGCTCCAGCGCATCGTCGACAGTTGCGACAGCGGCTCGGTTTGCGATTGCTATGTGCTGCGGGCGCTATCCGACCATTCACTCTGCGAAAGCGAGCACTGACGACGCTGTTCCCCCGCATTTTGCCGGCTCGCCACCCCCTTGGTTCGTGAGGCGCAAACCGGTACAAATAGAAAACATCCATGGGCTATGCCCCCCCCGAATCACCATAAGCAGGTGCGATGTCCGGCTTTCCTGATGATATTCCGTTCTTTGACGAGGACGAACCCGCCCCGACTCCCCCGGCTGCGCCGAAGCCCTCCGGCATTGCAGCGCGCGCCATGGCTGCGCGCACGGGCGGACCCGACACACGCTATCTCGATGCGCTCAATCCCGAGCAGCGGCTGGCGGTGGAAACCACCGAAGGCCCGGTTCTGGTGCTTGCGGGCGCGGGCACCGGCAAGACACGCGTTCTGACCACGCGCATCGCGCATATTCTGGCCTCCGGCCGCGCCTATCCCTCGCAGATCCTGGCCGTGACCTTCACCAACAAGGCCGCGCGCGAGATGAAAGTGCGTATCGGCACGCTGGTCGGCGAGGCCATCGAGGGCATGCCATGGCTCGGCACCTTCCACTCCATCGGTGTGAAGATCCTGCGCAAGCATGCCGAGCTGGCGGGGCTCAAAAGCTCCTTCACCATTCTCGATACCGACGACCAGATCCGCCTCATCAAGCAGATCATTCAGGCCGAAGGGCTGGACGACAAGCGCTGGCCGCCGCGCCAGTTCGCGCAGATGATCGACGGCTGGAAGAACAAGGGGCTCGCGCCAAAGGAAATTCCCGAGGGCGACGCCCGCGCCTTCGCCAATGGCAAGGGCCGTGAACTCTACACCGCCTATCAGAACCGCCTGAAGACGCTCAACGCCGTCGATTTCGGCGATCTCCTTTGCCATCCGATCCGCATTCTGCGCGATCATCCCGATGTGCTTGCGGACTATCACCGCCGGTTCAAATACATTCTGGTGGACGAGTATCAGGACACCAACACCGCCCAGTACATGTGGCTGCGGCTGCTCGCGCAGCGCCCCAAGAGCACGGAACCGGTAAACATCTGCTGCGTCGGTGATGACGACCAGTCGATCTATGGCTGGCGCGGCGCGGAAGTGGACAACATCCTGCGCTTCGAGAAGGATTTCCCCGGCGCCGCCGTGATCCGGCTGGAGCGCAATTACCGTTCCACCAAGCACATTCTGGGCGCTGCCTCGCACCTCATCGCCAACAATGAAGGGCGGCTTGGCAAAACGCTCTTCACCGAGCATTCCGACCCCGACGATCCCAAGGTGAAGGTGCATGCTGCCTGGGATTCGGAGGAAGAGGCCCGGGCCGTGGGCGAAGAGATCGAGGCGTTGCAGTCCAAGGGCCACGCGCTCAACGACATCGCCATCCTCGTGCGCGCCTCCTTCCAGATGCGTGAGTTCGAAGACCGCTTCGTCACGCTGGGGCTCAATTACCGCGTCATCGGCGGACCGCGCTTCTATGAGCGCCTCGAGATCCGCGACGCCATGGCCTATTTCCGCATCGTCGCGCAGGCCGCCGACGATCTGGCATTCGAGCGCATCGTCAATGTGCCCAAGCGCGGGCTGGGTGAAGCCAGCGTGCGCCAGATCCACGATGTTTCTCGCATGCGTGAGGCAACGCTCCTGCAGGCCGCACGCGATCTGGTCGGCACCGAGGAGATGAAGCCAAAGCCGCGCGCCTCGCTGCGCACGCTGGTGGAGAACATCGAGCGCTGGCAGAGCATGCTCGACCGGACGCCCCACACGGAACTGGCCGAGATGATCCTCGAGGAATCCGGCTACACGGAAATGTGGAAGAACGACCGTTCGGCCGAAGCGCCGGGACGGCTTGAAAACCTCAAGGAGCTGATCCGCTCCATGGAGGAATATGAGAGCCTGCGCGGTTTTCTGGAGCATGTGGCGCTGGTGATGGACGCCGAGCGCCATGAAGAGCTCGACGCCGTAAGCCTGATGACGCTGCACTCGGCCAAGGGGCTTGAATTCCCGACCGTGTTCCTGCCCGGCTGGGAGGAAGGCCTCTTCCCGCATCAGCGTGCGCTTGACGAAGGCGGTCGCTCGGGCCTCGAGGAAGAGCGGCGGCTGGCCTATGTGGGCCTGACGCGCGCCAAGAAGAACCTGCACCTGTGGTTCGCCTCAAACCGGCGTATCCACGGTCTGTGGCAGTCGACCATTCCTTCCCGCTTTCTGGACGAGCTTCCCGAAGCGCATGTGGACGTGGCCGAAGAGAGCAACAGCTATGGCGGGTATTCCGTCGGCCAGCCCGGCCGGCCCAACCCCTATGGCAAATCGCGTTTCGACGACCAGAGCGTGTTCTCCAACAGCTACGCGACGCCCGGCTGGCAGCGCGCCCAGAAGAACCGCACCGACGCAACCGCGCGCAACTGGGGCAATCGCTCCGGCCATCAGGTCGAGCGCATCGGCTATGGCGAGGCGGATTCGGGCTATGGCGCGGGACGCGGCTCGGTGAAGGGCCGTGTGATCGAGGGCGAGCTGGTCGCCAGATCCGTGTCCGAAAAGCCGTCCACCTTCAAGGTCGGCGACCGCGTGTTCCATATGAAGTTCGGCAATGGCAATGTCTCGGCAATCGAGGGCAACAAGCTCACCATCGATTTCGACAAGGCCGGCCAGAAACGCGTTCTCGAAGGCTTCGTGAAGCCGGCCTAGACCCAGCGGCAAAATCGGGAAACGGTTTTCCGTCCAGAATTTCGTGAAAACAGGAACAAGGGGTCAGGTGGAATCACCTGACCCGCAAAATGCGCGGCCCCGACGGGAAGCGAGCGTTTCGGTTTTCTGGAAGGAGCAAACCCGGGCGGCTGTAAGCGCACTCACCCGGCCCGCAATGTGTGCGCGCTGCTCTAGGCAGCCTTTTGCGGATCGACGTAGACGAACTTGCCGTCTTCATTTTTCTCGCGGGTCAGAATGCCGTTGCGGGCATGGCGCGAGAGCGGGCCTGAAAAGGCGTTCGACTTGTAGCGCGTGCCAAACTGGCTCTGGCAGTGGGCGACGACATCGCCAATCGTGCGCGGCTCGCTGAAGAAATCGCCTTCAAGCAGCTCATTCAGCGCCGCGACGGCGCCCCTGGCGCTGTCGGTGGTCGTCTTCTTGCGTCCGGGACGCGGCGTGTTGCGCACAATGTGCATCATGCCCGGTCCGGCAATGTATCCATCGATACCATTTTCGGACAGGCCGGCAACCTGACCGTCGCGCTGGCCCAGAACAAGCTCCACGACGCGCAATTGCACCGCTTCAGACTCGAACTTGTTCACCGCCTCGGAAAGCTCGGCAAGTTGCTGCTTTAACTTGTCAAAATCCTTGATCATAAAATCCGCCCCGATGCCGCAGCTGCCCAAAACAAGCGCGCTGCCTGAACACATATGTCTCTGTCTGTATGAATGAAGTCAAGAGAGAGCCCCTGCGTATACGCTAAAGGCAAACAGGTTTCATTACCGGCTCTACTCTTTTTTACAAGAAACAGTCATTTGCGAAAAAGTACAATGGCAGGTTGCCGTTTTCAGAATTCGTATACTTTTTCCCTCAGCCATCCGTGCTTTCTTGAAGAAGATTGCGGATCACAGCCGCCTGATTGCGCTCACGGTCCCGCGCCGAGAAAAGCAGCGTCACTGGTCCTTTCCGCGCTTTTTCACGCAAGTCTTCGAGAAGATCAGGCTGCGCCTTCAATTCAGCGCAATATCTGTTGCAGAACGTGTCCCAGCGCTCCGGCTGATGCGCAAACCACCGGCGTAGCTCGTGGCTCGGCCCGATCTGAGGCAGCCAGCTTTCAAGTGCCGCGCGCTCCTTGCTGACGCCGCGCGGCCACAGCCGGTCGACGAGGATGCGCGCCCCATCTTCCGGCTCGACAGGATCATAGATCCGCTTGAGACGAATGCCCGCAATCGACATTGCCCGGTCTCCTGCTGATTGGCGATACAATCATCCACACCCGATGATTGAAGATCAAGGACACCATTTCCTAGCCGTGAATGCCTATTGTGTTCCTGCGGGCCAGAAACCCGCGCAATGCCTCCAGGCAAAACACCTCAACCCCGCAGTCCTCCCGTCGCGCTCCCGGCGACGGGAGGTTCCCTCCCCTTCCGATTTTCTGCACAGGCTTGCGACAAGATGGGCTTTGCGTCCGGCAGCGCATTTCGCCTATCATGGGGCATGAAAACAAACGGCTCCAGGCCTTTGGCCAACTGGATCGTGATGGGCGCGGCAGCATTGGTTCTTGCCGCCCTGACCGGTCTTGTCTTTGCCATGTGGCTGGAAAACGGAGCCGACATCTTTCTCGCGCTGGCCCAGTCCGGGCTGGCCTGGTGCCTCTGACACCGCCTTTCAGCGCTTTCTTGTTTCCGGGTGAACTTCAATGATGCGATCCATTCTTATCGGCATTCTCGCGGTCATGGCCGTGGGCGTCGGACTTCTTACCTTCCAGTGGTACCAGCAGCAGAATTCCGGCAGGGCCTTCGGCGTGCCGTTCGAACTGGTCGATCAGGATGGCAACACCATCACCGAGGCCGCCTTCAGGGGCGGGCCGCGCGTCGTCTTTTTCGGCTTCACCCATTGCCCGGAAGTGTGCCCCACCACGCTGTTTGAACTGGATGGCTATCTGGAAGAGCTTGGCGAGGAAGGCGAGGAGATCGAGCCCTATTTCGTTTCCATCGATCCCGAGCGCGACACGCCCGAAGTGATGAAGACCTATCTCTCCAACTTCTCCGACCGCATCACCGGCATCACCGGCGATCCCGAGAAGGTGGCGGCCATGGCCAAGGGCTTCTCCATCTATGTGCGCAAGGTCGAGCTTGAAGGTGACGACTACACGATGGACCACACCGCATCGATCCTGTTGCTCGACAGCGATGGCGACTTTTTCGGAACGATCGCCTATGAAGAAAATCGTGACACCGCAATCGCCAAGCTGAAGCGTCTGGCGAACGAAACCTGACATCGGAAATCCATGGGCCAGACACGACTTTTCCTGACCGCTCAGCGCGAACAAGCCGAAGCGATCTTTTCTATCCTCGATACCCGTTTTGAAGAGGATGGGCTGCCGATCAGCATCTTCGAACCGGAAGAAGACAGCGGGATCTTCCAGATCTCCGTCTACACGGAAGACGATGTCGACCAGCTCGAAAAGCAGGTTCTCGAATGTCTGGCCGGCATATCGCCCACGCCCGCGCTGGAGCGCGAGACGGTGCCGGACATCGACTGGGTCAGCCATTCGCTGGAAGGGCTGCAGCCCGTCCGCGTCGGGCGCTTTCTGGTTCATGGCAGCCACGACCGGCATCTGCAGCGCATCGGCGACATCGCCATCGAAATCGATGCGGGCCTCGCCTTCGGAACCGGCCATCATGGCACCACTGCCGGCTGCCTTGAAGCGATTGCCGCTGTCCTGAAATGCGAGCAGCCGCGCAATGCGCTGGATCTGGGCACCGGCAGCGCCGTTCTGGCGATTGCCGTGGCCAAGGCCGCGCGCATCCCGGTTCTGGCAACCGACATCGATGACATCGCCACGCAGGTCGCCCGCGCCAATGTCCAGCTCAACGGCGTCACCAGCCTGGTCGACACGCAGACGGCGCCGGGCTTTCACCACGCGATCTTTGCCCAGCAGAAACCCTTCGACCTGATCGTGGCAAACATTCTGGCCCGGCCGCTGATGGGCCTTGCACCGGCCATGGCCCGGCATCTCACGCCGGGTGGCTCGATCATCCTGTCAGGCATTCTCGAGCGCCAGCGCCGCGCCGTCATCGCGGCCTACAGCGTTCAGGGCTTCCGGCACATTCGCACGCAGGCGCGTGAGGGCTGGGTCACCATTCACATGAAGCGCTAGGGTCAGGAAAGCGGAACCCGGCACCGCCCGGGTTTCCTGTCAGCCCAGGGCGCGACGTCTGTCTTCCCCTTCGGGCACATCCGTCGCATAGCCGTTTCGGCCGGAGCGCTTGGCGTCGTAAAGGGCGGCATCGGCGCGCGTGAGCGCTTCAAAAAGCCCCTCGCTTCCCACCGGACTCCACTCGGCAATGCCGATGCTCACCGACAGCGGAATGCGGCTCTTGCCGGCAATGAACGGTGTCGTGGAGATCTGCTTCACCAGCATATCGGCAATCTGCGCTGCATCGCGCATATCCGTCGCCGGCAGTATGGCGCAGAACTCATCACCGCTCACACGGGCCAGAATGTCCTTGCGGTGCAGACCATTGCTCAGAATGCCGGCGATATGCACGAGGCAGGCATCCCCGGCATGATGGCCGAATGTGTCGTTGATCTGCTTGAAGGAATCGACGTCCAGCATCATCACCGAAACGCACTCCCCCTGCTCACGCCCCCTTCTCTCGACCCGCCGTGCGCGGTTGCGCAGCCCACGGCGGTTGGGCAAATCCGTCAGGTCATCGCGGCTGGCGAGATCAGCAAGTGCGGAGCTCAACCGGTCGATGGTCATCAGCAGGAAACCGAGATTGAGAACACTCGTTCCCAGAATGTTTGCCACCAGCAGCCATGGCGCAAACGCGTAGTACCCCGCATCGGACAGAGAACCGGAAATCCGGGCAAGATTGGACGCAATCTCCAGAACCTGACCGGAAAGCGCAATGCCGGCAGCAAAGGTCGCCACCGTAGCGCCGAGCCGGACGGGCCGTCTTGTCGCGAGCACGAGCAGCAGCAGTGATGTCGGCAGCGCCTGAAGCAGCGCAAAAACGACATTCTGCACGGCCCGGTCAGGCCCCGCCATTTCCGCCAGAACCGCGCAGACGACCGCATAGGCGGCTAAAAGTCTCCAGCGCGCGCGGCCGTCATAGAACACAGCCACGCCCTGAAGGATCGTCGCGAAGCCGCATCCGATGAAGACCATGCCGGCCACTGTGGCAACACCGACCGCTCCATTCGCATCAACTGTGAGAAGAAGCCCGCCAATGCTGGTTCCGACCAGCGCTGCCAGCCAGTACCGCGCGGCAGCGATCTCCCGGTAAACGAAGGCAACGGAGGTCCAGACCACGATCAGCCCGAGGGAGTTCAGCAGAATGATGATGTAGAGGGTCTGGAAATCAAGTTGCATGGTTCAGGCCAACGATGGTCATGAAGCTTCGCGCCGGCAAACAATAAAACCCGGCAGACTTCCGTCTTCCTTACATGGAAGCGGAAAGAACACTTTTAATATGCCGGCGAAATTCTCAAGGATGCTTAACAAAAAACAAAAACCCCGAAAGCAGAGCTTCCGGGGTTTCGGTCAAACGCTGTTACCAGCGGATCAGAACATGTGCGACACGCTACGGCTGCGCTTCAGCTCTTCACGGTTGTAGCCGTGAGCACGCAGGGTCTCGTCGTCAAGCATCAGAAGCGCGCCGTTGACATAGCTCCGGACCTGCTTCTGACGAGCTTCGATCAGCGCGTCGAATGCGCCGCGGAAAAAGCCACGCTTATTGGCCATCTGAGTTCTCCTAAAAATCCTGCGAAGGATGTTCCCTCGCCCGTGGCCCTGTAGATAGGCCTGTCTTTCCGGCACAACCAGCGCAGTTTGCGCATGGCTACCATCTCATTTTGCATTGCACACTTTAAATTGTGCAGTGCAGCATACCGCCTCGCGTGAAACCCGTTCCGCTTTCTTCGGCCATGCTGTAGGTTCGGGCCGATTTCGAAGAAGCGACAGGGTTCCATGTTTCAGTCTTTTGATGTCACCGCCGATCCCAGCCAGGGCATATCCCGCGTTGGACGGCTCCGCGAAGCGCTCCTGAAGGCCAATCTGGACGGCTACCTCATTCCCAGGGCGGACGAGCATCAGGGCGAGTATGTCGCTCCCTCCTCGGAGCGGCTTGCCTGGCTCACCGGCTTCACCGGCTCTGCCGGCGCTGCCCTTGTCATGAAGGACCGCGCCATTCTCTTTGTCGATGGCCGCTACACGCTTCAGGCAGCGGAACAGACCGATCCATCCACCTTCACCGTGGAAAGCCTGATCGAGAATCCGCCAAAGGACTGGATCGGCCAGAACGCGCCGAAGGGCGCGCGCATCGGCTTCGATCCCTGGCTTCACACGATTGCCGAACTGCGCGCACTGCGAAAAGCGGCTGCGGCGCGCGGCGTCGAAATGGTGCCGGTCGATGACAATCTGGTGGACAGTATCTGGGATGATCGCCCCGCCCCGCCGCTTGGACCGGCGCGCATCCAGCCGAAGGAATACGCAGGCGAACTGGCGAGCGCCAAGCTCGAACGGATGGCCGAGACCGTGCGCGAAGGCGGCGCGGACTGCACCGTTCTGACGGATCCGTCATCACTCGCCTGGGCGTTCAACATTCGCGGTCAGGACGTGCCGCACACCCCGCTCGCGCTCGGCTTCGCGCTGATCCCCGGCGAAGGGCGTCCGATCCTGTTCATCGACAAACGAAAGCTTGACCGGGAGACCGAAGCCTATCTGACGCAGCTTGCCGATCTGAAAGCGCCCTCCACGCTCGACGACGTTCTGGCCGAGCGCGCCGAGGGCGGCAACGCAATCGGCCTCGACCCGGTGCTGGTCGCCGAGCGGTTGCGGCAGGTTGCCGAACAGGCCGGCGGAAGCATTGTCGATCTGGGCGATCCCGCCCGCCTGCCCCGCGCCATCAAGAACGCGACGGAGCTTGAGGGCGCGCGCGCGGCGCACCGCCGCGATGGCGTCGCCATGGTGCGTTTCCTGAGCTGGCTGGACCGGCAGAACCCCGGCACGGTCGACGAGATCAGCGCCGTGCGCAAGCTGGAAGAAAGCCGGGCGGATACCGGGCAGGACCTGCAGATGCCGCTGCGCGACATCTCGTTCGACACGATTTCCGGCGCCGGCCCCAATGGCGCGATCATCCATTATCGTGTGACCACGAAAACCAATCGCACGCTTGGCCAGAACGAGCTCTATCTGGTCGATTCCGGCGCGCAATATGAAGACGGCACCACCGACATTACCCGCACGGTGATTTCCGGCACGCCAAATGATGAAATGCGCGAGCGCTACACGCGGGTTCTCAAGGGGCTGATCGCGCTCACCACCGTGCGCTTTCCCAAAGGCACGCGCGGCATGGATCTCGATCCCTTCGCGCGTCACGCCCTCTGGCAGGCCGGGCTCGACTATGCCCATGGCACCGGCCACGGCGTCGGCTCCTATCTTGCCGTTCACGAAGGGCCGCAACGGGTCGCCAAAACCGGTACGCAGGCGCTGGAAGCCGGCATGATCCTCTCCAACGAGCCCGGCTATTACAAACCGGGCGGTTATGGCATTCGTCTGGAGAATTTGATCGTCGTCGAGCCTGCCACCGCAATCGAAGGCGGCGAGATCGACATGCACGGTTTCGAAACACTCACCCTGTGCCCGTTCGACCGCCGTTTGATCGACACCACCCTGCTCTCAACGCAGGAGCGCGCCTGGCTCGATGCATATCATGCGCGGGTGCGGGACATGCTCTCGCCCCTGCTCGATGGAGAAGCGCTTGGCTGGCTGGAGAAAGTGACCGCCCCGCTCGATTGAGCGGGTTCGGTTCGGGCATCTAACCAAGCAGGTGGCGGAGCAGAATCAGCACCGCCGCCGATGACAGAAACATCGGCATCATGCCGCCCGTCACCAGCGAAACTGCGATGCCGGTCACAAGGGCCGCCGTTTCGGCCACACCGCCATTCATCGCCGCCGGTGCGACCAGTGTGGTCAAAACCGCTGCGGGAACCGCATTGAGGCCCGCCTCCACACGCGGATGAATGCGCTCGAAGCGCGACAGCACCACATGGCCGCCAACGCGTGTCAGAAAGGTCAGGAGTGCGCCTGCCAGAATGATCCAGACTGTCGTGCTCATGACTTCTCCTTCCCTGCCCGCGTGCCCGGCGCCACGGCAGCGGCAAGCGCCACACCGGCAATGGCTCCGATCGAAACATGCCAGGGCGAGCCGACCGTGCGATACGCGATCACCGATACAACGGCGCTCATCAGCACCACCGGCAGCCAGAAAGACCGCTTTCGAAAACTCATGACGAGGCCGAGGAAATAGATCGGCAGAAGGAAGTCGATGCCCAGCGCCTGCGGATCAGGCACCAGATTTCCAAACAGCGCGCCAACCCAGCCTTCCGCCACCCAGCACAGATAGAGCGGCAGTGCGGAGCCCATATACCAGCCGAAGGTGATCTTGCCATGTGTCTCGCCACGGCGCTCGGCTTCCGCAAAGACCGGATCAGCCAGCAGGAAGAACCCCATCAGACGCTGCACCGGCCCCCAATGCGCAATGCGCCTTCCCGTGGTGGCCGAATAGAGCACATGCCGGAAATTGACGGCGAAGATGGACAGGACGATGAGCCATGGCGCAACCTTCTGGCCGAACAGGTCGATGCCGACCATCTGGCTCGCGCCCGCAAAGATCGTCGCGCTCATCAGCACGACTTCGAACGTGGTGAAACCGTTTTCGACGGCCAGCGCCCCGAACAGGAGGCCGAACGGCATCGCCGCGACGACCACAGGAACGCTGTCGCGCAACCCATCCATAAATTCGCGCGGAGGCGCATCTTCTCTGGCAATCTCGACTGACATCAAACCCTCAAAAGCGCGACCCTAGGTCAGCAGTGCTGACCAGTCACGTGAATTCCTTTGAACCACGGACCAGTGAATACCAAAGCTGACCTGACGCATCGAGCTTCCAAGGGTTTAGAGCGTTTCTGGAGCTGTCCGGATGCTCAGACATGGATCCCCGGATCAGGCCCGAGGATGACGACGGGGGATGGTGCCCAGTCCATTTCGAATACGGTTGCGTACAAGCGTCAAAACACACTCGTCATCCTCGGGCCTGACCCGGGGATCCATGCCAGAACGCCACGACCGCATAATCACCCAGCCAAAGGCGGCCAGCCGCACGGTGCGCTTCAAACAGTGCACCACCGACGGCGCGCTGTTTGAGGTGCATCGTTCTTTCAAGGGGTTAGAGCGTTTCTGGAGCTGTCCGGATGCCCGGGCATGGATCCCCGGGTCATGCCCGAGGATGACGACGGGGGATGGTGCCCAGTCCAGTTCGAATACGGTTGCGTACAAGCGTCATAACACACTCGTCATCCTCGGGCATGACCCGGGGATCCATGCCAGAACGCCACGACCGCATAATCACCCAGCCAAAGACGGCCAGCGGCACGGTGCGCCTCAAACAGTGCACCACCGACGCCGCGCTGTTTGAGGTGCATCGTGCTTTCAAGGGGGGTAGAGCGTTTCTGGAGCTGTCCGGATGCCCGGGCATGGATCCCCGGGTCAAGCCCGAGGATGACGACAGGGGGTGGTATCCAGTCCAGCTCGAATACGGTTGCGTACAAGCGTCAAAACACACTCGTCATCCTCGGGCCTGACCCGGGGATCCATGCCAGAACGCCACGACCGCATAATCACCCAGCCAAAGACGGCCAGCGGCACGGTGCGCTTCAAACAGTGCACCACCGACGGCGCGCTGTTTGAAGCGCATCGTGCTTTCAATGGGTTAGAGCGTCCGTTGTGCGTCCGAACAGACGCACGGCGCTCTAGCCTCCGACGCGCTCGAACCACGTGTCTTCGTCGATCACCTCGATGTCGAACTCCGCCGCCTTCTTGAGCTTGGAGCCTGCGCCGGGGCCGGCCACCACCAGATCTGTCTTCTTGGAGACGGAGCCGGCAACCTTCGCGCCCAGCCGTTCGGCCATGGCCTTCGCCTCATCGCGCGACATGCGTTCCAGACTACCGGTAAAGACGATGGTTTTGCCGGCCACGGGCGAATCGGCGGCCGGGCGCTCGGCTTCCTTCACGGTCACTTCGCCTGCCAGACGCTCGACCAGTTCCCGGTTGTGCGCCTCGCCGAAATACTGCGCGATGGAAGCGATCACCGCATCGCCGATATCATCGAGCGCGTCCATTTCCTCACGCGCCTGCGCGTCGCCATTGGCCACCGCCAGCGCGGCGTCGTGGAACTCCTGCCAGCTGCCATAGGCGCGCGCCAGGGTCTTGGCCGTCTGCTCGCCCACATGGCGAATGCCAAGCGCATAGACCATGCGCTCCAGCGTGATCGTGCGGCGCTGCTCAATGGCCTCGAACAGCTTGACGGCGGAGGTCGCACCCCAGCCTTCCTTGTCTTTCAGCTTCTTGAAGCTTTCGGCGTCGCGCGCAGCCAGCGTGAAGATGTCGCCCGGCGCTTTCACCGGCAGGTCGGGATCGTTGAAGAAGAATTCGATCTGCTTCTCGCCAAGCCCGTCAATGTCGAAGGCGCGGCGCGAAACGAAGTGCCGCAGATGCTCCACGCGCTGGAACGGGCAGGCAAACTCGCCCGAACAGCGGCGCACCACCCCCTCAACGCCAGAGCCGATGCCCTCGCGCACCACCGGCGTCTTGAGATCGCAGGGGCAGACCGTGGGAAACGCGAAGGGCACGGCGTCTTTGGGACGCTTCTCCTCGATGAAGCCGAGGATCTGCGGGATCACATCGCCGGCGCGCTGAACCGTCACCGTGTCGCCGACCATCACGCCCAGCCGCTCGATCTCCTCGGCATTGTGGAGCGTCGCATTGGTCACCACCACACCGCCGACCGTGACCGGCTCCAGCCGCGCAACCGGCGTCAGCGCGCCCGTGCGCCCCACCTGAATGTCGATGCCATGCAGGATCGTCGTCGCCTTCTCGGCCGGGAATTTGTGGGCAATCGCCCAGCGCGGGCTGCGCGAGACGAAGCCGAGCCGCCGTTGCAGTTCAAGATCGTCCACCTTGTAGACCACGCCGTCGATGTCATAGGGCAGCATCGCGCGCTCTTCCTCGATCTTGCGATACTGCGCGATAAGCGCTTCGGCACTCTCGCAGCGCTTCATCAGATCGTTGACGCGGAACCCGTATTCCTCGAGCGCTTCCACCATGCCCGTCTGCGTGTCAGACGGCATTTCCGACACCTCGCCCCATGCATAGGCAAAGAATTTCAGCGGCCGGGCGGCGGTGACGGAGGAATCGAGCTGGCGCAGCGAACCGGCAGCCGTGTTGCGCGGGTTCACATAGGTCTGCTTGCCCGCCTCTTCCTGGCGCTTGTTCAGCGCGAAGAAGTCGGCATGGGTCATATAGACCTCGCCGCGCACCTCGATCACCTCGGGCGGATTGCCTGCAAGCACGCTCGGGATGTCAGCAACCACACGCGCATTGGCCGTCACGTTCTCGCCCTCCTGCCCGTCGCCACGGGTGGCGGCGGAGATCAGGCGACCGTTTTCATAGCGCAGAGAAAGCGACAGGCCGTCGATCTTGGGTTCGGCGGTCATCACCACCGGCGCGTCGGCGGCAAGCTTCAGATAGCGGCGGATGCGCGCCACGAAGTCGATCACGTCCTCGTCGGAAAAGGCATTGTCGAGCGACAGCATGGGCACTTTGTGCCGGACCTTTTCGAACTTGCCGGAGACAGGCGCACCAACCCGCCGCGAAGGCGAATCGTCCCTGACGAGATGCGGAAAATGCTGCTCGATGGCCAGGTTGCGCCGCCGCAGCGCGTCATAGTCAGCATCCGAAATCGCCGGCGCGTCTTCAGCGTGATAGAGCCGGTCATGCTTGGCGATCTCAAGGGCGAGCGCCTCGAGTTCTTCACTGGCTTGGGCTTCCGTCAGCGTGTCAACGGCGGGCTTGGCTTTGGGCATGACAATGGATCCGACTGTGTGAAACGGCGCGCAGTGTAAAACATTCGCGCCCGATAGGGGCAGCGGTCTTTTTAAGCGCCTGAAGCCTGCTGACAAGGGTCGCCGGCAAACCCCGAACAGAAGAATGGATCAGGAGGCGACTGCGTTGCCCTGAAGCAGTTTGTGCGCGGCTGCGCGCGCCTCGTCGGTCACCGTTGCGCCAGCCAGCATGCGGGCAATCTCTTCGCGCCGTGCGTCGGTGTTCATCACCGAAACGCCGGTCGCGACGCGGTCCGTATCGCCGCTCTTGGCGATCAGGTAATGCGTGCCCGCGCGCGCCGCCACCTGCGGCGCATGGGTCACTGAAAGTACCTGAATGCGGTCGGAAAGGCGCGCAAGGCGCTGACCGATGGCATCTGCCACCGCACCGCCCACACCCGTGTCGATCTCATCGAAAACGAGCGTCGGCGCAGAACCGCGATCCGCCAGCACCACCTTGAGGGCCAGCAGGAAGCGCGAAAGCTCGCCGCCCGAAGCGACCTTCATCATCGGGCCTGCGCGGGTGCCCGGATTGGTCCGCACCCAGAACTCCACATGGTCGATGCCATCCTCGCCCCGGTCGTCGGCCTCGGTGGCAATCTCCACGATAAACTCGGCGCGCTCCAGCTTGAGGGCCGGCAGTTCCGCCATGACGGCCTTGCTCAGCGTCAGAGCCGTCTCACGGCGTCGCTGAGAGAGTTCTTCCGCCGCAGCACTGTAGATGCCGATCGCGGCCTTCGCCCGCTCCTCCAGCGCGCCAAGGCGCTCCTCACCGGCGTCGAGATCATCCAGATCGCCCACCATGCGGGCGCACAGCTCGGCCAGATCATCCACCTGGACATTGTGCTTGCGCGCAACGGCGCGCAGCGCAAAGAGGCGCTCTTCCGTGTCTTCCAGACGCTTCGGATCGAACTCGGTTGCGCGCATCGCCTCATCCACGCCGGACTGGGCGACATCAAGCGACAGAAGCGCTGAATCGAGCGGTTCGATGATGCCGTCAAGAAGGCCCGGCGCTTCTTCCGCCTTGCGCTGCAAGCGGCGCAGCAGGCTGGAGAGCTGTGACACGGGCGACGCATGGCCAGACAGCACTTCCTGCGCATCGGAGATGTCGGACGCGATCTTCTCCGCACGCATCATGTCCGCGCGTTCGCCGGCGAGCACCGCTTCCTCGTCCGGGCGCGGATCGATCTTGGTCAATTCCTCCACCGAGGCGCGCAGGAAATCGGCCTCACGGGCTGCAGCCTCAACACGCGCACGGTGCCGCGCAAGCTCCTGCTCACACTGGCGCAGATCGCGCCATGCGGTGCGCACACGCTCAACGTCAGGCCCATGCCCGCCAAATGCGTCAAGCAGGTCGCGGTGCATCGCGGCATCGACAAGCGCGCGCTCATCATGCTGGCCGTGGATCTCGACAAGCTGTCGGCCCACCTGCCGCATCAGCGCAACGCTGGATGGCTGGTCGTTGATGAAAACACGGGTGCGGCCATCCGCGCTCTGCACGCGGCGCAGAATGACGTCGCCCTCATCGTCAATGGCGTTCTCGGCCAGCACGGCGCGCACGGGGTGTGCCGCCGGCAGATCGAACACGGCGATCACCTGCCCCTGATTTGCGCCATGGCGCACCAGTGAGGCGTCGCCACGGCCACCAAGAGCCAGTGAGAGTGAATCGAGCAGGATGGACTTGCCCGCGCCGGTCTCACCGGTCAGAACCGAGAGCCCCGAGGAAAAATCCATGTCGAGGCGTTCAATCAGGACGATATCGCGGATCGACAGATGAGACAGCATGGTTAGGGTCAGGACCTGTTGATATGGCCGAAATGGTCGGCCTGATTTGTACGGATACGCGAAGCAAGGCTGCAGGAAGACTTAATGTCTTTCAAGGCCTTGCGACAAAGTAGTCCGTGCAAATAAGGCCGATCCGAAGGACGCTCGGTAGACCGGCGACCTGCCGTGTCAAATCCCTTGACCGGGGGGAAGCCCCCGCTCTGCGGGCTTTTCCTTGCATCTCTTGGTCTATCGAACGCCATTGCGACCATATCAACAGGTCCTGACCCTAATGCGTCAGCCGCCCAGAATTGCCGCTCCAGCCTTGGAAATCCAGGAACCGCTGTTTTCACGCGGCTCCAGCCCGCCAGACTGCAGCAATGCGTAGGAATCCTTGTACCACTGGCTGTCCGGGTAGTTGTGACCCAGAACGGCAGCAGCCGTCTGCGCTTCCGACACCAGGCCCATCGCGTAATAGGCTTCGGTCAGGCGCGCGAGCGCTTCCTCGACATGGCGTGTGTTGGGATAACTCTCCACCACACCACGGAAGCGGCGCACGGCGGCAACATATTCACGACGCTCGAGATAGTAGCGGCCGATCTGCATTTCCTTGCCGGCGAGCTGGTCGCGGGCAATGCGGATCTTGGCTTCGGCATCCGGCACATATTCCGAATCCGGCCAGCGCTGCACAACCTCTTCCATCGCTTCGACGGTGCGGCGCGCCTCGCGCTGGTCCTGCGTCACATCGCGGATCTGGCGGAAATAGCTCAGGCCAACGAGATACTGCGCATAGGCTGCATCTTCCGTGGTCGGATAGAGCGCCACATAGCGCTTGCCGCTGTTGATGGCCTCGTCATACTTGCCCTGCCGGTAGTTGGCGAAGGTGTTCATCACCATCGCCTTGCGGGCGTATTCCGAATAGGGGTGCTGACGGTCGATGGACTCGAACTTCGCGCTCGCCTCCTTCAGCCGTCCGGCATTCATGTTGGCCAGCGCCTGATTGTAGAGCACGTCAGCCGGATCGGTCTGCTCGACATAGGTCGACAGATCAAGGTCCTTCTCCGCATTACAGGCCGAAAGAAGAAGCGAAACGCCAAGCACGGAAGCTGTCGTGATGGCAGCTCTGCCTGTCCTGGTCATGCCGGCAACAAAAGTTGAACGCATTTCGCCTCTCGCAAACGGAAAATCGATATCGGAACGCAGTCATAGAGCAAATGACCGCCACGCGGCAACGCTATTGCCCGCCAATCGTACAATTTTGTGGCACGAGGAAGGAAGCGCAGGCCCTGAACTGGCGCATAAAGCGCAGAACTAAAGCGTCCAGGGCGCGTAAACGGGTGCGCTGACGGCAACCATTTCCGCACGACGTCCCTGCTCACGACGCGTCGTTTCGACGATCTCGTAGGCAGAATGGTCGGTCAGAAGGTGGCGCAGTGCAGCCGCATTGAGTCGGTGTCCGCCACGGTAGGAGCGGAAGCAACCAATGAAACGCGCACCGGCCAGAGCCAGATCACCCACGGCGTCGAGCATCTTGTGACGCACGAACTCGTCAGGGTAGCGCAGGCCTTCCATGTTGATGACCTTGTGGTCCTCACCGATGACAACCGAGTTCTCCAGCGAAGAACCCAGCGCATAGCCGGCAGCCCACAGCCGCTCAACATCCTTGATGAAACCGAAGGTACGGGCGCGCGCAACCTCTTTGCGGAAGTTCCCGGCATTCAGGTCCAGCGCAAGCGCCTGCCGGCCGATGGCCGGAGTGTCGAAATCGATATCGACCTCGAAACGCGTACCGTCATAGGGGCGGAACTCCGCCCAGGAACCACCATTGTCGACGCGAACCGGTTTGACGACGCGGATATAGCGGCGCTTGACGGCAAGCGTTGCAATGCCGGCCTGCTCGAACGCATCCATGAAACCGATGGCGCTGCCATCGAGAACCGGCACTTCGGTGCCATCGATCTCGATCACGACATTGTCGATGCCGACAGCCAGAAGCGCTGCCATGAGATGCTCTACGGTGGCGACATATTCGCCGCGGGCATCGCCCAGCGCCGTGCAGAGATCCGTCTGGCAGACTTCAGAGGCGAGCGCGCGAATCACGCGACCGGTGCCGGCCTCGTCGATCCGCTGAAACACGATACCCGTGTCAGGCTCAGCCGGAGAAAAGTGAATGGAAACGGGCTTACCGCTGTGAACGCCGATACCCGAGAGAGAACAGCGCGATTTGAGTGTCGTCTGATATTCGAGCAAAATGGTCCCCGTAAGCTCTCAAAGGCCTGCGCTCAGTCAAGCGCCAGCACGTCCATGGTTTTCAGGACAACACCCCCAAAATGCGTCCCACGCCCCGCCTTTAGTTGCGACGGAAGATAATGTCGCCAAATACAGACTCCAAATCACGCTTTCTTACTTCTTGTTACGGCATCACAAAAATCAGATTCAGCCATAACGACATGATTTGTTTAGGAATTTTTAACAAAAAGGGGGATGCGCCGCATCCCCCTCCCTGACATTTTGTTACAGGCGTAACCGCCGGAGCATCGGACCGAAAAGCGGAATCCGGTTTTCGGTTGATTCCGATGCTCTTCAAAAACCTGGCTCGTCCTTTGTGCATCCAATTGGATGCACGGCGATCTAGTTGGCCTGCCGGCGAAGGAAAGCGGGAATCTCCAGCTGATCCTCTTCCTGCACATTGCGCTGCTGCGTGGTCAGGCGGCCATGCTCGTCGAGACGGCCCTGACGCGGCGCATAGAGCTGACCGTCGCTTTCGGGTGCACGGCGCGCCTGCGGGGCTGCCTGACGCAGCTTCGGCTCGCGCGGCTGCTCCGAATAACCCTGCTCGGGGTCACGGCGCGAAAGACCATGCGTGAGGCGCTTGATCAGGCCCATCGGACCACGATCCTCATGCTCCTGCGCCTGGGCTTCCATCTCGGCCTTCACGACCGGCGGGAAATCCTCGACGCGCGGCATGCGCGGTGCGGCGGCCTGCGGCTGCGGCTGAACCTGCTCGGCGCGCGGCTGCATCGGAGCCGGCTGCGGCTGCTGCGGAGCCTGTGCGGCGACCGGAGCCGGTGCGGGCTGCTGCTGTACCGGCTTGGGAGCCGGCGCAGGCGCTGCGGCCTTCGGAGCCGGCTGAACCGGCTGTGCGCCACGGAAGAGCGAGCTCTGCGGCTGGAAACCACCATTGCTGACGGCAGGACGCGGCGTCGGCGCACGGGCGGCTACCGGAGCAGGTTCGGCGCGCTCGGCCTCACGGATTGCTTCGGCCACCGGATCGGCAACAACCTGCGGCTTGGCTTCAACGGCTGCCGGGCGCTGCATTTCCACCGTGCGCGGCTGAGCCGGACGCGAAGCGGATGCAGGTGCGGAAATCTCCGCTGCCGACTTGTCGATGCCGGTCGCGACGACCGAAACGCGGATGACGCCTTCCAGGTCTTCGTCGAAGGTCGCGCCGAGAATGATGTTCGCGTCCGGGTCCACTTCCTCGCGAATGCGGGTCGCGGCTTCGTCCACCTCGAACAGGGTCAGGTCGCGGCCGCCGGTGATCGAGATCAGAAGGCCGCGTGCGCCCTTCATGGAGCTCTCGTCCAGCAGCGGGTTGGCGATTGCAGCCTCGGCGGCAGCCATTGCACGGCCCTCGCCGGATGCTTCGCCGGTGCCCATCATGGCCTTGCCCATCTCGCGCATCACCGAGCGAACGTCGGCGAAGTCGAGGTTGATCAGGCCTTCCTTGACCATCAGGTCGGTGATGCAGGCGACACCCGAGTAGAGCACCTGGTCGGCCATCGCAAAGGCGTCGGCGAAGGTGGTCTTGTCGTTGGCGATGCGGAAGAGGTTCTGGTTCGGGATGACGATCAGCGTGTCAACGCACTTCTGCAGCTCCTCGATGCCGGCTTCCGCCGTCTTCATGCGGCGCTGGCCTTCGAAGTGGAACGGCTTGGTGACGACGCCAACGGTCAGGATGCCCTTTTCGCGGGCGGCGCGGGCCACAACGGGCGCAGCACCGGTGCCGGTGCCACCGCCCATGCCGGCGGTCACGAAGCACATGTGGGTGGAGGACAGGTGATCGACCAGTTCGTCGATGCATTCTTCGGCGGCGGCCTTACCAACTTCCGGCTGCGAACCGGCGCCAAGCCCCTCGGTCACGGCAGCGCCGAGCTGGATCAGGCGCTCGGCCTTGGACTGGGTCAGAGCCTGCGCATCGGTGTTTGCGACGACGAACTCGACGCCACGCAGACCGGCATTGATCATGTTGTTGACGGCGTTGCCGCCCCCGCCCCCGACACCGAAAACGGTGATGCGTGGCTTCAGCTCGGTAATGTCCGGCTTCTGCAGATTGATAGTCATTGTCCTCGTCCTTTCCGCCTTTGCCGCCGCCTGGTCGCCGCCGCGGTCGTCAATTTGGGGCCGCCCCCGCTAGAAGTTGCTTCTCAGCCACTGGCTGACGCGCTGGAACCGGCCACCAGTGCCAGTCGCGCGCGTGAATATGCCGCTCTTTCCGCTGCGGCCACGGTTTTCGAACTCCGCAACCTGCGGATAGATCAAGAGGCCCACCGAGGCGGAGAAAGCCGCCCCCTTGGCCGCTTCCGGAAGCCCCGCCACGCCGAGCGGACGCCCGAGCCTGACATTGCGCCCGAAAAGCCGGCGGGTTGCCTCAGGCAGACCGACAAGCTGGCTAGCGCCACCCGTCAGCACCACCCGGCGCCCCACCAGGCCGCCATATCCGGAGCGGTTCAGCTTGTCGCGAGCCATCTCCAGCGTTTCTTCGATGCGCGCGCGGATGATCCGGGTCATCACGGCGCGCGGCACCTGGATCGGCTGTTCGCTCGGATCCGCCCCCATCGGGTGGATCGAAACGATGTCCCGGTCGTCGCTCGAAGAGATGAGCGCCGAACCGTGCATGACCTTCAGCCGCTCCGCATCCTCAAGCCGCGCCGACAGGCCGCGCACCAGATCCATGGTCACGTGGTTGCCGCCAACCGGCAGCGCCTCGGCCCACACGAACTTGCCTTCGGCGAAGACGGAAATCGTCGTCGTGCCGCCGCCCATGTCGATGCAGGCCGCACCCATCTGCGCCTCGTCATCCACAAGTGCGGCCAGACCGCTTGCGTAGGGCGTCGCCACCATGCGCTCGACCGAAAGGTGCGAACGGTTGATGCAAAGCTCCAGATTGCGCAGCGGCGCTGCGTCCGCCGTCAGGATGTGCATGTCGACGCCGAGTTCCGCACCAACCATCCCGCGCGGATCGCGAATGCCGCGCTCGGCATCGAGGCTGAAGCCCGTCGCCAGCGAATGCACCACTTCACGCTCAGTCTCGAGCCCCTGCCGCGCACCGGCCGCGAGAACGCGGTTGATGTCGGACCGGGCGACCTCGTGACCGCCAAGATTGATCGACGCCGAGATCGTCTCGCTGCGCAGGCGTCCCGCCGACACGTTGACGATCAGCGAATCCACCGTCAGGCCCGCCATGCGCTCGGCCGCATCCACCGCAAGCCGGATCGATTCCTCGGCCCGGTCGAGATCGATGATGACGCCGGACTTCACGCCCTGCGACTGCTGATGACCGATGCCGATGACCTTCACACGATGCGTGCGATGGCGCAGCGCGCGGCCTTCCTCCGCCGGCATGAGCTTGGCGATGATGCAGCACACCTTGCTCGAACCAACATCGAGAACCGTGATGATGCCGGAGCGGCGCGCAGCGTTCTTCTTGGGATCTGATAACCAGCTCATATCTGCGCCCCACCTGCAATCCGCGCCTTGTAACGCTTGCGCATCGCTTCCTGGTGATCCTCGGCGGCATCCTCGGACAGACCGATGGCGATGCGGTCGCCAAGACGCATGTCCACCGAGGTGATGTCACGCGACAGAAGGCCCTTCTGGCGATCGAGCGAAGCCAGTGTCGCCAGCGTCAGCGCCTCGTCACGCTCGGGCAGTTTGATGGTCACGCCATTCTTCAGACGCAGATCCCAGCGCCGGTCGCCAATGCGGATATAGGCGCGCACCGCATCCGCAATCGCGGGATGACGCGCCACCTTGGCGATAAACTCCGGCCCGGCCTCACGCGCACCAACGCCGATCACCATCGGCAGCGCCGTGTAGCGCCCGCCATCGAACGGCGCGATCACCGAACCATCCTTCTCGATCAGGGAAAGCTCGTTGCCGTGCTGCCAGATCGCGAAAGGCTTCTTCTCGGTGATGTCGACTTCAAGCGTCGCCGGGTAAATCTTGCGGACAGCCACACCTTCGACCCATGGCAGGGCGGAAAGCCGCTCGCGCGCGCCCTCGGCGCTGAAACCGACCAGCGCCGTCCAGCCGTCGAGACCCACTTCCTGGATCACGTCGATCTCGGACGTTTCATCATTGCCGACCACATGAACCTGCGCAATCGCCAGACCGGTGCGCGCGGTCACGCTCTGCACCACCTGCGGCAGATGTCCGCCGGCAAGCGTTCCATAGATCGCGGTCGCGCCGAGAAGGGCAGCTGTTGCAATGCTCGCGCCAAAGCGCGGCGGCTCCACTTCGCCCGCATTGACGCGCTGCATGAAGCGGGCCGGCCGGCGCAG
Organism: Nitratireductor sp. GZWM139; assembly: GCF_030068685.1. Taxonomy (NCBI): domain Bacteria; kingdom Pseudomonadati; phylum Pseudomonadota; class Alphaproteobacteria; order Hyphomicrobiales; family Phyllobacteriaceae; genus Nitratireductor; species Nitratireductor sp. GZWM139. The sequence goes on along the minus strand of NZ_JAMQML010000002.1, from coordinate 295,630 downwards.
CCAGCGCGGCAGCACCACATCGCCGCCACGACGCCTTGCCATGTACCGGTCCTTCCCAGCCTTTGATGACGTCAGCGAGAACACGAAGCGTCCTCCACAATCCAACTCAACAATTCACCAAACCCAATTCCCGCCGCTGCGGCGATCTCGGGCACCAGAGAGGTTGGCGTCATGCCGGGCTGCGTGTTCACCTCCAACCAGACAAGCTCTCCATCAGCGGATTTGCGATCGTCAAAACGGAAGTCGGACCGGGACACGCCCCGGCAGCCAATAGCCTTGTGTGCCGTGAGGGCCAGTGTCTCTATTTTTTGGTAAATATTTGGTGAAATTTTTGCCGGGCATTCGTGTTTTGACCCACCCGGAACGTATTTCGAGTCGTAATCGTAGAAGGTGTGACCGACCGGAATGATCTCGGCAATGCCGAGCGCACGATCACCCATCACCGCACAGGTGAACTCGCGTCCGGCCACATAGCGCTCGACCATCACGCGCTCGCCATACTGCCAGTCCGTCGAGCTGATGATCTGCGGGGGCGTGCTCTGCCCCTCCTGCACGATCACCACACCAAAGCTGGACCCCTCATTGACGGGCTTCACCACATAGGGCGGCTCCATCGGGTGCTCATTGCCGATCTGGAAACGGTTGACCACCAGCGCGTCGGCGACCGGAATGCCTTCCGCCTTCGCCACGGTCTTGGCAAGCTGCTTGTCCATGGCAAGCGCGGACGCCAGCACGCCGGAATGCGTGTAGGGAATATCGAGATATTCGAGAATGCCCTGAATGGCCCCGTCCTCACCGAACGGACCATGCAAGGCATTGAAGGCGACATCGGGATTGAGATCAGACAGGACACGCGCAACATCGCGCCCAACATCGACACGCGTGACAGCATAGCCCTCGACTTCGAGAGCGTCGGCGCAGGCAGTACCGGAAGAAAGACTAACCGGCCTCTCGGAGGAGAATCCCCCCATCAGGACGGCAACGTGCTTCCTCTTCATTTTCCGGCTACCCCCTTGTCCAAGCGCCCGGAATTTCGGGCAATATTCCGCATTGGCCGAGCAAGACCTCCTCAAATGGGAAAGCCCCCGACCCGAACGCCGCGACTCAAATCAGTGATTACTTATGGGCCAAAGAATCAGAGGTTTGATTCCAAGGCAAGGGCTTGAGATTCCCGAAGATTCAATTTTCTGAAAATTTTACATTTTGTGAACGCAAACACCCCCGGGACGCAACTTGACACATCCGGGAGGGGCAGAACTGCTGCGGCGCAACATAGACCGCGCGGGAGCAAATATCCCCGGCCGCATCCTCGTGCGACCGGTATTCACAGTGGAGCAAAACTAGAGCATCTGCCCCAGAAACGGGTCGATCTCGCGACCGTCGCGGAATTCACCGATGCGCTTGATCTCCCATTCGAGACGAACGCCCGAATGCTCAAGAACCTTCGCGCGCACCGTCTCGCCCAGATATTCCAGGTCGTAGCCGCTCGCCGTTCCGGTGTTGATCATGAAGTTGCAGTGCATGGGCGACATCTGCGCGCCGCCAATGGTCAGCCCGCGGCACCCGGCCTTGTCGACCTCTTTCCAGGCCGAGCTTTCAGGCGGGTTCTTGAAGGTGGAGCCACCCGTTTTCTCACGCACCGGCTGCACGGTCTCGCGGTGATGCTGAACCGCATCCATCTCGCTGCGGATGACATCGGGATCTTCCCGGTAACCTTCCATAAGAGCGGAGGTGAAGATCAGGTCACGGGGCGCGTCCGAATGCCGGTAGGCGTAGCCCATATCGGCATTGGAGAAGACATGCAGCTCGCCCTTCCGGTCAAGCGCGCGCACTTCGATCACCCGCTCTTTCGTCTCGACGCCATTGGCGCCCGCATTCATGCGCAGCGCACCGCCCAGACCACCGGGAATGCCGTGATAGAAATGAAACCCGCCAATGCCGGCCTCAAGCGCCGCTGCGGCAAGCCGCTTGTCGGGAATGGCCGCGCCCGCGCGAATGCGGGTATCGGAAACCACTTCCGCCTGGCCAAACCCCTTGGCCGAAAGCCGCACCACGAAACCGCGAATGCCGCCCTCGCGCACCAGAAGGTTCGAGCCGATGCCCACCATGGTCACCGGAATGTCTTCCGGCACCGCTTTCAGAAATGCGGAGAGGTCTTCCTCATCGGCCGGCTGAAACAGAACATCAGCCGGACCGCCGGCGCGAAACCAGGTGATCTTGTCCATGCCGGCGTCGGGCGTCAGCCGTCCGCGCAGGCCCGACAGCCGGTCGCCGAGACGCTCCAGCAGTTCCGCTCCGCTCATCCCTTGGCCTCAAGCTCTTTGGGCAGCGCATAGGCCCACTGGGTGATGTTGCCGGCGCCCAGATAGACGATGAAATCGCCTTCCTTCGCCCAGTCGCGCACAATCTGCTCGACCGCTTCCGGCCCTTCGATATACGCCACGTCGCGGTGGCCCGAAGCGCGGATGCGCGAAACGAGCGTGTCGGACGTCACGCCTTCGATCGGGTCTTCGCCCGCCGAATAGACCGGCGCGACCAGCACCTTGTCCGCCTCGTTGAAGCAGGCGGCGAAATCGTCGAACAGATCATGCAGGCGCGAATAGCGGTGCGGCTGCGCAATCGCCAGAATGCGCCCCTGACACGCCTCGCGCGCGGCCTTCAGCACGGCGCGGATCTCGACCGGGTGATGGCCGTAATCGTCAAACACGCTGACGCCGTTCCACACGCCCGTAAGCGTGAAGCGGCGCTTCACGCCGCCAAAGCCCGCCAGACCTGCGCGGATCGCCTCATGGTCGATGCCAAGCTCATGCGCCACGGCAATGGCCGCCGTCGCGTTCGACACATTGTGCCGGCCGGGCATCGGAAGGCGCAGACCCTCAAGCGTCTGCGTCTCGCCCGTCTTGCGGTCGCGGAATGTCACGTCAAACACGGAGACCGGACCGTCCATGTGATGATTGGAGAACCGCACATCGGCCTGCGGGTTCTCGCCATAGGTGATGACGCGGCGGTCCTCGATGCGGCCAACCAGCGCCTGCACCTCGGCATGGTCGATGCACATGGCGGCAAAACCGTAGAACGGCACATTCTCGACGAACTGGCGGAAGGCCGCGCGCAGCTTGTCGAAATCTCCGTAATGATCGAGATGCTCGGGATCGATATTGGTGATGACGGCAATGTCGGCGGGCAGCTTGAGGAAGGTGCCATCGCTCTCATCGGCCTCGACGACCATCCAGTCGCCCTCGCCCATGCGCGCATTGGTGCCATAGGCGTTGATGATGCCGCCATTGATGACCGTCGGGTCGAACCCGCCCGCATCGAAGAGTGCCGCCACCATCGAGGTCGTGGTCGTCTTGCCATGGGTGCCGCCAATGGCGACCGCCTGACCGAAGCGCATCAGCTCGGCCAGCATCTCGGCGCGGCGAACGATGGGCAGATGCTTCTCACGCGCCGCAACGATCTCGGGATTGTCTTTCCTGATGGCCGTCGAAACGACGATGACTTCCGCCTCGCCCAGATTTTCTCCGGCGTGACCGATGAAAACCTCGATACCCTTCTCGCGCAGGCGCACCACATTGGGGTTCTCGGCCTGGTCAGATCCCTGCACCTTGTAGCCAAGCGTGTGCAGCGCCTCGGCGATGCCGCTCATGCCTATGCCGCCGATGCCGACGAAATGCACGGTTCCAATCGTCTGCGGCATTTTCATGCGCGGGTTCCTTCCTTCATTGTGTCTGCGGGTTGGCCGGAGGCAATAGCCTCCACGAGGTCGGCAAGCAACTCCGCTGCATTGGGTTTGCCCACGCTGCGCGCGGCAGCCGCCATCTCGGCCAGATGTTGAGGATCGTTCATGGCGCCGCCGATCAGCTCTGCAAGCCGCTCGGGCGAGAGCGTTGACTGGGCGTGAAGCTCCGCGCCACCGGCCCTTTCAAGCGCTGCCGCATTGGCCGCCTGATCATGATCGAGCGCATGCGGATAAGGCACCAGAAACGCCGGACGGCCAATGGCCGCGATTTCCGAAACGGTCGAAGCGCCAGAGCGTGAAATGACCAGATGGCTCTCGGCGATGCGGTGCGCCATGTCCTTGAAGAAGGTGGAGACCTCGGCTGGCACGCCAAGCTTCTCATAGGCCGCGCGCACCTCGCCCTCGTCTTCGGGACGCGCCTGCTGCGTCACGACGAGCCGCGCCCGCTGCTCAGGCTCAAGCAGCGCAATCGCTGCGGGGATCGCATCGGAAAAGAACTGCGCGCCCTGGCTGCCGCCAAAGACCAGAAGCCTGAAAGGCTCCTGCGCGCCTGCCGCACGATAAGGTTCTGCCGCAGCTTCGATGACCGCAGGGCGCACCGGGTTGCCCGTCGCCACGATCTTGTCGGCAAACGCACCCTCATCCGGCAGAAAGCCGCCGGCAATCGCCTGCACACGGCCAGCCAGCGCCTTGTTGGCGCGTCCCATCACCGCGTTCTGTTCATGAACCAGCGCCGGTATGCTGCGCCGTGTGGCGGCATAAAGCGGCGGAAGCGTCGGATAACCACCGAACCCGACCACGGCTGCCGGCTTGAACCGTTGCAGGATCACCGAAGCCTGCTTGACGCCGCGCCAGATGGTCCAGCCGGCCTTCAGAAGCGCAATCGGATTTTTGGAACCGAACGTGGCGCTCTCAACGATGTGCGTCTCGTCGGCGGGAAACGAACCGGCAAAGCGCGACGCACGCCGGTCGGTCGCCAGATGCACCGACCAGCCGCGCTCATGCAGCGTGTGCGCCAGAGCTTCGGCCGGAAAAAGGTGACCGCCGGTCCCACCGGCGGCAAGAAGGATCGTACCCTTGGTCATGTTATCCTGCGACTGCCTCGCGTCCCGCCGGCTGCGCATAGGCGACCGGGCGGCGCTTTTCGGGTTTGCGGCGCGTGAGCGCCAGCACGAAGCCCATGGAAATGGCCATGGCGATCAGCGATGAACCGCCATAGGAGATGAAGGGCAGCGTCATGCCCTTGGCCGGCAGCATGCGGACATTCACGCCCATATTGATGATCGACTGGAAGCCGAACAGAATCACCAGCCCGCTCACCGCGTAGCGCGTAAAATCGTCTTCTTCGCGGCGCGCCTTTGAAAGACCGCGCAGCACAACGAAGGCGAAGATACTCAAAATGATAAGAAGGATGATGATCCCGAACTCTTCGCCCGCCACGGCGAACACGAAGTCGGTGTGGCTGTCGGGAAGAATGCGCTTCACCGTGCCTTCGCCCGGCCCCCGCCCGAACCAGCCGCCGCGGGTGATCGCCTCGATGCTCATGTCCACCTGATAGGTGTCGCCCTCGCCGGTCAGAAAGCGGTCAATACGGTCGGCCACATGCGGAAAGATCGTGTAGGCGAGAAACGCGCCGCCCGCGCCCAGCGCGCCGAGCACGGCGATCCAGAGCCACGGCATGCCGGCGATGAAGAACATCGCGCCCCATGTGCCAAGCACCAGCATGGTCTGACCCAGATCGGGCTGCGCGACCAGAAGCGCGATGACGAGACCGAGCAGCAGCATCGCAAATAGATTGCCTGGAATTTCGGGCTGGCGCGCATGCTCATGGAAGAGCCAGGCGCAGATCACCACAAAGGCGGGTTTCAGATATTCCGAAGGCTGAATGGAGACGCCGAATATGTGGAGCCAGCGCCGCGAGCCCTTCACTTCCATACCGGCAAAGAGCGTCAGCACCATCAGCGCCAGAGCGCCCACCAGCATCACGAGCGCCAGTCGCCGCACCAGACGCGGGCTGAGGAACGAAACACCGATCATCACCACCACCGCAGGCAGCATGTAGACAATCTGGCGCGTCACGAAATGGAAGCTGGACAGGCCGATGCGATCGGCAACGGCCGGGCTTGCCGCAAACGACAGAACGACGCCAAGCCCCATAAGAAGCAGGAACGCGCCAAGGAACCAACGGTCGATGGTCCACCACCAATTGGCAACCGGGCTTCGGTCGGTGCGGCTCACCATGTCACTTGCTCCCCATCATCTCGGCGCCGGCGAGCGAACGAACCGCCTCGCGGAAGGCATCGCCACGCACCTCAAAATTCCTGAACTGATCGAAACTCGCACAGGCTGGCGATAACAGGACTACAGCCTCCGGCGCGGGATCGCCCGCCGCATCGCGCGCCGCATGGTCGACGGCTTTGTCTATGGTACCCGAAATCTCGAACGCCGTCGCCTCTCCGATCGTAGCAGCAAAGGCTGGTGCGGCCTCGCCCACCAGATAGGCCTTCGCGACGCGCGGAAAGAGGCTCTTCAGCGTTTCAATCCCGCCATCCTTGGGCAGGCCGCCGGCAATCCAGTAGATGCGTTCAAAGCTTGAAAGCGCCCGCTCCGCCGCATCGGCGTTGGTCGCCTTGGAATCGTTGACGAACAGCACCCGCCCCTTGCGCGCCACCTGCTCCATGCGGTGGGCAAGCCCCGGAAAGCTGTTGAACCCTGCCTGTATCTCTTCGAGGCTGAGCCCGCATTCCAGACAGGCCGCCAGTGCGGCAAGCGCGTTCTGCGCATTGTGCGCGCCGCGCAGCGAGCCGATGCCTTCAAGCGTGGCGAGCTGTTCGGCAACGCCGTTCACCGCCCGCATCAAAGCGAGCCCGTCGAGGTAGAACCCGTCATCGAGCCGGGACGTTGATGAAATGCGCTCGACCCTGCGCCCTGCCTCAGCAAGCCGGTCGGCGATGCGGCGGCAATCGGGATCGTCGACACCGACAATCGCCAGCCAGCTTTTCGCCACCAGCCGTTCCTTGATCGAGGCATAATTCTCGAACGAGCCGTGCCGGTCGAGATGATCGGGCGACAGGTTCAGGAGAATGCCCACCGAGGGGTCGAGTGTGGGTGCGAGATCGATCTGGTAGGAGGAGCACTCCACCACGTAATGCCGTTCGGGCTGCGGCGCGTCGAGCGTCATGACCGCCCGGCCGATATTGCCACCCATCTGCGTGTCGCGCCCCGCATCGGCGAGAATATGCGCGATAAGCGCCGTGGTGGTCGATTTGCCATTGGTGCCGGTGATCGCCACCAGCGGTGCGTCGGGCGCATGGGCCTGCCGCTCGCGGGCGAACAGCTCCACATCGCCGATGATCTCCACACCCGCCGCCTGCGCCAGCTCCACGCTCCAGTGCGGGCGCGGATGGGTCAGCGGCACGCCGGGCGACAGGACGAACGCATCCTGCGCGCTCCAGTCGATGCCGCGCAGGTCGCCCGTGGGCACGCCCTCGCCGGCAGCCCGCGCCACGCTTTCGGGATTGTCGTCGAACGCGGTCACCACCGCGCCGCCGGCAACCAGCGCGCGCGCCGTCGCGATGCCCGAGCCGCCAAGCCCGAACAGAGCGACATTCCTGCCCTTGAAGACGGAGGCCGGGATCATCGCGCCCGCCCTAGCGCAGCTTGAGGGTGGACAGGCCCACCAGCGCCAGAAGCACCGCAATGATCCAGAAACGGATCACCACCTGGCTTTCGGTCCAGCCGAGCTTTTCGAAGTGATGGTGTATCGGGGCCATCAGGAACACCCGTTTGCCGGTCATCTTGAAGACCGCCACCTGAATGATCACCGAAAGGATTTCCACCACGAAAAGGCCGCCGATGATGGCGAGCACGATCTCGTGCTTGGTGGCCACGGCAACCGAGCCGATCAGGCCGCCAAGCGCCAGCGATCCCGTGTCGCCCATGAAGATTGCTGCCGGCGGCGCGTTGAACCACAGGAAGCCGAGCCCCGCACCGATCACCGCGCCAAGGATCACCGCCAGCTCACCCGTGCCGGGCACGAAGTGGATCTGCAGATAGTTGGCGAAGATGGCGTTACCGGAGAGATAGGCGATCACGCCGAACGACGCCGCCGCCACCATGACCGGCACCGTGGCAAGCCCGTCGAGACCATCGGTCAGGTTCACCGCATTGCCCGCGCCCACGATCACGAAGGCCGCGAAAGGCACGAAGAAGATGCCCAGATTGAGCAGGAAATCCTTGAAGAAGGGGAAGGTCAGAGACGAGGAGAACGGCGCCTGCCCCGCATTCATGATGACCCAGGCGGCAATGCCCGCAATCACGAATTCGGCCGTCAGGCGCGCCTTGCCCGAAAAGCCCAGATGCGACTGCTTCGTCACCTTGAGATAATCGTCATAGAAGCCGATGGCGCCGAAGCCCAGCGTGACCATCAGCACCACCCAGACATAAACGCTGGAGAGGTTCGCCCAGAGCGCACAGGAGCCCAGAATGCCCGACAGGATCATGAGCCCGCCCATGGTCGGTGTGCCGGCCTTCTTGAAATGGGTCTGCGGACCGTCGGCGCGGATCGGCTGCCCCTTGCCCTGACGCACACGCAGCGATGCGATGATCATCGGCCCGAACAGGAAAACGATCAGCGCCGAGGTGATCAGCGCACCGCCGGTGCGGAAGGTGATGTAACGAAATACGTTGAGAACCGAAACTTCATCGGCTAGGTCAACGAGCATCATGAGCATGGATCAGTCCCCCGTCGCCGCGCCCGGATAGGTTTTTAGGATGGCGTCGACCAGTTTGTTGAAGCCGATGCTTTTTGAAGATTTGATCATGACGGCGTCGCCGGGCTTCACAGCCGCAAGCACAAGCGCGCGCAGATCGTCCGTTGCTTCGCGGTGTTCCACCGGCAGCCCTTCGGGCAGTGCCGCGGCCAGCGCTTTCATTTCCCTGCCGGCGAGGAAAACGAGCTCCGTGCCCGCATCCGTCACCATGCCGGCGAGCCCGGCATGCAGCTTTTCTGCATGTTCGCCAAGCTCCGCCATATCGCCCAGAACGGCGATGCGCCGTCCACCGGCTTCCGGCTCGGCGCGCTTCAACAGGTCGAAGGCAGCCGCCATGGAGGCCGGATTGGCGTTGAAGCTCTCATCGATCAGCGTGAACGCGCCGCCATCGAGCATCAGCCGATGGCGTGCGCCGCGCCCGGCCTCGGCGTCGAAGGAGCCAAGCGCCATCGCAGCCTTCTGCAGGTCGGCCTGCGCCAGATGGACCGCACCCAGCGTCGCCAGCGCATTCTGCACCATGTGCCGCCCCGGCGCGCCCAGCCGCACCTCGGTCGCCTCGCCATCGATCTCGATGGCAAAGGTTGAGGATTGCGGACCGCACTCCACATGGGTCAGCCGGATATCGGCCTTTTCGTGCGCGCCGAAGCCGGCAATGGTCTTCACGCCGGCCTCTTCGGCCAGACGCGCAAGCGTGTCCCAGTGCGCATCGTCGCGGTTGATCAGCGCCGCGCCGCCCTTCACCAGCCCCTCGAAGATCTCGCCCTTGGCGTGGGCGATTTCCTCAACGCTCTTGAAGAAGCCCAGATGCGCGGCAGCCACCAGCGTCACCACGGCGATGTGCGGACGCACCATCTTCACCAGCGGGCGGATTTCGTCGGGATGGTTCATGCCGATCTCGAAGATCGCGTAATCGCAATCGGCCGGCATGCGGGCGAGCGTCAGCGGCACGCCCCAGTGATTGTTGAACGAGCGGTCGGCCGCATGCACGCTGCCGCAGGCGGAAAACGCCTGGCGCATCATGTTTTTGGTGGAGGTCTTGCCGACCGAGCCGGTCACCGCCACGATCTTGGCGCGGCTGCGCAGTCGCGCCGCGCGCCCCAGATCTTCCAGCGCGCCCAGAACGTCCGGCACCACCACCATCGGCACGGCCAGCCGCCCGAGCGCCGGCAGCTTCGCCTCGGCGACGATCAGCACCGAAGCGCCCGCCGCCATGGCAGCGGTGGCGAAGCTGTGCCCGTCAAAACGCTCGCCCTCAATGGCGAAGAACGCGTCGCCCGGGTTGAGCGTCCGCGTATCGATGGAAATACCGGTGATGGGGCCTGATGCCTGGCCCAGCGGTCTTCCGCCCGTCGCCTGCACCAGCGCCTCGAAGGTCCACAACGTGCTCATCCGGCGCGCTCCGCGAGTGCCGTGCGCACTTCCTCATGATCGGAGAAATGGTGTTTGCGGCCTGCAATTTCCTGACCCGTTTCATGGCCCTTGCCGGCCACGATCAGCGTGTCGCCTTCCTCAAGCATGGCGACGGCGGCGCGGATCGCTTCACGGCGGTCGCCGATCTCACGCGCGCCCGACGCCGCTTCCATGACGGCGGCGCGGATCATCGCCGGATCTTCCGAGCGCGGATTGTCGTCGGTCACGATGGCCACATCGGCAAGCCGCGTGGCGATCTCACCCATGATCGGGCGCTTGCCCGTATCGCGGTCGCCGCCGCAACCGAACACCACGATCACGCGACCGGTGGTGAAGGGCCGCACCGACTGGAGCACATTCTCAAGGCCGTCCGGCTTGTGGGCGTAGTCCACATAGACCTGCGCGCCATTGCCGGCCGTTCCGACCAGCTCCAGCCGTCCCGAAGCGCCCTTCAGCGTCTCAAGTGCGGCAAAGGCCGTTTCCGCCGCAGTGCCGGTGCTGATGGCAAGGCCTGCCGCAACCAGCGCATTGGCCACCTGGAAGTCGCCCGCAAGCGGCAGGTCCACCTCGTAGATCACGCCGTCGACATCCACTTCGGCGCGCTGGCGATGCCGCTCATGCTCGACCCGCTTCAGGGTCAGGAAACCGCCCTTGCGGCCCACGGTGCGCACATCGAGACCCGCAGCTTTCGCCGCCTTCTCGGTCGGCTCCGACCACGGATCGTCAGCGAAGATCACCGCCGGCGCGCCCTTGGGCAGCAGCGCATCGAAGAGCCGCATCTTGGCGCGGTGATACTCCTCGATCGTCGGATGGTAATCCATGTGGTCGCGGCCAAGATTGGTGAAACCGCCGGCAGCGAGCCGCACGCCATCGAGACGGCGCTGGTCGAGCCCGTGGCTGGAAGCTTCCATGGAGGCATGGGTCACGCCCGCCCCCGCGAGCTCGTCCAGAAGACGGTGCAGCGCAATCGGGTCGGGCGTCGTCAGTTCGCCATATTCATCGCGCCCCGGCGCAACCACCCCGGTGGTGCCGATGCTGGCAGCGGGCAGTCCCGCATGTTCCCAGATCTGCCGCGTGAAAGAGGCAACGGAGGTCTTGCCGCTGGTGCCGGTCACGGCGACCATGGTTTCGGGCTGGCGCGGAAACACACGCGCAGCGCAGAGCGCCAGCGCACGGCGCGGATCGTCGGTCTCGATGACGGGAATGCCCGGATCAGACGAAAGCGCGCCCGGTCGTGCAATGATGGCCGCAGCGCCCCTGCGCGCAGCCTCCTGCGCGAAGGACGCGCCGTCCGCCTTTACGCCGGCAAGCGCGAAGAACAGGTCACCGGCTTCAACCGTGCGAGAATCCGACGAAACGCCTGAAATCGGTCGATCCGCCGGCAAGAGCCCCTGACTGGAAAGAATGTCTGCAAATTCACTGAATTTCATGGGCCCCGGCGCTTTCAATTACCACGTTTCCCCTCGGCGCATGGCCGACTCACTGCTGTGAGACCAGCAAAGCATTACTTTCTTGACCGAATTCGGGCTTCACGCCAAGAAGCGGCGCAGAGCGGCGAATGATGTTACGCACCATCGGTGCGGCATTCATGCCCGCTGTTGCACTGATGCCATCCCGCTCCGGCTTCGGCTCATCGACGAAGACGAGAACCACATAGTCCGGATCATCAGCCGGGAAACCGGCGATGTAGGCGTTGAAGCGCACATTGTTTGAGTAGCGGCCGTTCACGACCTTCTCGGCCGTGCCCGTCTTGCCACCCACATAATAGCCTTCCACCTCGGCGCGGCGGCCCGAGCCCTTTTCCGTGTTGAGACGGAAGAGGTAGCGCATTTCGGCGCTGGTCTTCGGCGAGATCACCTGTTCGGCGATTTCGTTGGCCTCGGCCTCGGTGCGCGGCAGGAAGGTCGGCGGGAAAAGCTTGCCGCCATTCAGCATCGCTGCCGCTGCAACCGCCGTCTGAAGCGGCGTGGTCGCCATGCCGTGACCGTAGGAGATCGTGATCGAGTTGATCTTCTTCCAGGTCTTCGGCTCGGTCGGGAGAGCAACCTCCGGCAGTTCCGTGGGCAGGCGTCCCAGAAGACCGATCTTCTGCAGGAAGGCGCGGTGTCCGTCGATACCAACAACGTCGGCCATCTTGGCCGTGCCGATGTTGGACGAGTAGATGAAGATCTCCGGAACGCTCAGCACACGGCGCTTGCCATGGAAGTCGTTGATGGTAAAGCCGCCGATGCGGATCGGCCGTGTGGCGTCAAAACTGTCATTGATGCTCACCAGGCCGGAATCGAGCGCCATGGCGGTGGTGAAGAGCTTGAAGGTCGACCCCATCTCGAACACGCCTGCCGACATGCGGTTCAGCCGATCCTTGTCGAGCGCGTTGACCGGGTTGTTGGGATCGTAATCGGGCACCGAGCCCATGCCCACCACTTCGCCCGTACGCGCATTGAGCACCACCGCACCGGCGGCAATCGCCTTGTAGCGGTCGAGCGCCTGCACCAACTCGTCGCGTATGATGTGCTGGACGCGCAGATCAAGAGAAAGCCTGACCGGCTCCAGATGCCCCTCGACCGCGAGGCCCGTCGCCTGTAGGTCGGCAAGCCCCTGATCGTCGACGAATTTTTCGATGCCGGCGATACCCTTGTTGTCGATGTTCACGAGACCGACAATGTGCGAGGCCGTCGGGCCACCCGGATAGAAGCGGCGCTTCTCGGTGCGGAAACCAAGGCCCGGAATGCCGAGCGCCAGAATGTCGGCCTGCTGACGCGGCGAAAGCTGGCGACGCAGCCACACAAAACCGGCATCGCTGTCGAGCCGGCGATAGGTCTGCTGATAGTTCAGGTCGGGCAGAACCGTGGAGAGCTTCTCGATGGCCTCGTCGATGTCGACGATGCGACGCGGCTCTGCAAAGAGCGACGCCGTCTTGATGTCGGTCGCCAGAACTTCGCCATTGCGGTCCACGAGATCGGGCCGCGACGCGGTCACGCGGGCAGCGGGAAGGCTCGCTTCGGGCTCTTCCTGCATGGCCAGATGCACGAGACGGCCACCAAGCGCGGCGTAAATGCCGAAGATCACGGCCATGGCCATGACGACGCGATTCTGCGCCCGGCCGCCACGCGCCTTGCCTGCGCCATCCATGACAATGGTTGCAGCCCCGCGGCGCACCGCAGAGGTATCCGTGTCGTGGGTGTATTCGCTTGCCCCAGTCATGGCCGCACCGCCCCGGTTGTCGTCTGGTCAGGACCGCCATCGGCACCCGCCATGTCGGTGACGATCCCCTCAATGGTCAATGGCCGCTCCGGCAGATCGGAGAACTCGGCGATGCGCGGCGCTTCCACCGGCTCAAGCCCCAGCTCTTCCTTGTAGGTTTCCGTCAGCCGCTGCAGGCGCGCAGGCTGTGTCAGCAGGCTCCAGTCCGCCTTCAGAATGTCGATGGAGTCCTTCTCCAGCTCGGCCTGCCGCTCAATCGTGCGCAGCTCCTTGTAGCTGGCCTCGGCGTCGTGCTTGGTCTTGTAGGTAAAGGCGGCGGCAGCCATCATCACCGTGATCAGAACAATATCGCTTGTGCGAAACATCTGAGCCTACCTTTCACCAGCACGCGTCGGCCGCGGGAACCGCGAAAGACCGACAATGTCGAAATCCACATCGCCCGCCGGCGCATCGGTGCGCACGGCCAGACGCAGACGCGCCGAGCGCGCCCTCGGGTTGACGTCCGTCTCTTCCTTCGACGGCGAAACGGATTTCGCCGGTTTCTGGAAAAGGGGCGCCGCCTCGTGAACCTGCGGCAGATGGCGCGAACCGCCGGAACCGCCGGCCCGCTCAGCCATGAAGCGCTTCACGATCCGGTCTTCGAGCGAATGGAACGTGACCACGACCAGCCGCCCGCCGGGCTTCAGAGCACGCTCGGCTGCAAAGAGCGCGCGCGCCAGTTCACCCAGCTCGTCATTGACGTAGATGCGCAGGCCCTGGAACACGCGGGTCGCCGGGTGGATCTTTTCCTGCGGACGCCGGCCCACGATTTTCTCGACCGCATTGGCAAGGTCGAGCGTCGTCTCGAAAGGCTTTTCGGCCCGAAGCCGCTCAAGCCCGCGCGCGATGCGCCCGGCCTGCCGCTCTTCGCCCAGAATGCCGAAGATGCGGGCGAGATCCCCCGCCTTCATCGTGTTGACCACGTCGGCTGCGCTCAGCCCGGTGCGCTCCATGCGCATGTCGAGCGGGCCTTCCTTCTGGAAGGAAAAGCCGCGCACCGCCTCGTCGATCTGCATGGAGGAAACGCCGATGTCGAGAACGACGCCGTCAACCGGCGCGTCAACCACCTCGTCGAGGCGGGAGAAGCGGTTCTCCACCAGACGCAGGCGTCCATCCCATTTGTCGACCAGCGCCTGCCCTGCGGCAATCGCCGTCGGGTCGCGGTCAATGGCCGTGACCGAACCGCCGGCTTCCAGAAGCGCGGTGGTGTAGCCGCCGGCGCCGAATGTGCCGTCGATGAAGGAATGACCTTCGAGCGGATGCAGGGCTTCAAGAACTTCACGCAAAAGAACCGGAATGTGGCGGGCCGGTCCGCCACCGGCCGGGCTTTCGCCGCCGGGGCCCGCCATCATTCCGACTGTCCGGCAGTCCGGCCGGATGCAGCCGCTTGCCGAAGTTTGAGGAGCCGTTCGCGCACTGCCTGCCCATGGGCCTTCAGCCGCTCCGGCTCCCAGATCTGAAAGAACAGTCCACGCCCCACGAAGGCCACTTCCTTCGTGATGCCCGTGTGCTCGCGAATAAAATCGGTCACCGTGATGCGCCCATCTTGATCGAATTTGAGGAAGGCGCCGTCGCCATGCACGAAAAAGGACATGTCGTCCGCCGTCTGCAGGAACGGATCCTCCTGCGCAATGCGCTCCTCGTAGCGGTCGAGCAGGTCGAGACCGCCCACATCCATCGCCGGGATGTCGAGCGCACGCAGTGCATAGAGTTCCGTGAAACCACGCTTTTGAACAACGGAGCGAAAGTGCGCCGGCACCGAGACCCGACCCTTGGAGTCGATCTTGTTTACTGCATTCGACAGAAACCGGTCCATGACGCTTAACGGCCAATTGGCCTATGCCCCTTTGCATCTCTTCTGCCGCTGTCAAAAGCGGCTCTCCGAATGTGTGCCCGCCCCTCTGCAAGGGTGAATCCCATACGCCACGTCGCCCTGAAAAAGAGGCCGACATGGGTGGAACCCGTACTCCAACTGCAACGAAACGCTGATTTGATTTATGGGGTACCATGGGCCGATATGGGCGTCAACGGGATTAACCTTCACTTATGCCTCGATGACAGGCGATTTCGGCATGCATCGGGCCATGGTCATTTATCGTGCATTAAGGCTAACAAAAGGTTAGGAAAGGCTTCGGGCCGCCCGGTCCGCACCTGCCCCAAAGTCACCCATGACGCCTGCGAGGAGCCCCATGTCCGACAGCCAGAACGCCCGCGCTGCAAGCCTTTCGCACCTCCATCCGGCACGGCTCGCAAAGGGCGATCCGCTCTCCACGCCCATCGTCATGAGCTCGGTGTTTCATCTTCCCGGCGATCCCGCAGGCTTTAGGCAATATGGCCGTTTCGACAATCCCACCTGGGAAGCGGTCGAAGCCGCCCTCGCCCATCTGGAAGATGCCGAGACCGTGAGCTTCCCATCGGGCATGGCTGCAATTTCGTCCGTCTTTCTGGCGCTGCTTTCGGCTGGCGACCGGGTGCTTCTACCCGCGGACGGCTACTACACGCCGCGCGTTCTTCTGGAGAAACACCTCTCCCGGCTTGGCATTCTTTACGACACGCGCCCCACGGCCTCCTTCCTTGAAGGCGGGTTTGAAGGCTACCGCATGGTTCTCATTGAAACGCCGTCCAATCCGGGGCTCGATGTGTGCGACATCGCGGCCGTCGCGAAGGCTGCCCATGAACATGGCGCCATCGTCGTTGCCGACAACACGACCATGACGCCTTTCGGCCAGCGCCCGCTGGATCTGGGCGCGGACATCGTTCTTGCCGCCGACACCAAGGCAGTCAACGGGCACTCGGATGTGCTGTTCGGCCATGTGGCAAGCCGCGACGGCGCGCTGATCGGCGCGGTGCGCGACTGGCGCAAGCTTTCCGGCAACATTCCCGGCCCGTTCGAGGCCTGGCTGGTGCTGCGCGGGATCGAGACGCTTGAACTGCGTTTTGACCGGATGTGCTCGTCGGCCGAAACCATCGCCACCCGCCTTGCCGATCATCCAGCCATCAAGGCATTGCGCTATCCCGGCCTTGCAGGCGATCCATCCCATGCGCTCAGCCGCACGCAGATGCTGCGTTTCGGCTCGCTGATCGGGCTAACTCTGGCAACGGAAGAAAAGGCGGAAGCCTTCATCAACACCTGCCCGCTGCTCGAAGCCACGACCTCGTTCGGCGGCGTTCACTCTTCGGCTGAACGGCGCGCAAGATGGGGTGACGATGTGGCGGAAGGCTTTGTGCGCCTGTCGATTGGATGCGAGCCGACCGAGGCGCTCTGGGCATCCATCGAAACGGCGCTGAACGGCCTGTAAATTTTCCAAAAGCATCCGGAATTTTCCCAAACGGGACAGAATTCCGGAAAATGAAAGACGAAAATGCCAGCCGGTCTATAAGCCGGATTTTGTATGGCCGCACCGCCCGAAAGCGATGCAACGTGACGACCATTCCTCTGGGACCGATGTTGCCATCGGCCTCTAGCAACCTACCCGAACGGTCAAGCCGGAAAAAGCCCTGAGGGTTGCCCCTCGCGCCGTTCCTATTCGGTCTTGCTCCCGGTGGGGTTTACCTTGCCGCCTCCGTTACCGTCGACGCGGTGGGCTCTTACCCCACCCTTTCACCCTTACCCTGCCCGAAGGCGGGGCGGTCTGCTTTCTGTGGCACTGTCCCTGGGGTCGCCCCCGCCGGATGTTATCCGGCACCGTTTTTCCGTGGAGCCCGGACTTTCCTCGCGAACAGCCTTTCGGCCCCGGTCCGCGCGGCCGTCCGACCGGCTGGCAATGCGTATAAAGGGTTTCATGCGGCAAAACGCAACTCAAAACAGCCGCGTTCGCGCAGGAAAGCGCCTTCGTCCCGAACTTAAATCGCCGCGCGCCCTTCCGGACGCGCGGCGATCCAAATTTCACCTGAAGCGGCGGAGGAACCGAAAGCCGGTTTCCGCTTCCCAGCCCGAGAATTAATGCCCCAGGATCTGCTTCACCTTGGAGCAGTAGCGCGAGGAGATCGGGTTCATGCGCTTTGCACCGTGACCGGCATTGTATTTGAGGATCGTGCCGCAGGTGGAACCGCCGCCGAGCTTGTGCGCCTTGGCGAGATATTTCATGCCGTATTTGATGTTGGTCTCGGGGTTGTAGAGGCCCTTGGAGGAACCGCTGTAACCCATCATGCGCGCGGTTGCCGGCTTGATCTGCATCAGGCCGATTTCACCTGCCGCACCGCGGGCATTGGCGCGGTAGTTGCTTTCAACGCGCACAACGGCGTTGGCGAGCGAGACCGGCACACCGTAGGCAGCCGCGTATTTGGAAATGATGGTGTGGTAGGAACCACCCGAACCGCTCTTGCGGACCGACGTCTTGACGGTGGTCTTCTTCCGGGACTTGGAAGCCTTCGCCGTTTTCGTGGACTTGCGGGACTTCGCCTGCAGGGCCTTCTTGACGGTCTTCTTGTCGGCCTTGATGGAACCGGTGGTCGTCATGTCCACGTCAGTCGCACTGGAACCTTTTCCGCCGCGAATGATTGCCTGAAGGAGCGTGGTCGGCTCCTTGCCCGTATCAACCTTCTTCTCTGCAGCCTTCTTTGCAGAATGCGTGGCAATGACCTGGCTGTAGCGGGGCTCGTCAGCGTGAGACAAAGACGTTGCGGCGCAGACAGCAAGCGCTGCCGCGAATAAGGTAGTGATTTTCATTTCGACCCGTAATTCTGTGCCGCTGCATCAGGGCGCGGCAGGTTTTGTTTTCCACGAGGCCGGGACGTGGTCCCTCGGCCTCAACACGGGTCGCTGTTTTGCAGGGGAAGGAGAAACAAAAAAGGCGCTTCAATTCAAATAATATGAACTGATGAAATTTTGCGCCAGTCTTGGGAGTGAGTGATCGTCAGGGAGAAGAATCAATCACAGGTTAATCATACATTAGTTTTTGCAAAATTGCGCATGTCCAGACATCGGCAATCCCATTTATCTCTAACGGTCTGAAATGCCTTTGAAATTCCCTTACGGAAACCTCCGTGTCACGGTCGAAAATGCCTGTTTGGGCGATTCCATACCCATAACCGGAGAGTAATCTCTGGAGAGCCTGCACCGCCGGCCCCGCGTCTCCAGCGCCCAGGGAATGGCCGCCCGAAATGGGCGGAACTGCGACAAAAGTGCCAAGACCGCCCTTTGCGAGACGCTCCCAGGGGAAGTTTTCGCCGGGGTCAACCTTGCGGCCGGGCGCAATATCGGAGTGTCCGAGGACCCGTTTTGGCCCGATTTTGTGACGCCGGCAGATATCTTTGCCCAGTTTCAGGACGGCTTCGATTTGGATATCGGGGAAATCAGGCAGCCCCTGCGGGTGTCCCGCATTGGCGATTTCGATGCCGATGGAGCAGGAATTGATGTCTTCGCAGCCCTGCCAGGAGCTGCGCCCGGCATGCCAGGCGCGGTCTGCCTCGCGCACCATCTGCACGATCCGGCCATCCTCGTGAACGAGATAATGGCTGGAGACCTCGCTTTCGGGCGCGCACAGCCAGTCCTGTGCGCCCTGGCCCGTTTCCATGCCGGTGTAATGCAGGATGAGCATGTCGGGCAGAAGTCCGCCACGCCGCTCTCCGAAATTCGGAGACGGACACACTTCGGCGCCTGCGAAATCAGGCTCGAACATCATGGCGGAACAGTCACCCGCGCTCACGCGCGAACCTGCGCTTTCTCGATGCTCTCATAGGCGGCATTGATGGAAGCGAGCCGGGTGTTGGCGATGGCGAGGAATTCTTCGGGAACGCCACGTGCGATCATGCGATCAGGATGGTTTTCGGCAACGAGCCTGCGGTAGCGGCGCTTGATCTCGTCAAACGGGGCATCCTGCTCGACGCCAAGAACCATGTAGGGATTGCCCTCGCCCTGAAGCGCATGGCGCGAGAGGATCTGCTCGAAATGGTCTTCGCGGATATCGAAGATCTCGGCAACGCGCTGAAGGAAGTCACGCTCGCGCTCATGGATCACACCATCGGCCTTGGCGATGTGGAACAGCGCATCAAGGATATCCTCAAGCATGGCGCAATTGGTGTCACCGGAGCCGCAGAGACCGGACATCTGACGGGCATAGGCCTCGAAGCCGGCCACATCCTGCTGCGCCAGGCCATAAAGACGCGAAACATTGGCCTGCTCATTGCGCGGAACGGAGAAAATCTCGTGAAACGCCTGCACCTCGTCGGGCGTCACGACGCCATCGGCCTTGGCCATCTTTGCAGACAGGGCAATGATGGCGACGGAGAAGGCGACGCGCCGGCGCAACTGCGGATCGCCTTCGAAAACGGTGCGAATGGCCTCGACCATCGCCGAAAGCGCGCTGCCGGGTGCGCGCGTAATAAAGTCTGTAATGCGATCCCAAAAAGTCATGCGGTTTTGTAACCGCAATTGCTGACGATTTCGAGACGCAGATTGGCGCATGAAGAAACCGGACAAGCCGCACGGCTCACCCGGTCTCATTCATGAGCGTCAACGCCCGCCGGCATCAGCTCGATGCCAGACGGTGCATCACCTTACTGGACTTTACTGGCTGGTCGTGCCCTGATCCTGCATCGTGTCAGGCGCTTCCGGCGCAGCAGCGGGCGCATCCATCGGGGTCGTATCCTGCTGCTCGGGCTCGATGCTCTGGGTGGTCGTGTTGTCGCCTTCACTGCAGGCGGCAAGTCCGAGAAGGGCCAGCCCCGAAACGGTTGCAGCTAGAAACTTTTTCATATCCACTCTCCATACAAAGCACATCTTCCGGGCACGTCGCCGCGCGCCCACAGCGAGGAAATGCGCCAGACCGCATGGAGTTTCGTAACGTTGAGTGACGGGCCGTAACGATGCGGGATCGCGGACGCGCCATGCGCCCTGCCCGCAGGCTTACGGGCCAGGGTCAGGCCCCTAAAGGCTGGTGGCGCTGCGCGCGGCCTGATCATATTGCCCGGACAGGGCGTGCATTACCGCGGCGATGCCGGAAAGCGCTTCCTCATCGAGTTTGAGGCGCTTGGTGCTCGAAACGAGCAGCGCTTCACGAACCTCGTGATAGCGCTCGCAGGCGGCAGCCCCTTCCGCAGTCGCCTTCACCGTCTTCTCCTTGCCCCTGCGCCCGGTCTTGACCAGACC
Source organism: Nitratireductor sp. GZWM139 (assembly GCF_030068685.1). Lineage (NCBI taxonomy): Bacteria > Pseudomonadati > Pseudomonadota > Alphaproteobacteria > Hyphomicrobiales > Phyllobacteriaceae > Nitratireductor > Nitratireductor sp. GZWM139. The sequence goes on along the minus strand of NZ_JAMQML010000002.1, from coordinate 275,376 downwards.
GAGCGCGGCCAGCTTCTTGATGGCGTAGGACGCGACGTGAACGTCTTCGATGTTGAACATCATGCACAGTTCCGAAAGCGTCTTCTCCCGGTTCCTGTGATTGACGGCGTGCAGGATCTGCACGGCGGTGGGCTGCAGACCCGGCACACCCGCCGCCGCCATGCAGCGCACCATCCAGCGCTCGAAGGAATGGCTCATCACGGTCATCGCAAACTCGATCTCCGACAGCGCCGGCATGGCGCCAGCGGCCAGATGGGCTGCGGAGACGACCGGTCCGACTTTCCGTTCGGCGTTCGACATCATTACCTCGCGAGCATGGTTTGCGGCAGCCATAGCGCCAGTTGCGGGAACAGGACGACCAACGCAACGGCGACGATCATCATGAGGAAGAACGGCAGGGTCATGCCGGCGACCTTGAGAATGTTGTGACCGGTGAGCCCCTGAATGACGAACAGGTTGAAGCCGACCGGCGGCGTGATCTGACTCATCTCGACCACGAGCACGAGATAGATACCGAACCAGATGATGTCGAGCCCCGCAGCCTCGACCATGGGCAGAATGACCGATGCGGTGAGCACGACGATGGAAATACCGTCGAGAAAACAGCCCAGCACGACGAAGAAAAGGGTCAGCACAGCCAGAAGCGCATAGGGCGAGTAGCCCTGCTCGGCGATGAACTGCGCCAGCGCACGGGGAATGCCCGTATAGCCCATGGCCACGGTCAGAACGGACGCACCGGCGAGGATGAGCACGATCATGCAGGAAGTGCGCGAGGCGTTGCGCAGCGCAGCGAAAAAGGTCGAGCGGCTTAACGTGCCGGTGAACCATGACAGGGCCAGTGAGAGGACCACACCGACAACGGCGGCCTCGGTGGGCGAAGCAAAGCCGCCATAGATCGAACCGATGACACCGATGATGAGCGCCAGGATCGGGAACAGGCGGCGCGTCTGCCAGATGCGCTGAAGATAGGGAATGCGCGGATCGGCCTCGGGCATGCGCTTGTGATTGATCATCGACCAAACGGCCGTGTAGCCCATGAAGAGCGCCGCCAGCATGATGCCGGGAATGACGCCGGCGATGAAAAGACGGGCGATGGACTGCTCGGTGGCCGCACCATAGACGATCAGGATGATCGAGGGCGGGATGAGCAGGCCGAGCGTGCCGGAACCGGCAAGCGAGCCGATGGCCATGCGCTCGTCATAGCCGCGCTTTCTGAGTTCGGGCAGAGACATGCGGCCGATGGTGGCCGTGGTGGCTGCAGACGAGCCGGACACGGCGGCAAAGATGGCGCAGCCCAGAATGTTGACGTGCAGGAGCCGGCCCGGCAGACGCCGCATCCACGGCGCAAGACCGGCGAACATGTCTTCGGCCAGCCGCGTGCGGAACAGGATCTCCCCCATCCAGATGAACATGGGAAGAGCAGCCAGATCCCACGAATTGATGGAACCCCACACGGTGGTGGCCATCACCGCGCCGGGCGGCACCGGAACCATGAGATAGATGGCCGTAAGGCCGGCCACCATGAGCGCCAGAGCGACCCAGAGGCCGGCGGCAAGCAGGACGAGCATCAGCCCGCCGAGCGTGAGGGAAATGGTCAGAAGGTCCATCACACTTCCTCCGCTGCGCCGTCTTCGGTGGCGAGATAGGATGGAGACCGGCCCGTGAGCGCGGCGAACAGGTCATCCAGAAGCGCAACGGCGAAGATGCCGATCCCGAGCGCCATGACCGCCTGCGGTATCCAGAGCGGGATGGCGATGATGCCGTAAGACAATTCGTTGAAGCGGTGACTGTCGAGGGCGAGCTTCGCTGCATAATAGAAGAAGAAGCCGGCCAGCGCCGCGCCGACCAGAAGCACGAACACCTCGGCCACCCGGCGCATGCCCTCGGGCATGGCGGCAAGACCCAGGGTCACACGGATCTGCGCACCGCCGCGCAGGGAGCCGGCAAGCGCCATGAAAGACGCGCCGACCAGCAGGAAGCCCGCGATCTCGGCCAGCGACGGCACGAGAAACCCGTAAGGAGGCAGGCCGAAAAGCCCAAGCAGGGTGTCCACCACGCGCCCCATGACCTGGGCGAACACCAGAACTGCAATCGCGCAGAGGGCAGCCATGGCCAGCCACTCGGCCGCGCCATAAAGCCCGTTCAGTATTTTTCTCATTGTCGTCGTCTCCGCTCGACGGTCTCATTCTGGTCGCACATGGCGACCGGTCTGCGGGCGGCCGGACATCCAGCCGCCCGCAGGGTCAGTCAAAGCGGTCAGTTCCTGTAGGCGTCGAGGACGGCCTTGCCTTCGTCGCCAGCCTTTTCGGCCCATTCGGCGGACATTTCCGCACCGATGGCGGCAAGCCCTTCCTTGAGCCCGGCGCTGGGCGCAGTGACGGTGATGCCATTGTCCTTGAGGATCTGGGTCTTGTCTTCCGTCTCCTTGACGGAGGCTTCCCAGCCGCGCGTCTCGGCGGTGGCCGCAGCCTCAAGCACCGCTGCCTGCTGATCTTCCGGCAGCGCATCGAACGCGGCCTTGTTGACGAAGACCATGTTGCGCGGGAGCCAGGCCTGCGCGTCGGAATAATGGGAGAGGAAGTCCCAGACCTTGGAGTTTGCGCCGGTGGAGGGCGACGTGACCATGGCCTCGACGCGGCCAGTGGCGAAGGCGGTCGGCAGGTCCGGCACCTCTACCTGGGTCGGCAGCGAGCCGGCGAGCTGCGCCAGACGCTCGGTGGCGGCATTGTAGGCGCGCATCTTCAGACCCTTGAGGTCGTCGACCGAAGAGATTTCCTTCTGGGTGTAGATGCCCTGCGGCGGCCACGGCACGGAGAAGAGAAGCTGAAGCCCCTGCTCCTGAAGCTTTGCGGCAAGCTGGTCCTTCGACGCGCCATAGAGCTTCTTCGCGTCATCATAGCTGGTCGCCAGGAAGGGGATCGAATCCACTTCATAGATCGGGTCTTCATTGGAAAGACGCGACCCCAGAACCTCGCCGATCTGGGCAAGGCCCTGACGCACGGCGTTCTTGATGTCGGGATGCTTGAACAGCGAGCCGTTGGAATGAACGGTGATCTCCAGACCGCCATCGGTGGCGGTTTTCACATCCTCAGCGAACTGGGCGATGTTCTGCGTGTGGAAATTGGTGTCGCCATAGGGTACCGGCATGTCCCACTTGGTCTGCGCGGAGGCAGAGGTGGCAAAGCCGAGAGCGGCTGCGGCCACAGCGAATTTCACGGAATGATGCATCGTCAATCTCCCATTTGTATGAGGCAACGGAGGCGTTCCCTCACCTTCTTTCGTTGCAATGGAAGGAGCGTCGCACACTCAGATAATATGTCAATAAATTATTGACGTTTTATCCGAGACATGTTTCTCCTTTTGCCAAGGATAATGCGAAGGAACCGACGATGACAGCTGGCAAATGGGATTTTTGGATCGACCGCGGCGGCACGTTTACCGATGTGATCGGCCGCGATCCGGATGGCGGGCTTTTCGCCCGCAAGCTGCTTTCTGAAAATCCGGAAGCCTATGCCGACGCCGGTATTCAGGGCATTCGCGATCACCTCGGCGTCAAGGCCGGTGAAACCATGCCTTCGCATCTGATCGGCGACGTGAAGATGGGCACGACCGTGGCGACCAATGCGCTTCTGGAGCGCAAGGGCGACCGCGTGGCGCTGGTCATCACAAGGGGTTTCCGCGACGCGCTCAAGATCGCCTACCAGGCGCGGCCCGACATCTTCGCCAAGGAAATCATCCTGCCCGAACAGCTCTATGAGCGCGTGATCGAGGTGCCGGAGCGCCGCCGTGTCGACGGCACGGTGGAAACGGAACTCGACCTCGACGCCGTGAAGGGCGAGATCGAGGCGGCCAAGGCAGACGGCATCGATGCGGTCGCCATCGTCTTCATGCATGCGTGGAAATATCCCGAGCATGAGAAAGCGGCGGCAAGCCTTTGCCGCGATTCCGGTTTTTCGCAGGTTTCGGTCAGCCATGAGACCTCGCCGCTGATCAAGCTGGTGGGTCGTGGCGACACCACGGTGGTGGACGCCTATCTGTCGCCGATCCTGTCGCGCTATGTGAGCCGCGTGGCGGCGGAACTGGGCGTCAACGAGAACGGCGAAGGCCCGGGCCTCAAATTCATGATGTCGTCGGGCGGCCTGACGGCGGCCGACAAGTTCCAGGGCAAGGACGCGATCCTTTCCGGCCCTGCCGGCGGCGTGGTCGGCATGGTGGAGACGGCGCGGCTTGCCGGCTTCGACAAGGTGATCGGCTTCGACATGGGCGGCACCTCGACGGATGTAGCCCATTATGACGGCGAATATGAACGCGCCTTCGACACGGAAGTGGCGGGCGTGCGCATTCGCGCGCCGATGATGCGCATTCACACCGTGGCCGCCGGCGGCGGTTCGATCCTGCATTATGAAGACAACCGCCTGAAGGCGGGTCCGGATTCGGCCGGCGCAAACCCCGGCCCCGCCTGCTATCGCCGTGGCGGGCCGCTGGCCGTGACCGATGCGAATGTGATGCTGGGCAAGCTGCAGCCGGATTTCTTCCCTGCCATTTTCGGCCCCGAGCAGAACGAGCCGCTCGACGTGGACGCCGTGCGCGCCCGCTTCACCGAACTGGCGGAGCAGATCGGCGACGGACGTCCGGCGGAAGCCGTGGCGGAAGGCTTCATCACCATTGCGGTCGAAAACATGGCGAACGCGGTGAAGAAGATCTCCGTGCAGCGCGGCTATGACGTGACCGGCTATCTGCTGAACTGTTTTGGCGGCGCGGGCGGCCAGCATGCCTGCCTCGTGGCCGACGCGCTGGGCATGGAAGCGGTGCTGATCCATCCGATGTCGGGCCTGCTCTCGGCCTATGGCATCGGGCTTGCGACCGTGTTCGCCTCGCGCCAGCAGGCGCTTTTGAAGCCCTTTGCGGAAAGCTCTCTGGACGCCATCGACGCGCTTTCGGCGTCGCTGCGCGAAGAAGTGCGCGCGGAGCTGGCAGATCAGGGCATCACCGGCGACAAGGTGATGTGGGCAACCAAGCTGGAAATCCGTTACGAGGGCACCGACACGACGCTGCCCATCGCCTTCGACGGCACGCTTGAGACCGCCAGGGCCGCCTTCGAGGCGGCGCACAGGGCGCAGTTCGGCTTCGTCTATGACGACAAGCCGATGGTGGTGGAAGCCGTCAGCGTCGAGGGACTGGACGCGGGCGACGGCCGTCCGGTGGAGCAGGAGCAGGCAACCAGCGACGCCACGCCCGCTCCCGGCGAGACGCGCGCAATCTTCTGCGATGGCGCATGGCACGATGCCGGCATCTACCGCCGCGAAACGCTGTCGCGCGGCGCCAGGGTCAACGGCCCTGCCCTCATCATCGAGGCCAACCAGACGGTTGTTGTGGAGCCCGGCTGGCAGGCCGAGATCACCGCGCTCGACCACATTCTGATGCGCCGCGTGGAAAAGAAGGCCCGCATGGCCGCGCTCGGCACCAAGGCCGATCCGGTGATGCTTGAGGTCTTCAACAACCTGTTCATGTCGATCGCCGAGCAGATGGGCGTGACGCTGCAGAACACCGCCTATTCGGTGAACATCAAGGAGCGGCTCGACTTCTCCTGCGCGGTGTTCGACCAGAATGGCGCGCTGGTGGCCAATGCCCCGCACATGCCGGTGCATCTGGGCTCCATGGACCGTTCGGTGGAAACCGTCATCCGGCTGAACAAGGGCAATATCCGCCCCGGCGACGTGTTCGCGCTGAACGCGCCTTACAATGGCGGCACGCATCTGCCCGACATCACGGTTGTCACGCCCGTGTTTGACGATCACGGCGAGAACATTCTGTTCTACACCGCCTCGCGCGGCCACCATGCCGATGTCGGCGGTACCGCACCCGGCTCCATGACGCCGCTGGCGACCACGGTGGATGAAGAAGGCGTTCTGTTTGACAATTTCCGCCTCGTCGAAGGCGGCAAGTTCCGCGAAGAGGAGCTGCACACGCTTCTGACCGACCACGCCTACCCGGCGCGCAACCCGCACCAGAACATCGCCGATCTGAAGGCGCAGATCGCCGCCAACGAAAAGGGCGTGGCGGAACTGCGCAAGATGATCGACCAGTTCGGTCTGGACGTGGTGCAGGCCTATATGGGCCATGTGCAGGACAATGCGGCGGAAGCCGTGCGCCGCGTGCTCGAACGCCTGCCGGACGCGTCGGAATATGAATATCCGACCGACACGGGCCAGGTGATCAAGGTGAAGATCACCGTCGACCGCGAGAAGCGCGAGGCGACCGTCGACTTCACCGGCACGTCGAATGTTCAGAAGAACAATTTCAACGCGCCCGAACCGGTGACCCGCGCAGCGGTGCTCTATGCCTTCCGCGTGATGGTGGAAGGGCAGATCCCGATGAATGCGGGCTGCCTCAGGCCGATCAACATCGTGATCCCGGAAGACTGCATGCTGCGCCCCTCCTATCCGGCAGCGGTCGTGGCCGGCAATGTGGAGACGTCCCAGCACGTCACCAATGCGCTGTTCGGCGCGATGAAGGCCATCGCCAACAGCCAGGGCACGATGAACAATCTGACCTTCGGCAATGAAGAGTATCAGTATTACGAGACCATCTGCTCCGGCTCGCCGGCTGGTCGCATGAATGACGGTCGCGGCTTCGATGGCGCGTCGGGCGTTCATGTCCACATGACCAATTCGCGCCTGACGGACCCGGAAATCCTCGAACTGCGCTTCCCGGTTCTGCTTGAAGACTTCCACATCCGCGAAGGCTCGGGCGGCAAGGGTAAATGGAATGCGGGCGACGGCACGCGCCGCACCATCCGCTTCCTGAAGACCATGGAATGCGCCATTCTCTCCTCCCACCGCACCCAGCCGCCACGTGGCGTTGAGGGCGGTGGCGATGGTGAAATGGGCAAGACCGAGGTGCGCCGCAAGGACGGTCATGTCGAAACGCTCAAGGGCTGTGACCAGACGGTGATCGAGGCCGGCGAAGCGGTGATCGTGACCACGCCCACCGCCGGCGGTTTCGGCAAGGCGTAAAGCACTCAGGATTGCGGGCGGGGGAGCATGCTTCTCCGCCCGCATTGCCATTGAAGCCCCGTTCGGGGCCAGGCGCTGCCGAACGGGCGGCGCGCGGGGCCAAACCTGCACCCCGCCTTTAACAGCCCCGTCACACTCGGTCATTCAGGTTTCACGCGCGCGTCATGGAAGCGCAGTAGCCCCTCAAGACAAGATTGAGGGGAGAGACCCATGACAGATCTTTCAGCCGGCACCGGCCTTTCCACCCGCCGACATCTCGGCAAGGCGGTCTATCAGAACAGGGCCACCACGCGCGCAGGCCTTTCCGAACGCCTCTTCGCCCTTCTTTTTTCGGGCCTCGTCTATCCGCAGATCTGGGAAGACCCGGACGTGGACATCGCGGCGATGGAACTCGATGAGAGCCACCGCATCGTCACCATCGCGTCGGGCGGCTGCAATGTGCTGGCCTATCTCACCCGCCAGCCGGCGAAGATCGACGCCGTGGACCTGAACGCCGCGCATGTGGCGCTCAACCGGCTGAAGCTCACCGCCTTCAAGGCGCTGCCCGCCCATGGCGACCTGCTGCGCTTCTTCGGCGCAACCAACCAGCGCAGCAACAGCGAGGCCTATCGCCGCTTCATCGCGCCAGCGCTCGACGCCCAGTCGCGCCGGCACTGGGAAAGCCGCGGGCCGCTCGGCCGCAAGCGCATCGACGCCTTCACGCGCAATTTCTACCGCAAGGGCCTGCTCGGCTTCTTCATCGCCACCGGCCACACGGTCGCAAAGTTCTATGGCGTGAACCCGGCGGACATCATGAAATCGCGCTCGCTTCGCGATCAGCGCATCTTCTTCGATGAGCAGTTACGCCCGCTGTTCGACCGCGGGCTCGTGCGCTGGGCGACCTCGCGCAAGGCATCGCTGTTTGGCCTCGGCATTCCGCCAGCACAGTATGACTCGCTGATCACGGCGGGTGACGGCACCATGGCGGATGTTCTTTCGAGCCGTCTTGAGAAGCTCGCCTGCCATTTTCCGCTGAAGGAAAACTATTTCGCCTGGCAGGCCTTCGCCCGCCATTACCCCGCTCAGGGCGAAGCCACCCTGCCCGCCTATCTGGAGCGCAGGAACTTCGACACGATCCGCGCTGCGGCAGACAATGTGACGGTGCATCACGCGAACCTGATGGATGTGCTGGGCAACAAGCCGGCGCAGAGCGTGGACCGCTATGTGCTGCTCGACGCGCAGGACTGGATGAACGACGATCAGCTCAACGCGCTGTGGAGCGAGATCACCCGCACGGCAGCGCCCGGCGCGCGCGTCATCTTCCGCACTGCCGCAGCGCCGAGCCTGCTGCCGGGCCGCGTGAACGACCACATTCTGAACCAGTGGCGCTATGAGAAGCTCCGCTCGCGCGAACTCTCGGCCAATGACCGCTCGGCGATCTATGGCGGGTTCCACCTCTATGTGAAAGCGGCCTGAGAATGGCCATGCCCCAGACCGCCGGCCACGCCAGTCTGATGGACGGCGTCTATCGCCGCCAGCGCCATATCTACGACCTGACGCGCAAATATTATCTGCTTGGGCGTGACGGGCTGATCGGCGGGCTGAACGCGCCGGAAGGCGGCGCGGTGCTGGAGCTGGGCTGCGGAACGGGGCGCAATCTGGCGCTCGTTTCGGATCATTATCCGAAAGCGCGTCTTTTCGGCCTCGATATTTCGCAGGAGATGCTCGCCACCGCAAGAAGGCGCATGGAGCGTGAGGGGATCGACGCCCGACTGGCCAAAGCCGATGCATCGTCTTTCGATGCCGAAGCGCTGTTCGGGCAGGCCCGGTTCGACCGGGTTTTCATTTCCTATTCGCTGTCGATGATCCCGCCATGGCGCGAGACCATTGCAGCCGGCCTCGACTGCGTTGCGCCGGGCGGGTCGCTGCACATCGTGGATTTCGGCCAGCAGGAGCGCCTGCCCGGCTGGTTTCGCGCAGGACTGCGCCGCTGGCTTGCGGCCTTCCACGTGACACCGCGTGATTCACTGCGTGAAGCGCTGGAATCGGAATGCGAGAAACGGGGCGCAAACCTGCGTTTCGACTCGTCTTTTCGGGGTTATGCCGTGCAGGCGATTGTGGAACTGCCGCAGTAGACGAGATACTGCTGCAGTGACGTGGTGCGTGGTTCGACAAGCTCACCATGACGGAAGGGATTGGCTGCAAAACTGGTGAGCAAGGGCGTGAAACCGGTCTTCACCGCGAAGCCCACCTCCCTCATGGTGAGCTTGTCGAACCACGCACAATGCTGCCACCGCAAAACCGAACAGCGCCGAGATTGGCGCCTGCCCCTACTCCATCTCCCCCGGGATCTTCGCCAGAGCCTCGATCAGCGCCTGTGGCTTGTAGCCGAGGCGTGAGGGCGTGAGGCCCATGCGCACCACCACCATGCGCAGCGAGGGAATGACCGTGATGGTCTGGCCATCATGGCCGAGCATCCAGAATGCGTCGGGCGGCAGGTTGAAGCCCTCGTCTTCCGGCACGCCGCGCGGCGTGTTGGCGCGGGGACCGTGCAGCCAGGTCTGCCGGCCATATTCGCCGCCCGAAGCTTCCGTGGGGGTGCGCATCCACCGCACCCAGCCTTCCGGCAGAATGCGTTCGCCCTTCCACACGCCATCCTGCAGGAGAAGCTGGCCGAACTTCGCCCAGTCGCGTGCTGACGCATAGAGGTTGGAAGAACCGGCATAGGTGCCGCGCGGGTCCGTCTCGAAGACGGCGCTGTCCATGCCCAGCGGACCGAACAGGGCCTCATAGGGCCACGCCAGCGCATCCTGTGGCGCATTGAACGTGTCCTGCCAGACACGCGACAGGAGAACGCTCGTGCCGCTCGAATAGTTGAAGACCCCGCCAACGGGACCTTCAAGCTTCTGGTCAGCCGCGAAGGCCGGCATGTCGGAGGCGAGATAGAGCATGCGCGTGACATCGCTCACATCGCCGTAATCCTCGTTGAAGTAGAGACCGCTCTCCATGGCGAGAAGATCGGCAACGGTGATCTTCGATCGCTCGTCACCCGCCCATTCGGGGAACAGATTGCTGTCCTCGACGGAAAGGCGGCCAGCCTTGACGCGGGTGCCGATGAGCGCGGCGGTGACGGTCTTGGTCATGGACCAGCCGATCAGGGGCTGCGTGTAATGGGCGACATCCTCGCCAAAACGCTCGCCGATGATGCGGCCATCCTGCACGACGACCACGGCGCGCATGCCGGGGCCGGTGAGCGCCGGATCATCGAGGAGTTCGGCCACCAGTTCATGCCCCTTAACGTCGATGCGCGGGCCATCCGGCCACAGATCCGTTCCCTGAGACGCAGGCTCCGGCCTGTCGAAACGGGCGCCCAGCGCCGCCTTCACATCGCCATCGGGCACGGCGGCGCAGCCGGTCGCACCACGATAGACGGCAAGCCCGTCGCCAAAGACCCCGAAGAGGCCGGTATGAACCGTGGCGTCGGACGGCTCGACCCGCACGCTCATGAGCTTCAAAAGCGGATGGCCCGGGGCCTGAACGTCGCGCTCGAGCACGGTCTGCGGGTCGCGCCCGGCTATGAACACATTGGAGCAGATAATCTTGGCGGCGTAATTGGAGCCGACTCGAATGAGCGCGGGCGGCGAGACGTAAAGCCAGAGCGCGGCACCGGCGATTGCAACGGCAAGGAGACCGAGGAGCCATTTGAAGAGCCTGAGAGCAGTTCGCATTCCGTCGTCTTCTCCGTCTTCCCTTGCGGCCAGCCCTTTCATCCTGTGGTGACGGGGCCGGCAACTTCGCCTATTTCTGTCGGCGACGCCCCTATTTGCTGATTCGCACCCTGAGGAGCCCCGCTCATCATGCGTCGATTGATGATCGCCAGTCTATCCGCTTTGCTCGTCGGCTGCTCGACCGTCGACTATGATTTTTCCGATGTTGCGCCCAAGGCGCAACCCTCGACAATGCGCAGCAGCGGCGGCCTGCGCTTTGCCGACACCGACCCGCATGAATGGGAGGGTGGCGCGCCCTGGCACTATGCGGTGCACGGAACGGATGTCGCCAAATATCAGGCCGACATCGACTGGAAGAAGGTTGCCCGCAACGACATTTCCTTTGCCTTCATCAAGGCGACGGAGGGTGGCGACATTGTCGACGATTATTTTGCGCGCAACTGGCGCGCGGCAAAAGCGGCCGGCGTTCCGCGCGGGGCCTACCATTTCTACTACCATTGCCGCCCGGCCATCGAGCAGGCGCGGTGGTTCATCCGCAATGTGCCGCGCGACGCTTCGGCCCTGCCGCCCGTTCTGGACATGGAGTGGACGCCCTTCTCTCCAACCTGCACCATCCGCCCGCCGGCGGAGAAGGTGCGTTCGGAGATGCGCATCTTCCTGAACGCGGTGGAACGCCATTATGGCAAGCGGCCGATCATCTATACCTCGATCGACTTCTTCGATGACAATGATCTGAGCAGCTTCAAGGGCTATCCCTTCTGGTTACGCTCGGTGGCCGGTCATCCGGATGACAAATATTCCGATCATCCTTGGGTCTTCTGGCAATATACGGGCACCGGCGTGATCCCGGGCATTGAGGGGAAGGCCGATATCAACGTGTTCAACGGCAACGCCAGAGCCTGGAAGAACTGGCTCCGGGCCAATGCCAGCTGATCGCGCCAGACGCCTTCAGCCCGAGTTATCAAGGAGAGTTCACATGCGCAGAAAATCCATCGCGCTCGGGGCGCTGTTCGCCTTTGGCTTTGCCGGCAGCGCCGTGGCGCAGCAATGTGGCGGCGATTTCAACGCCTGGCGGGAAGGCGTGCGGCAGGAGGCTGCAGCCGACGGCATCGGCGAGCGCGGCCTTTCGGCGCTCAACGGCGCCGGCATCGAGCAGAAGGTTCTGCAACGCGACCGCGCGCAGGGCGTGTTCAACCAGACCTTTGCCGAATTCGCCGGCCGCATGATCAATGATTACCGGCTGAAGAACGGCGCGGCCAATCTGAAGAAATACGCCAACACCTTCGCGCGCGCCCAGAACGAGTTTGGCGTCCCCGGCCCGGTGATCGCATCTTTCTGGGCGCTGGAAACGGATTTCGGCGCGGTGCAGGGCGACTTCTCGACGCTCAACGCGCTCGCCACGCTGGCGCATGACTGCCGCCGGCCGGAAATCTTCCGCCCGCAGCTGATCGCGCTTCTGCACCTGATCGATCAGGGCTGGGTGCCGGCCAATGTGACCGGCGCGTGGGCCGGCGAGATCGGCCAGATGCAGATGCTGCCGTCCGACTATTACACCAAGGGTGTCGATGGCGACGGCGACGGCAAGGTGGATTTGAAAGGCAGTTCGCCCGACGCCATTCTGACGGCGGCGAAGAACCTCCAGTCGCTCGGCTGGAAGCCCGGCCAGCCCTGGATGGAAGAAGTGCGCGTGCCCGATCAGATGGCCTGGGAGAAGACCGGCCGCGTGACCAAGCTGCCGCGCTCGGAATGGGCGGCGATGGGCGTGACCTATCGCGATGGCAGCCCCCTTCCGGCCGATGGCATGGCGACGGCTGTGGTTCTGCCGATGGGCCACAAGGGACCGGCCTTCCTCGTCTACGACAATTACGACATCTATCTGGAATGGAACCAGTCGCTCATCTACACGCTGACGGCGGCGCATCTGGCGGCGCGCCTTGCCGGCGCACCGCGCTTTGACGTGCGCTCGCCCGAGCAGGGCCTTGCGCCCGAGACGATGAAGCAGTTGCAGACCAAGCTTGCCGCGCGCGGCCATGACGTGGGCAAGATCGACGGCATTCTGGGCGCCGGCACCCGCGAAGCGGTGCGTCAGGAACAGCTGCGCCTTGGCCTGCCCGCCGATGGCTGGCCGACGCCGACGCTGTTCTCCAACCTCTAGGCGTTTTCTTTAGACACCCCGGCAGCCTGATCTTCATCGGGTTGCCGGGGTTTTTCTTCCGTCGCCTCAGATGCGACCGCCGCCTCGGCGGCTTCCTTTTCCGCCTTCTCTTCTTTCTTCCGGGCGGCTTTTGCGGCCTTTTCAAGCGCGCGGCGGGCGCGCCATTTGCGCAGGGTCAGACGGCCGGCGCGATAGCGGGCGCGCACCCACCAGAGCCCCTCACCCACATTCCCGATCTCTTCGGCATAGGCCTCCGACAGCGCTTCACGATAGGAAGAAAAGCCCTTGGCCGCCACATAGTCGATGCGGCGCATGACCGACATCCACGCCGGCGAGAAGAGAAGCGAGATGGCGGTGACGGCGATGGCAAGGCGATAGCTGTCCTGCCCGAGCGCGCCCGCCGACAGGCCGGCAGCTGCCAGCACGAAGGAGAACTCGCCGATCTGCGCCATGGAAAGACCGCCGATCAGCGCCGTGTTGCGGTCGTGCCCGGTGGCGCGCAGCAGGAAGACGTTGAGCAGCGTCTTGGCGGCGATGACCAGAAGGGCGGCCCCCAGCACCATCCAGAGATTGTTCCAGATATAGGTCAGGTCGAACAGAAGGCCGATGGACAGGAAGAAGATCACCACGAGGATGCTCTGGATCGGTTCGATGACCGGGATGATGCGGGCGCGCAGGTTTGAGTTGCCCACCAGAATGCCGGCCACGAACGCGCCATAGGCGGGCGAGAGACCGAGAAAGCCCGAGAGAGCGGCCGCGCCGAAACAGACGCCCAGCGCGCCAAGCGCCAGGATCTCGACATTGTCGGCAATGGCGGCAGCGAAGGGCACGCGCAGCTTGCCGCGTCGCCCAAGCCACCACAAGAGCCAGCCGAGAAACCCGACCGCCAGCGCCACCTTGGCAGCGATGGCGAGAAGGCTCGTGTCGGCACCGCCAAGCGCCGAGACGATGATGAGCATCGGCACCACGGCAATGTCCTGCGCGATCAGAACGGCGATGGCGATGCGGCCCGCATCGCGGCGAAGCTCGTCCATGTCGCTGAGCATCTTCATGGCGACGACCGTGCTCGACAGGCCGATGATGAAGCCGAAGATGATGCCCTCGGAAAGCCCGGTTCCGCCCATCCATGCGATGGACAGACCGATGGCCAGCGCCACGGCCAATTGCCCGACCGCCACAAGGACAGCAGGTTTGAGGCTCATGATGAAGGCTCTCAGCGAAAGCTCCATGCCGATGAAGAAGAGCAGCATGAGCACGCCCATCTCGGCAAGCGCGGTCACGCTGTCGGAATTGCCGATGAGGCCGAAACCGGTCGGCCCCATGACGACACCGGCCAGAATGAAACCGACAAGCGGAGGCTGTTTCAGGCGCATCAGGCCGAGCCCGAGCGCAATGGCCACCAGAAGGACGAAGGCGATCTCCGTCAGTGGAAAGGCGTGTGCTTCCGCTTCCAAGTTCCGGTTCCCTTTTCCGTGCGCGCCCGATCAGTCCGCCATGGTTTCGAGGCTGGCGAAACCTTCCGGTGCGGAACCCGCATCGAAAGGCGTTTTCACCTCGACGAACGTGTCGGGATAAAACCCGTTGAACCGGGTTCTTAGCGACATGGAATAGGCGCCAATATGGCCGATCTCGATCCAGTCGCCGGTATCCACCGTTTCCGGCAGCCAGAACGGACGGGACAGGATGTCGACGGAATCACAGGTCGCCCCGCAGACCTTGAACGGCACCACCTTTTCAGGATCGCCATTGCGGTTGCGGATCGCGGGGTCGGGAATGAAGCGGGCCGGCAGGGTGATTTTTCCGGTCCAGGAATCGGAGAGCGAGGCCCAGATGCCGTCATTGATGTAAAGCCGGCGGCCCTTGCGCAGGAGAACGCGCACGATGAGCGAAAAGGCGCGCGCGACGATGACGCGACCGGGCTCCGCAACGAGCGGCATTTCATCAAAGCCCCACTCCACGATATCGGCCCGCAACCGCGCCATGATTTCATCAAGGCTCGGCATTTCGGGCTTCTTGCGGTTTGGGTCGTGGCCATATTCCGCCGGGAAACCACCGCCCACATCGAGCGCGGCGAGTGGCACGCCCGCCCTGCCCCGCACCCAGTCTGCCGAGGCAAGCGCGCGCTCATAGGTATCCGGGTCCTGGATCTGTGAACCGACATGGAAGCACAGGCCAAGCCTGTAGCCATGGCGATGCAGACGCCGCAGAAGCTCAACCGCCTGAGCGGGACCGGCCCCGAATTTCTTCGACAGTTCGTAGGCCGCGTGGCCCTTGGTCTGGATGCGCACGAAGACGGTGAGCGTGCCCGGATCGATATCGAGGGCGCGGACCACGCGGATCAGCTTGGAGACCTCATCCTCGTGATCGACCGCGATGACGCGAATGCCGTATTCCTCCAGCGCAAGGCGAATATCGGACTGCGCCTTGACCGGGTGCATGTAGAGCATCTCGGCCCGCGGCGCGACGGAACGGACGGCGGCAAACTCGGCGGGTGAGGCCACATCGAACGCATCGACGCCGGCTTCCGCCAGCGTCTTCAAAACAAGTTTCTCGCCATTCGTCTTGACCGCATAGGCCGTCTTGCCGGGAAACTGCCCCATGAAATCACGTGCATCGGCTTTCAGAACATCGGGCCGGAAGCAGTAGATCGGCTCATCCGGACGAAGCTTCATGGCGGCGTCTCGGGCGGTCTCAAAAAACTGCATTGGCGGCTCCGGGTTCGGTTGAACGCTTAGGGCGGACCGGAAGGGTAGAGGATTTGCTGTTCAAGTAAACGCTCCTCCAAAGGGTTTTTCCGGCACTGGAAACGGGAAGGCATGTTTCGGGTGGGCGGCGCGTGCCTCTCCGATTTAATGCACCAGACAGGCATTCGATCCCGAATGTTACCAAGACGAAAGACAATGCGATGACCGCACAATCGCCAGCCGGAACCGCCACGCCGCATATGTCGCTTGAAAACTGGGCGCTTCTCATCGTTCTCGGCGCGGTTTGGGGCGGCTCCTATTTCTTCGCGCGGATCGCGGTCGGCGAGATGCCGCCGCTCATGCTGGTCATGTTTCGCGTGTCGATCGCAGCCCTTATCCTTCAGGCCTATCTCGCCCTGCGCGGCCCTTCTTTCCGCACGGCGCTACCGCTTGCGGGCAGTTTCTGCGTGATGGCGCTCCTGAACAATGTGATCCCGTTTTCGCTGATCTTCATGGGCCAGACGGAGGTTGGCGCAGGGCTTGCCTCGGTGCTCAATGCAACGACGCCCTTCTGGACGGCCATCCTCGCAAACATGCTGACGGCGGATGAAAAACTGTCGGTCACGAAGATCACTGGCATAGCACTCGGCATCGCCGGCACGGCGGTGATGATCGGCCCCGGCCTTTTTGCCGGGCTGGGCGGGCCGATCTGGGCCAAGTTCGCGATGATCGGCGGTGCGGTCTCCTACGGCTTCGCCTTCATCTATGCGCGCCGCTTCCGCAACGTGCCTTCGCCCATCGTCGCCGCCGGGCAGCTAAGCGCTTCGAGCGTGATCATGATCCCGCTGGTTCTGGCGCTTTACGGCACGGGCAACCTGTTTGCGTTCCCGGGCAATGTCTGGGCCGCCGTGATCGGGCTGGCCGCCCTTTCGACGGCCTTCGCCTATCTGATCTATTTCCGTGTCCTGGCAAGCGCGGGCGCGACCAACGCTTCGCTTGTAACCTTCCTCAATCCGGTGAGCGCGATCCTGCTTGGAACCGTGTTTCTGGGGGAAAGGCTGGCGCGTTTCGAGATGGCCGGAATGGCGCTGATCGCGGCGGGCCTGATCGTGATCGACGGGCGGCTGATCGCGCGCATCCGTTAACACAAAGTGAATCAAACCGATTGCCCAATGATTTCAAAAGGGCGCGCGCGACAGTGGTCAGATTTTCCAGATTCCTACCGCAGCGCAGCATAAAATCCGCTTGCCGCAGACCCGCCCATCCCTAGAATCCGGGAAGCATAAGCAGAGGAGGCTTTGCCATGGGACTGACACGGCCTGTTAATGCACTGATGATTTGTGCGGCATTCGTCTTTATCGGCGCTCTCGTGATGGGCGTGTTGCCGTAAAGCCATAACCGGAACAGCCACCCAGCCCCTCCCCGCATCCATGCGGATGCAAAAGGGTTGATCCAGGGTTTCGATGCTCTGGAAGGCAGCCATCCGGATTTTGTTGATAGACATAAAAAAGGGCCGGTTCGCCGGCCCTTTCTCACAAGCGGTTTATGCTGCCGCCGGCTGCTCGGCGCCAAGGTCCGCCTTCGGGCGGATGCCGATCATGTGGCTGACGGCGTAGACGAGATCCGCACGGTTCATCGTGTAGAAATGGAAATCGCCAATGCCGCGCTCGATAAGGTCCAGAACCTGCTCGGCGGCCACCGCCGAAGCCACGAGAGCGTGGATCTGCGGTTCGTTTTCCAGCCCCGCGAAACGCTCGGCCAGCCAACCGGGAACGCTTGCGCCGCAGCGGCCCGCAAAGTTGGCCACCTGCGTGAAATTGTGCACCGGCAGAATGCCCGGAACGATGGGGATGTAGATGCCGGCGCGGCGCGCGCGCTCGACGTAACGCTCATAGAGATCGTTGTCGAAGAAGAACTGGGTGATGGCGCGAGTCGCCCCATTGTCGACCTTGCGCTTGAGCATGTCGATGTCGGTTGCGAAATCCGGGCTTTCGGGATGCTTTTCCGGATAGGCGGACACCGAGATATCGAGATCGCCCTGCAGCTTCATCGCGCCCGTGAGCTCTGCGCCATTGGCGTAGCCATTGGGATGGGGGCGATAGGCAGCGCCGACACCCGCACTCGGATCGCCGCGCAGCGCCACGAAGCGCTTTACGCCCATTTCGACGAACTCGGCCACCACCTGATCGACTTCCTCGCGTGAAGCGTCAACACAGGTCATGTGAGCGGCCGGCGTCAGCGTCGTCTCTTCAAGGATGCGGCGGACCGTGCGGGCCGTGCGCTCGCGCGTGGAGCCGCCCGCGCCATAGGTGACGGAGACGAAGGACGGCGCCAGAGGCTCAAGCCGCTTCACCGTTTCCCACAGGCGGTCCTCCATCGCATCCGTCTTCGGGGGGAAGAACTCGAACGACACACGGAGCTTGCCAGCCGTGTCCGGCTGACGGGAAAAACGCTGTTGCGGCATCAAGCCGTCTCCTTCTGAGCAATCGACGGCGCCATGCCGTCGGCAATCTGCATGCGCCGGTCGCGGGCCAGCCAAAGCTTGACCGTTAGGCCCTTTCCGGCCTCGCCACGCGGCGCAAATTCCAGTGTTTCGGCCAGATCGAGTTCGGCCTCTTCGAGCCATTCTGCAATCTGGCTGTCGGCCAGTCCGAGCCGCATATGGGCATGTTCCTCGCGCAGGAACTCGTGCTCATGCGGCGCGAAATCGACGATCACCAGCCGCCCGCCGGGCCTCAAAAGCCGGGCGGCCTCGCGGATGGCGTTTCCTGGCCTGTCGATATAGTGCAGCACCTGATGGATGGTCACCAGATCATGCGCATCACGCTCAAGCTGCGGGGCGGAGATATCGCCAAGGCGCACCTGCGCATTGGCGATGCCCGCCCGGTCGAGATTGGCGCGGGCCACCGCAAGCATCTCGCGCGACAGATCAATGCCGACCCCGCGCTGGTAGAGCGGCGCGAACAGCTCCAGCATGCGGCCGGTGCCCGTGCCAAGATCCACCATGGACTGGAACGGCCGGTCGCCGATGAGCTTTCGGAGCTCTTCTTCCACGGCCTTGTCGGGCACGTGAAGCGAGCGGATCTCATCCCAGCTTGCCGCGTTCTGCGAAAAATACTCCGCCGCCCTCTCCTCGCGCCGGCGCTTGATCGCGCCAAGCCGCTCCAGATCACGCTCAATGACCGGGTCGGCCTGATCGAGCCGCACCACGACGCCATCGACGAATTCACGCGCGGCGTCGGCATCCGACAGGCGGAAATAGGCCCAGGAACCCTCCTGGTAACGGACGATGAGATGGGCTTCGAGCAGGAGCTTGAGGTGACGGGAAACGCGCGGCTGCGACTGGCCGAGAATCTCGGTCAGATCGGTCACGGTCAGATCGCCCTGCGACAGAAGCGCAAGGATACGCAGGCGACTGGTTTCAGCCGCCGCCTTCAACGTATCGACCATCTGGTCGAGATGAATTGCCGGACGCATCAGCATGCGCTTCTCCTGATACATATAAAGATATGTTTATATCGTTTCGACTTGCTTGGCAAGGCGGCGCAGTTCACACTGCAAAGCGTGGGGCAAAGCGTGCGGCAAAGCGTGCGGCAAAGCGGGGCACAGCGCGCAGCAATGCGGGCCGCGCACAGGAAGAAGAGAGTTTTCAGGGACATGAAGCGGGCATCAACCGGGCGGCGCAAAGCGGTCGACAAGGCGCTGACGTTGCTGATTCCCTGGGCGCCGATGGCGGATGCCGAGGCGATCCGCGACAAGGCAGACGACCGCAAGCTGCGCACGCTGCCTCCGGCCATCGCCGTTTGGCTGGCAACGGTGACGCATGTGCGCCATGAGCACACGGATTACGACGCGATGCTGGAAGACGGTTATGACCGGGATGCGGCGCGGCACTTCGTGTTGGACGACATCAACACCGTTCTGACGCGCTGGCGCGCCACGCGCCTGCTCGATCCGGCGGAAGAAGACGGCATGGAAGCCCGGCAGGACTGAACCTGCCGGCGGGCAGCCATGCCCTGCATCACATCATGCGCAGGAGCGCGCCGCCAATGGAGTAGCCGGCGCCGAAGGCGCAGAGCAGCCCGTGCTCGCCGGGTTTCATGTCCCGGTGCTTTTCTTCAAGCGCGATGATTGCACCAGCGGCTGCCGTGTTGCCCAGACGGTCGAGCACGGTGGGCGCACGGTCCTGCCCCACCTCGCCGCCAAAGGCGAGCTTGAGGATCATGGCGTTCATGCGCGCATTGGCCTGATGCAGCCAGAAGCGACGCATGGTCTCCGGCGTGTGACCGTGCTCCGCCAGAAAGTCGACGATGAATTTGTGACCGGCAATGGTCACATCCTTGAAGACCTTGTTTCCGTTCTGCTTGATGAGATTGCCTTCCATGGCGAGATAGGACGGATCGTCCTGCGCCAGGCGGCTCATGAAGCCGAAATTGGTGCGGATGTTGTTTGAGAACTGGGTCCAGCTGCGCGTGTCGACGATTTCGAAACGGCCGGGACGCTCCTCGCTCGCGCCCAGCGCTTCGATGAGGACGGCCACGGAGGCGTCACCGAAGATGAAGTGGGTCTGCCGGTCGCGGAAATTCAGGTGCGCGGTGATGAGCTCCGGCGTGACGACGAGCACACGGCGGTGCGCGCCAGAGCGCACGAGATTGGTCGCCACATGGAGGCCGGCGAGCGCCGAGGAGCAGCCAAGCCCCATGTCGAAGCCAGCGCCGCTGGCGCCGAGCGCCTTCTGGATCTCGATGGCGATGGCCGGATAGGGCCGCTGATGATGGGCGGACGCACAGATAACAAGATCGACATCGCGCGCCTCGACGCCGGCATGGGCAAGCGCCTTTCGGGCTGCGGCCACGCCGAACTCGGCCATGACGGAAAGTTCGTCATCGGCGCGGGCGGGAATGTTGGGCGCCATGCGGGCTGGATCGAGAATGCCGTCACGCTCATAGACATGGCGGCGCTGGATGCCGGACGCATGCTCGATGAAGCCGGCATCAGATTTCGCCAGCGGCGGCAGGCCGGCGGCCTCGCGCTTCGGGTTTTCCGTGTCGACCCAGGCGTTGAAGCTCTCGACCAATTCTTCATTGGAGATGGACGCTTCAGGGATTTCGACGCCAATTCCGCCGACGCAGACGCGCGTCATGGCGTTGGAATGGTGCGGTGCGAAGTCTGAAGCCTCTTGCTCGCTGGTGCGCAGCATGATCCGTGCCTGTGTTTGCCTTCTGGAGGTTCGGACCGGAAACCGGTTTCGGTTGATCCGACGCCCCACAAATAGTTTCGATCGTCCCTTTTGCGTCCGAATGGATACATGGCGATCTATGGCCGATTTACGACGTGACGCCACGGTGTCAAGGAAACACTGCCCCGGGCGTTCACGATGCAATAATGAACGAAACACTCAAACAGAGTGTGAACGCAAAAAGAGAAGGGGCCGAAGCCCCTTCCCGAATGCTCATTCTACAGACACGTATCGGTCTGTCTACCGCGTCAGGCGCTTGTAGGTCACCCGTCTGGGGTTGACGCTGTCGGGGCCGAGACGGCGGATCTTGTCCTGCTCGTAATCCTCGAAGTTGCCCTCGAACCACTCCACATGGCTAT
The DNA here is from genome assembly GCF_030068685.1 of Nitratireductor sp. GZWM139. Classification (NCBI taxonomy): domain Bacteria; kingdom Pseudomonadati; phylum Pseudomonadota; class Alphaproteobacteria; order Hyphomicrobiales; family Phyllobacteriaceae; genus Nitratireductor; species Nitratireductor sp. GZWM139. Next base: position 254,216 of record NZ_JAMQML010000002.1, on the reverse strand, counting down.
CGCCTTCAAAGGCGAGGATGTGCGTGGCCAGACGGTCGAGGAACATGCGGTCATGCGAGATGATAACGGCGCAGCCGGCGAAGTTTTCCAGCGCGTCTTCGAGTGCGGCCAGCGTCTCGGTGTCGAGGTCGTTGGTCGGTTCGTCGAGCAGCAGGACATTGCCGCCTTCCTTGAGCAGCTTGGCCATGTGAACGCGGTTGCGCTGACCGCCGGACAGCGAGCCGACCTTCTGCTGCTGGTCGCCGCCCTTGAAGTTGAAGGACGAGCAATAGGCGCGGCTGTTCACTTCGTGAGCGCCAAGCTTGATGATGTCGTTGCCGCCGGAAATCTCTTCCCAGACCGTCTTGTCGGGGTCGAGCGAGTCGCGGCTCTGGTCGACATAGCCCAGCTTGACGGTCTCACCGACACGGATCTCGCCACCATCGGGCTTTTCCTGGCCGGTGATCATGCGGAACAGCGTGGTCTTACCCGCGCCGTTGGCGCCGATCACGCCGACAATGCCGCCGGGCGGCAGCTTGAAGTCGAGACCGTCGATCAGGAGGCGGTCGCCATAGCCCTTGGAGAGGCCTTCGGCCTCGATGACCACATTGCCGAGACGTTCGCCGGCCGGAATGATGATCTGCGCATCGCCGGGACGCCGGTCGGCGGCAGACTGCACCAGCTCGTCATAGGCGCGGATACGGGCCTTCGACTTGGCCTGACGGGCCTTGGGGCTGGCCGCCATCCACTCGCGCTCGCGCGACAGCGCCTTCTCGCGGGCGGCCTCTTCGCGGCCTTCCTGCGCCATGCGCTTGGCCTTGGCTTCCAGATAGGCGGTGTAATTGCCTTCATAGGGAATGCCACGACCACGGTCGAGCTCGAGAATCCAGCCGGTGACATTGTCGAGGAAGTAGCGATCGTGGGTGATGATCATCACGGCGCCGGGATACTCGCGCAGGTGCTTTTCAAGCCACGCGGTCGTTTCGGCGTCGAGGTGGTTGGTCGGTTCGTCGAGCAGCAGCAGATCGGGCTGGCGCAGGAGAAGCTGGCACAGCGCCACGCGGCGCTTTTCACCACCCGACAGATGGTCGATGGATGCATCGGCCGGCGGGCAGCGCAGCGCTTCCATGGCCATTTCGACCTGGCTTTCCAGATCCCAGAGGTTCTGGCTGTCGATCTGATCCTGAAGCTGGGAAGCCTCCTCCGCCGTCTCGTCGGAGTAGTCCATCATCAGCTCGTTGTAACGGTCGAGGATCGCCTTCTTGGCGGCGACGCCCTCCATCACATTGCCCATCACGTCGAGGGCCGGATCAAGCTGCGGCTCCTGCGGCAGATATCCGCAGGTCGCGCCTTCGGCGAGCCATGCTTCGCCGGTGAACTCCTTGTCGAGACCGGCCATGATCCTGAGCACGGTCGACTTACCCGCGCCGTTGGGGCCGAGAATGCCGATCTTGGCGTCCGGGTAAAAGGACAGATGAACGTTCTCAAGAACCTTCTTGGAGCCGTAGGCCTTGTTGAGGCCGGACATGTGGTAGATGAATTGGCGTGCCATGTGGCTCGTCGCGCTCCGTCTCACTCGAATTGGGGGGAACCTGTTGAGCAGCGTATGTAGGCCAAACGAAGCGGCGGGGCAATCCGCAGCACGGAGGGAAGATGGGCTTCGATATCGAAACGCGGCTTGCAACGCCGACCGGTGCTGATCTGCATCTGTTCAAACGCTCGGCGAGCGGCGAGGCGCGCGCTGCCGTGCAGATAAACCATGGCGTTGCGGAGCATGCCGCGCGCTATGCGGCCTTCGCCGATTTCCTGTCGCAGCGTGGCTTTCACGTCTATGCACACGACCATCGCGGCCATGGCGAAACAAAAGCGCCGGGCGCCCCGCTTGGCCATTTCGGACCAGGCGTCGGGATGGACACGCTGCTCACGGACGTCAACGCGGTGCATGATCATATCGCCGGGGAACATCCCGGTCTGCCGGTGGTCATCTTCGGGCATTCGATGGGCGGCATGATCGCCCTCAATTTCGCGCTTCGCCATGGCGACCGGCTGGCGGGTGCTGCGGTGTGGAACGCACCACTGACCACCGCGCTGGAAGCGTTTGCCGGCCGGTCCGTTCTGGCGTGGGAGCGCTTCCGCCTCGGATCGGATGTGCCTTCATGGCTTCTGCCGAAATTCACCTTTGCGCTCTGGGCGAGCGCCTTCCCGGAGCGGCGCACCGGGTCCGACTGGCTGTCGCGGGACGCTGCCGAGGTCGACGCCTATATCGCCGATCCGCTGTCCGGCTGGGATCCGTCGGTCGGCATCTGGACGGTGCTGTTCGAACTGGGTCGGGGCCCCGCCGACCCGGCGACGCTTGCGGCAGCGCGCAAGACCCTGCCCTATCAACTGGTCGGCGGTTCGGAAGATCCTTCGACACGCGGCGGCAAGATCACACGGAAGCTTGAAACGCATCTGCGCAAACACGGCTTTTCGAATCTCGAAACAAGGATTTACGAGGGTTTCCGGCACGAATCCCTCAGGGAGATCGGGCGCGAGCAGGCCATGGAGGACTTTGCGGCCTGGGCCGAAAAAATCATCAATTAATGCCAAAATAATGCGGTGAGCGCATCTAGAAGGCGACCGGGCCGTTTGCTACCTCAAAAGCATATCAGTTTTGGAGGGCTGCGGGCGATCATGAACAACCCACCCCTGAAGGGCGTTCGCGTCATCGAATTGGCGCGCATTCTGGCCGGCCCCTGGGCAGGCCAGGTTCTGGCCGATCTGGGCGCCGATGTCATCAAGGTCGAAAACCCCAATGGCGGCGACGACACCCGCAAATGGGGACCGCCCTTCGTGGAAGGTACGGATGGCGAGAACCTTTCGGCTGCGTATTACCATTCGTGCAACCGCGGCAAGCGCTCCATCGCGCTCGACTTCTCGAAGCCGGAAGAGGCGGAGAAGCTGAAAAAGCTGATCGCCACCGCTGACGTTCTGATCGAGAATTTCAAGCTGGGCGGGCTCAAAAAATACGGGCTCGATTATGAGAGCCTGAAGGCCATCAACCCGCGCCTCGTCTATTGTTCCATCACCGGCTTTGGCCAGACCGGCCCCTATGCGCCGCGCGCGGGCTACGACTTCATCATTCAGGGCATGTCGGGGCTGATGTCCATCACCGGCGCGCCGGGCGGCGAGCCGCAGAAGGTGGGCGTGGCGGTGAGCGACATCTTCACCGGGCTGTACTCGGTGATCGCCATTCAGGCCGCACTCCGCCACGCGGAGGCGACCGGCCAGGGCCAGCACATCGACATGGCGCTGCTCGACAGCCAGGTGGCGGTGCTTGCCAATCAGAACATGAACTATCTGATCTCCGGCAACAGCCCGGTGCAGATGGGCAACGCCCACATGAACATCGCGCCCTATGAGGTGCTGCCGGTGAAGGACGGGCACATCATCCTCGCCGTGGGCAATGACGGCCAGTTCCAGCGCTTCTGCAAGATCGTCGGCCTTGACGATCTGCCGGCAGACGAACGCTTTGCAACCAACCCGGCGCGCGTGGCCAACCGCACGGCGCTGCGCGAGCGCATCGTCGCCACGCTGGCGGGCTGGGAAAAGGCGGAACTTCTGGGCAAGTTCGACGCCAATGCGGTGCCGGCGAGCCCGATCAACACGATTGAGGAAATGTTCGATGATCCGCAGGTGAAGGCGCGCGGCATGCAGCTTTCGCTCGATGACGGACACGGGACGGCGCTGCCTTCGGTGCGTGCGCCCATCGCCCTTTCACAAACCCCGCTTTCCTATGAACGGCCAAGCCCCCGGCTTGGCGAACACACGGCAGAGATCCTGCGCGAAATCGGAGACGACAGCGAATGAAGACCGGTGGCCAGCTTATCGTCGACAGCCTTGAAGCCAATGGCGTCGACCGCATTTTCAGCGTGCCGGGCGAAAGCTACCTGGCGGTGCTCGACGCGCTTCACGATTCAAAGATCCGCAACATTGTCTGCCGTCAGGAAGGCGGCGCGGCGATGATGGCGGACTGCCACGGACGGCTGACCGGCCAGCCTGGCATCTGTTTCGTGACACGCGGCCCCGGCGCGACCAACGCATCGCCCGGCGTCCACATCGCCATGCAGGATTCCACGCCGATGATCCTGTTCATCGGACAGGTGGCGAGCCATGCCCGCGAACGCGAGGCGTTTCAGGAAGTGGATTACCGCGCCTTCTTCGGCCCCATCGCCAAATGGGCGACCGAGATCGACGATGCGGCGCGGATTCCCGAAATCCTGACGCGCGCCTTTTCGGTCGCGACCTCCGGCCGCCCCGGCCCGGTGGTGATTTCGCTTCCCGAGGACATGCTGACCAGCCTGGTGGATGCGCCCGCAGCACTGGCCGCCACGCCGGTCGAAACGCGCCCGGGCGCAGCCGAGATGGAAGAGCTTGCCGCTCTCCTGAAGGACGCCAAACGGCCCTTCGTCATTCTTGGCGGCTCGCGCTGGAACGAGAAGGCCGTGGCCGATTTCCAGAAGGCGGCGGAAGCGTGGTCCCTGCCCGTTGGCTGCTCGTTCCGCCGGCAGATGCTGTTCGATCACCTGCACCCCTCCTATGCCGGCGATGTGGGCATCGGTCCCAATCCGAAGCTCGCAGCCGCAGTCAAGGATGCCGATCTGGTGCTGCTCGTCGGCGGCCGGTTCAGCGAGATGCCGTCCTCAGACTACACGCTCATGAAGAGCCCCTATCCCGACCAGAAGCTGGTGCATGTGCACGCCGACGCCAATGAGCTTGGCCGCGTCTATCGCCCTACGCTTGCCATCAACGCATCATCGGCAGCCTTTGCCGAGGCGTTTGCCGGGCTCGCACCGGGTGACGCGCCCCGTGACATGCCATGGGCAGAAGAGACCGAACGCCTGCATCAGGCCTATCTCGACTGGTCGACCCCGCCAAAGACCGGCCCCGGCGCGGTGCAGATGGGTCCGATCATGGAGTATCTGGAAAGCGTTCTGCCGGACGATGCGATCTTCACCAATGGCGCAGGCAATTACGCCACCTGGGTGCACCGCTTCCACCGTTTCCGCCGTTTCGCCACGCAGGGCGCACCGACCTCCGGCTCAATGGGCTATGGCACGCCGGCAGCCGTGGCCGCCAAGGCGCTTTTCCCCGAGCGCCCCGTGCTGGCGTTTGCCGGCGATGGCTGCTTCATGATGAACGGTCAGGAATTCGCCACTGCCGTGCAGGAGAACCTGCCGATCATCGTGGTGGTGGTGAACAACGGCATTTTCGGCACGATCCGCATGCATCAGGAGCGCGAATATCCCGGCCGCGTTTCCGGCACCTCGATCAACAACCCCGATTTCGCAGCGCTTGCCCGCGCCTATGGCGGACATGGCGAAATGGTGGAGAAGACGGAAGCGTTTGCCGAAGCATTCGAGCGCGCACAGGCCAGCGGCAAACCGGCGCTGATCGAAATCCGGCTCGACCCGGAAGCCATCACGCCCGCCAAAACGCTGACGGATATCCGCGAGAAGCGCTGAGAATCATTTGTGCTGCGGGCGTGAGCCTGCGGCACTGTCAGCGCGTGCCTTCTCCCCCGCCCTTCGACAAGCTCAGGATGAGGGAGAAGGCAGATTAACCGTGCTATCTTTGATCAGGCGAGATTACGTTTGAAAGCCCACTGATAGGGTGGTTCCGACTTGCCAAGTCCTCCCCTCCAACACAGCCCTCATCCTGAGCTTGTCGAAGGGCGGCGGCGGCATGAAGGGGACAGTGGCAAACGAGAAGAGCAGGCGCTTGCCCCTCATCCCCCTGCCGGGACCTTCTCCCCGCTTGCGGGGAGAAGGAACGCGTCATTGACGGTTGCGCAGAAATGAAGCGCGCTGATCAGGCGGAGCTTTGCGCTATTCGGGAAGCGAACCGGGAGCTTGAACCGCCTATTCGAGGCCGGTCGCAACGACTGCACACGCACCAACACAGCCCTCATCCTGAGCTTGTCGAAGGGCGGGGGCGACATGGAGGGGCAGCGGAAAATCCATAAGAGCAGGCGCTTGCCCCTCATCCCCCTGCCGGGACCTTCTCCCCGCTTGCGGGGAGAAGGAACGCGTCATTGACGGTTGTCAGAAATGAAACGCGCGGATCAGGCGGCGTCGAAATCGAGGACCAGTTTCTTCGCCGTGGGGCGGGTCTGGCAGGCGAGTGTGAAGCCGGCTTCCACTTCCCAGGGTTCGAGCGAGAAGTTCACGGCCATCTCCGATTGTCCCTCCACAACGCGGCAGCGGCAGGTGCAGCACATGCCGCCTGCGCAGGAGTAAGGCAGCTCGATGCCGGCCTTGTGGGCGGCGTCGAGCACGGTGCCATCGGCATCCTGCATGGAGAAGCTGCGGCGCACGCCATCGACAACGACCTCAATGGCAACACCATCCTGAACCGCTTCGCGTGCGGCCTTCGATGCCTTGCGGGGCGCGGGCGCTTCGCCGGAGGGCGTGAAGCGCTCGAAGCGGATGCGGTCACGCTCGACACCCATGGTCTCAAGTGCGCCGGAAACCGCGTCGATCATCTCGCCGGGGCCGCACAGGAACACGCCATCCATGGCGGCGGGCTCGATGAGACCGCCGGAGGCGAGCTCGCCAACGCGCCCGGCATCAATGCGGCCATTCAGGAGCTCCACATCCTGCGTTTCGCGCGACAGGAGATGGATCAGCGTGAAGCGGCCCATATGGCGGTCCTTGAGATCGTTCAGCTCCTCAAGGAACATGATCGTCTCGGTGGAGCGATTGCCATAGACCAGCGTGATGGTGCTCTCGGGCTCGTGGGCGAGAACCGTGCGGGCGATGGAGAGCATTGGCGTGATGCCGGAGCCGGCGGCGAACAGCAGGTAATCGTGGCGCTCACCCTTCAGCGCGGTGAAGCGGCCCTGCGGCGGCATCACGCGGATCGTGTCGCCAACCGACAGGACATCGTTGACGAAGGTGGAGAAGCGGCCATCGGCCACCTTCTTCACGCCGACGCGGAGATACGGATCGCCGGGCGCGGAGCAGATGGAATAGGACCGGCGCGCCTCCGTGCCGTCGATATCGGTGGCGAGGGTCAGATACTGGCCGGGTGTGAAGGCAAAGGCCTCGGCCTGATCGGCCGGGATCTCAAAGGCGATCGCCACGGCTTCGGGGGTCTGGCGCTCGATGGAGGCCACTTTCAGATCGTGAAAACGCGGGGCCATGGTCACCTCGGTCTGGGTTCAGTCAGATACATTTGAAATAGTCGAAAGGCTCGTGGCAGGTCTGGCAGCGGTAAAGCGCCTTGCAGGCCGTGGAACCGAACTCGGAAATGCGCGCGGTCTCGAGCGAGCCGCAGCGCGGGCACGCCACCTCCGTCTCGCCGAAAAGGGAGCGGATGGAATTGGACGCATTCGCCGGTGGCGCAATGCCATAGGCGCGCAGCTTTTCACGCCCCTCCGCCGTGATCCAGTCCGTCGTCCATGCGGGCGAAATGACCCGCTCGATGCGCGGTTCGAAACCCGCCTCGCGCAACGCCGTCTCCACCGCGAGCTCAATGGCAAGCACCGCCGGGCAGCCCGTATAGGTGGGCGTGACGCGGGCAACGGCGACGTCGCCCTCCATCTCCACACCGCGCAGGATGCCGAGATCGGCAATGGTGACGGCGGGGATTTCCGGATCGACCACGGAAGCGGCGGCGCGATAGGCGCGCTCTTCCTTCTCCCCGCCTGCGGGGAGAAGGTGGCCCGAAGGGTCGGATGAGGGGCTTTGCACAGCATCCGAGAGGCAGGCTCGCCCCTCATCCCCCTGCCGGGACCCGCCGGGGCCGAGCCGCTGGTCTCGGCCCGTCCTTTGGACCCCCGCAAGCGGGGAGAAGGAGGCTGTCACGACCTTATCCGACCTCGCACTCACCAGGTCATCCCCGGATAGGTGCGCTGCATGTATTGCAGCTCCGCGAGCAGAAAGCCCAGCGCCTCGCCATGGCGACCCTGACGGCCGCCGGTCTGGCCATAGGGCGTTTCCACCCATTCAAGGCCAGCTTCGGCAAAGACCGGGCCAACAATGGCGTCGAAGGCAGGCCGCAGGGTGGAGGGGTCGGGCGCGATGCCAGCCCCGGCCACGGTGCGGGTGACATCGTCGCTCTCGAACAGCTCGTCCACATAGGGCGCGAGCGCCTCGACCGCCGCCTTCATGCGGCGGGTGCTTTCCTCGGTGCCATCGCCAAGGCGCACCACCCATTCGCCGGCATGGCGGATGTGATAGGCGACTTCCTTCTCGGCCTTGGCGGCGATGCCGGCCAGACGCTCGTCGGTCGACGTCATCATGGCCTGCCAGAGCGGCTGCATGAAGGCTGCGAAATAGAACTGGCGCAGCATGGTGTGTGCGAAATCGCCATTCTGGCGCTCGGCCATCAGGCAGTTCACATATTCACGCTCGCGGCGCACATAGGCGATCTGGTCCTCGTCGCGGCCCTTGCCCTCGACCTCGCCGGCATACTGGTAGAGTGCGCGCGCCTGGCCGATGAGATCGAGCGCCATGTTGGGCATGGCGAGATCCTCTTCCAGCATGGGCGCGTGGCCGCACCACTCCGAAAGCCGGTGGCCGAGAACCAGATGATCGTCGGCAAGCCGCAAGAGGAACGCCGTCAGCGTTTCGCCGGAGATGGAAGGAGCGATGGAAGAAGCAGCGGCCATCACATATGCCCCACTTCTTCCGGAATCTCGTAAAAGGTCGGGTGACGGTAGACCTTCGACATTGCCGGCTCGAAGTTCTCGTCCTTGTTTTCCGGGTCCGACGCGGTGATCGCAGACGACGGAACGACCCAGATGGAGGTGCCCTCGCCGCGGCGCGTGTAGACATCGCGCGCAGCCTGAAGCGCCATCACCTCATCGGCGGCGTGCACCGAGCCGCAATGCTTGTGGGCCAGCCCGTTGCGCGGGCGGATGAAGACTTCCCAAAGGGGGATCTGGTTCTTGCTCATAGCGTCTCTCCGCTCACTCTGCCGCCATTTTCGCCGCTTCGCGGCGGGCATTTCGTTTTTCCGCATGCGCAAGGGCCGCCTCGCGCACCCATGCGCCATCGTCCCAGGCCTTCTGCCGGGCGGCGATGCGGTCGCGGTTCATGGGGCCATGCCCCTTCACCACGCGCCAGAACTCATCCCAGTCGATGGCGCCGAAATCGTAGCCGCCCTTCTCCTCGTTCCATTTCAGGTCCGGATCGGGGAAGGTCAGGCCGATGAACTCGCCCTGCGGCACCGTTGCATCGACGAATTTCTGTCTGAGCTCGTCATTGGTGAAGCGCTTGATCTTCCACTTCATGGACTGGTCGCTGTGCTGGCTGTCGCCATCATGCGGACCGAACATCATGAGCGAGGGCCACCACCAGCGGTTCAGCGCATCCTGCGCCATTTCCTTCTGCTCGGGCGTGCCGCGCGCCAGCGTCATCATGATCTCGTAGCCCTGACGCTGGTGAAAACTCTCTTCCTTGCACACGCGGATCATGGCGCGCGCATAGGGGCCGTAGGAACAGCGGCAGAGCGGGATCTGGTTCATGATGGCCGCGCCATCCACAAGCCAGCCAATCGCGCCGATGTCGGCCCAGGTCTGCGTCGGATAGTTGAAGATGGAGGAATACTTCGCCTTGCCGGACAGAAGCTCCTCGGTCATCTCCTCGCGCGAAACGCCCAGCGTCTCGGCGGCGGAATAAAGATAAAGCCCATGGCCCCCCTCATCCTGCACCTTGGCGAGCAGGGCCGCCTTGCGGCGCAGCGACGGGGCGCGCGTGATCCAGTTGCCCTCCGGCAGCATGCCGACAATCTCGGAATGCGCGTGCTGGCCGATCTGGCGGACGAGCGTCTTGCGGTAGCCCTCCGGCATCGGGTCGTTGGGCTCGATTTTCTCTTCGGCGTCGATGCGCGCCTGAAACGCGGCGAGGAAAGCCTCGTCTTCGTTCGTATCGGTCTTAGCGCCGATAAGCCCTTGGCTATACATCGCTTGTCCTCCATGCTTGCGGCGGCTCAGGGCGGGGGAACATGCCCTCACAGAAAACGTGTAACAAAAAAGCTTGAAACTTGCAATATTTTGTAACGCTTTTTGGCGACGGGAGGAATGATGAGCGAAACGGCGATCGAAAAGAACGCGCTGACGGCCGCGCGCGACACGCTTGCAACGGTTTTCGCACCGTGGATTGCAGCGCTTGAGATCGAGGCGCTCGCAGCGGACGAAACGGGCGTGGACTTCCGCCTGCCGGAAAACCGGGACCTTGCGCATGCGGGCGGCGTGATCTGCGGGCAGGCAACGGCTTCCGCCGCCGACACCTGCGCGGTGGCAGCGCTTTCCGCCGCCAATGGCCGCTTCCGCACCTGCACGACGGTGGACATGACGACGCATTTCATTCGCCCGCTGAAACCCGGCCCCGTGGCGATCCGCGTCGAGGTGCTGTCGAATGGACGGCGCATGGCCTATGTGCGGGTGGAGATGCGCGCCGAAGGCGACGCACGCCTCGCCTTCACGGCAACCGGCGCCTACGCTTATCTTGACGGCTAAACTTCCAAGGCTCTGCGTTTTATTTCGAGTGACAGATCAATCGGAATTAAAGTAGCCTGATCCGGCAATTCTCGCTGCAATTACGCTGTGGAGGAAAGTCATGATCAGGTCACTTGAAGATTTCGACGAGTTCTGCGGGGACGACCAGAAGCTCGACACATCGCACCTTTCGATCCTGAGCAATGAGGAAATCTCGTTTTTCAGGCATTGCCTGGACTTCGACGAGAACGGCTTCGTCTCGAAAATCTACTTTGGAGATCTGGCGAAAGCCGGCCTCAACGATTTCCAGATCGCAGACGTGGCGGCCCTTTTCGGCATTGACGAAAAGCGCTTCAAACGCACCTACCACGCCTTCGGCGATGGACAGGGAAACTGCATTCACAGGGCTTACTGGTGGTGCCCTTACGACAGGCCACGCGCGGTCTGAGGATGCGAAAACGAGGCGAAAGCGGGCGAAACGCGTTGCGCCCGCTTCGCACCAGCAGAGAAGACTATTCCCCCTCTTTCCAGACCGCATCCTGCCCGTAGAGCGGCACGGTGGAGATCGCCATCTTGGCCGAACCGTCCTGCACCTGGCGGGCGTGGGACAGATAGATCAGCGTGTCGTTGGCCTCATCATAGATGCGCTTGACGACGACCGACTTCCAGATGAGCGACTGGCGCTGCTTGAACACTTCTTCGCCACCGTCATCCATCTCGATATCGCCAATGACGATGGGACCGGTCTGGCGGCAGGAGATGGAGGAGTTGGACGGGTCCTCGAACCAGTTGCCCTTCTGCAAACGGTCGATCACGCCGCGATCGAAATAAGTGACGTGACAGGTCACGCCCTCCACTTTCGGGTCATTGACGGCTTCGGTGATGATGTCGTTGCCGAGCCAGTCGACACCGATTTCGCCCACCTGCTCGGCGGATGCGGGAGCTGCGATGAAAACGGACGCGATGAATGACGCGGCAAGGGTCGGGAGGGAAAAACGCATGGCCTGTCTCGAACGGTTGAAACTCGGATGCCCCCAATATGGGGACTGACCGGCGCAAATGGAATGCACCGGTCAGACGAACCGCTTTGAAAGACAGCTGGTTATTTGCCGGACCGGATCATGTCGCGGATCTTCACCGCCTTTTCGAAATGATCGAGCGCGTGCGTCCTGATCCACCATTCCGCTGCTTCCATGAGAAGCTCGGGGTCGTCATTTTTATTGGCGAAGAAGGCATAGAAAGAGAGCCCGACGCCCTCACCCTTCTTCGCGATTTTCTCTTCGCAGATCGCGATGGCTTTCGCCCTGAGTGCAGGCCGCATGTGAGTGCTCCGGTTGAGTTGGGACCGGGCGTTTAACAGCTGTGCGGCGCAGAGGCAACGCGCCTCATCGTATCCGAGCAAGGCTGGCTGAAACCATCCAGCCAGCCTCTTCGGGGAAGGCTCGGGTCAGCTGAGTTCGACACCGCTGTTGCGAGCGATCTGCGCCATCAGGGCTCCTGCGATTACCGCATGGGTTTCGTTTTCCGTACCGTAGTGGGACTTCTGCTTTCCCCATGCAGAGATATGCGGATGGTAGTCGTAGTTGGACACACCAAGCGCACGGATTGAAGCTTCCGCCTCACGACCAAAGACCACCACATGGACGGGTTTGACCGCTTCCATCTCCTTCTTGAAGACCACCTCTTCAAGCGCCCGGGTCTCGGCAGTTTTGAGGCTGTTCTTCGGATGGATGTAGATTTTCGAGGCATCGGTGAGATAGACGCCATGACCGGAACGACAGATCGCTTCGACTGACGGCCAGAGCTTGCCGTTGTGAGCGGCTTTTGGTGCCTCCGGGTTACTGAAACCCCAAGGGGTTGCCAGAGTGAACTGTCGCTTGCCCTTGCCTTCAAGCGGTTTTCTCAAAGGATCCTGCGCGATCAGCGCAAAAAAGCACCCATTCCAATTATCCGGCGTAAAGGTGATCGGCATATCGTAGCCGGCGCAGATGTCGTCAGCCTTTCCCTGCTCAAATTTGGCAACATCAGCGGGAATGTTCGGCCAGGAAACGGGTTTCGCCCCACTATACTGCTCTCGAAAATCAGCTCCTGCCCCAAGAAGAAAATCAATGTCGAACAAATCGCCCTGAGAGGATTTAACAACATCCTCCCAAATACCCGCTTTGCAAAAATTCAAGTCCAAATCCCCCTTGGCAAAAAAACGATGCAAAATCTGCTATCGCAATCTTGCCGTTACTTACTCCAAAAACAACCCTTCCAGGAACCGCGCGGCATCCTCGAAACGGCCCTCGCCGCCGCGCTTTTCGCCCAGAACGGCGCGTACCTGAACGTCGAAATCGGCGTAGTGCTGGGTGGTCGCCCAGATGGCGAAGATGAAGTGGTAGGGGTCGCTCTTCTTTAGCTTTCCCTCGCGCATCCATGCGGCGATGACCGCCGCCTTCTCGTCCACCAGTTCCCTGAGCTCGCCCTCAAGCAGCGGAAGGATGCGCGGCGCGCCCTGCAGGATCTCATTGGCGAAAAGCCGGCTCTCGCGCGGAAAGTCGCGCGACATCTCCATCTTGCGGCGGATGTAGGAGCGGATTTCCGACTGTGGATCGCCCGCCGCATCCATGGCGCGCAAGGGGGCGAGCCATGTCTCCATGAGACGCTGAATCAGGGTCGTAAAAATCTCCTCCTTGTTCTTGAAATAATAAAGGAGATTGGGCTTCGACATGCCCGCCTCATCGGCGATCTGATCGATGGTCGAACCACGGAAACCGTGCCTGGAAAAAACCTCGAGCGCCGCCTCGCCGATCAGCTCGCGTTTCTCGCGCTGGATGCGGGTGCGTTTGGGGCGGGGAGCGGGCTCGTCCATCAGGCCGTCGCTCCATGGGCTGCGGGGTCGGTTGCGCGCGTGTGACGGGGGCCATCAAGGCCGTGTAAACGGCGCTTCTGGTCCAGCCGATTAGTCCACTGTGGAATGCGCCGGCGCAAGGACATTTCCCCTACTATACTCTTGACCGCCCACATGGCGGTGTTAACGTTTGTCCAAACGGTCAAAAATTTCGTAGCATAACTATGTGCGAACTACCAAGCATTGACCGGGATAAGCCGAGCGCAACAAACAATCAGGGGAAGCTTGGTCATGCTCGACAGGCAAAACAAGAGGCCGAATGACCTATCCGCGTTCTGGATGCCGTTCACTGCGAACCGGCAGTTCAAGGAAACGCCACGGATGCTGGTCGCAGCCAAGGACATGCACTTCACGGCCGAGGACGGCCGCAAGATCATGGATGGCACGGCGGGGCTGTGGTGCGTGAACGCCGGGCACTGCCGGCCGAAGATCACCGAGGCCATTCAGAAGCAGGCCGCAGAGCTGGACTATGCGCCCGCCTTCCAGATGGGCCATCCCATCGCGTTTGAATTCGCCAACCGGCTGGCCGCGATGGCCCCGGAGGGCATGGACCATGTGTTCTTCACCAATTCGGGCTCGGAGAGCGTCGACACGGCGCTGAAGATCGCGCTTGCCTATCACCGGGTGAAGGGCGACGGCTCGCGCTTCCGCCTGATCGGCCGCGAGCGCGGCTATCATGGCGTGAATTTCGGCGGCATTTCGGTGGGCGGCATCGTGTCCAACCGCAAGATGTTCGGCACGCTTTTGACGGGCGTCGACCACATGCCGCACACGCATCTGCCCGGCGAAAACGCGTTCACGCGCGGCGAGCCGGAGCATGGCGGCGATCTGGCGGACGAGCTGGAGCGCATCGTTGCGCTGCATGACGCCTCGACGGTGGCAGCGGTGATCGTCGAGCCGGTGGCCGGTTCGACGGGTGTTCTGATCCCGCCGAAGGGCTATCTGAAGCGCCTGCGCGACATCTGCGACAAGCACGGCATCCTCTTGATCTTCGATGAGGTCATCACCGGTTTCGGCCGCCTCGGCGCGCCGTTTGCTGCGGATTATTTCGGCGTGGTGCCGGACATCATGACCACCGCCAAGGGCGTGACCAACGGCGTCATCCCGATGGGCGCGGTGTTCGTGAAGAAGGAAATCCACGACGCCTTCATGAACGGGCCGGAGCACCTGATCGAGTTCTTCCACGGCTACACCTATTCGGGCAATCCGATTGCCTGTGCGGCGGGTCTGGCGACGCTCGACACCTATCAGGAAGAGGGGCTGCTCACGCGCGCCTCGGAGCTTGCCGACCACTGGGCCGATGCGCTGCATTCGCTCAAGGGCGAGCCGCATGTGATCGACATTCGCAATATCGGCCTTGTCGGCGCGGTGGAGCTGGAGAGTATTCCCGGCGAACCGACCAAACGCGCCTTCTCGGCCTTCCTCAAGGCCTATGAGCGCGGGTTCCTGATCCGCACGACGGGCGACATCATCGCGCTTTCGCCGCCGCTGATCATCTCCCGCGGCCAGATCGACGAACTGATCGACAATCTGCGCGACGTTTTGAGGATGATTGACTGATATGGCGACGGAACGCGAAAAGGCCACCCATGAGGTGCTGATCGAAGACGAGCGCGTGCGCGTGACCCGCTGGGATTTCGCGCCGGGGGCGGAGACCGGCTGGCACCGCCATGGCATGGACTATGTCATCACCACGCTCACGCCCTGCGCTTTCCATCTGGAAATGCCGGGCGGCGAAACCGTGCACAACAACCTTGAAGCGGGCGTTTCCTACCGCCGCGACGAGGGCGTGGAGCACAATGTCATCAATGGCGGCGACAAACCGATGTCGTTCGTCGAAGTCGAATTGAAGTAAGGGAATACGCAACATGGCCGCACCGGGCGAGAACTTAAAGATCAACGCCGACCGCCTCTGGGATTCACTCATGGAGATGGCGAAGATCGGGCCCGGTGTGGCCGGCGGCAACAACCGCCAGACACTGACGGACGAAGACGGCGAAGGCCGCAGGCTCTTTCAGAAATGGTGCGAGGAAGCCGGGCTCGAAATGGGCGTGGACGAAATGGGCACCATGTTCGCAACGCGCGCAGGCACCGACCCGGACGCCCTGCCCGTCTATGTGGGCTCGCATCTCGACACCCAGCCGACGGGCGGCAAGTATGACGGTGTACTCGGCGTTCTGGGCGGGCTCGAAGTCATCCGCTCGATGAACGATCTGGGCATCAAGACCAAGCACCCCGTCGTGGTGACCAACTGGACCAATGAGGAAGGCACGCGCTTCGCCCCGGCCATGCTGGCGTCGGGCGTGTTTGCCGGCGTGCATGAGCGCGACTGGGCCTATGACCGCACGGATGCGGAAGGCAAGCGCTTCGGCGACGAGCTGGAGCGCATCGGCTGGAAGGGCGACGAGCCCGTTGGCCAGCGCAAGATGAAGGCCTTCTTCGAACTGCACATCGAGCAGGGCCCAATCCTTGAAGACGAATTCGTCGATATCGGCGTCGTTACCCATGGGCAGGGCCTGTGGTGGCTGCAGGTGACGCTGACCGGCAAGGAGAGCCACACCGGCTCGACGCCGATGCCAAAGCGCCGCAATGCCGGGCTCGGCATGGCGCGGGTAACGGAGCTGGTGCATGAAGTGGCGATGGACTACCAGCCGAACGCCGTGGGCGCCATCGGCCATGTGGAGGTCTATCCCAATTCCCGCAACGTCATTCCGGGCAAGACGGTGTTCACCGTAGACATCCGCTCGCCCGACGAGAAGACGCTGAACAGGATGCGCGCGAAGATCGAGGCGGGCATCGAAACCATCTGCGACGCGCTCGACATCAAGTTCGAGATCGAGCCGGTCGGCCATTTCGCCCCGGTCACCTTTGACGAGGGCTGCGTGAAGGCGATCCGCGACGCCGCCGAACGGCTTGGCTATTCGCATCGCGACATCGTTTCGGGCGCCGGTCACGACGCCTGCTGGATCAACCGCGTGGCGCCGACCGCCATGGTGATGTGCCCCTGCGTCGACGGGCTTTCGCACAATGAAGCGGAAGAGATCACGAAGGAGTGGGCGCAGGGCGGCGCGGATGTCCTGTTCCATGCCGTGGTGGAAACGGCGGAGATCGTCGAATGATCTGACGATCCTGCATATCCGCCGAGGACAACACAATAAGAGGGGAAACTCATGTCCAAGGTCATCAGAAACGGAACCATCGTCACGGCCGACCGGACGTGGAAGGCCGACATTCTCGTGCAGCATGACAAGATCGTGGCGATCGGCCACGATCTACATGGCGATCACGAGATCGACGCCACCGGCTGCTATGTGATGCCGGGCGGGATCGACCCGCACACCCATCTCGAAATGCCCTTCATGGGCACTTATTCAAGCGACGATTTCGAAAGCGGAACACGCGCCGCCGTTTCCGGCGGCACCACCATGGTGGTGGATTTCTGCCTGCCCTCGCCCGGCCAGTCTCTGCTGGAAGCCATCCAGATGTGGGATAACAAGTCGACCCGGGCGACCTGCGACTATTCCTTCCACATGGCGATCACCTGGTGGGGCGAGCAGGTTTTCAACGAGATGCCGCAGGTGGTGGAAAAGGGCATCACCTCCTTCAAGCACTTCATGGCCTACAAGGGCGCGCTGATGGTGGACGATGACGAGATGTATTCGTCGTTCCAGCGCTGCGCCGAGATTGGCGCGCTGCCGCTCGTTCATGCCGAGAATGGCGATGTGGTCGCGCAGCTTCAGGCAAAGCTGATGGAGGAAGGCAATAACGGGCCGGAGGCGCACGCCTATTCGCGCCCGCCCGAAGTGGAGGGCGAGGCCACAAACCGCGCCATCATGATCGCCGACATGGCGGGCACGCCGCTTTATGTGGTGCACACGTCCTGTGAACAGAGCCATGAGGCGATCCGCCGGGCGCGGCAGAAGGGCATGCGCGTTTACGGCGAACCGCTGATCCAGCATCTGGTGCTGGACGAAAGCGAATATGCCAATGCCGACTGGGACCATGCGGCGCGGCGGGTGATGAGCCCGCCCTTCCGCAACAAGCAGCATCAGGATTCACTGTGGGCGGGGTTGCAGGCAGGCTCGTTACAGGTGGTGGCGACCGACCATTGCGCCTTCTCCACCGAGCAGAAACGCTATGGCGTGGGCGATTTCACAAAAATCCCGAACGGCACGGGCGGACTGGAAGACCGCATGCCGGTGCTCTGGACACGCGGGGTCAACACCGGGCGGCTGACCATGAACGAGTTCGTCGCCGTCACCTCCACCAACATTGCGAAAATCCTCAACATGTATCCGCGGAAGGGCGCGATCGTTGAAGGCGCGGACGCGGACATCGTGATCTGGGATCCGGAAGCCACGAAGACGATTTCGGCAAAGAGCCAGCAATCGGCCATCGATTACAATGTGTTCGAGGGCATCGAGGTGAAGGGCCTGCCGAAAACCGTTCTGTCGCGCGGCGAGATCGTGGTCGAGGATGGCGTGGTCAAAGCGAAGCCGGGCCACGGAAAATTCGTGGCGCGCGAACCGCATATGGCGGTGAACAGGGCGCTGTCGCAATGGAAGGAGGTGACCGCGCCACGCAGGGTGGAGCGGACGGGCATTCCGGCAAGCGGCGTTTAAGGGGGTACGGATCCAGTGAACGCCAACCCAGCCATTCGCCAGGAAGCGTCCTCCCCTCAAACCAGCCAGCCCGTCGTGGAAGCCAAGGGGCTTGGCCTCACCTTCGAGACCAATGACGGGCCGGTGCGCGCGCTCGCCGATGTGGACCTGACCATCAACAAGGGCGAGTTCGTCTCCTTCATCGGCCCATCGGGCTGCGGCAAGACCACGTTTCTGCGCGTGATCGCCGATTTGGAGCAGCCGACCGCCGGCGAGATCCTCGTCAACGGGATGACGCCGGAAGAGGCCCGCCGCAAGCGGGCCTATGGCTACGTGTTTCAGGCGGCGGGGCTCTTTCCCTGGCGCACCATCGAGCAGAATGTCGCCCTGCCGCTGGAGATCATGGGCTATTCGCGGGCGGAGCAGAAGGAGCGCGTGCACCGCACGCTCGATCTGGTGAACCTTGCGGGCTTTGAGAAGAAGTTCCCCTGGCAGCTCTCCGGCGGCATGCAGCAACGCGCCTCGATTGCGCGGGCGCTGGCGTTTGACGCCGACCTTCTTCTCATGGACGAGCCGTTTGGCGCGCTCGACGAGATCGTGCGCGACCATCTGAACGAGCAGCTTCTCGAACTGTGGGCGCGCACCGGCAAGACAATCGGCTTCGTGACACACTCGATACCGGAGGCGGTTTATCTGTCGACGCGCATCGTCGTCATGTCGCCACGGCCCGGCCGCGTGACGGACGTGATCGTTTCGCCCCTGCCAAGGGAGCGGCCGCTCGACATCCGCGAAACACCGGAGTTTCTGGAGATCGCACACCGGGTGCGCGATGGGCTGAGAGCGGGGCATGGCGATGACTAGGAAAATGTCCACCGCCAGCGCTGCCCCTCATCCGCCTGCCGGCACCTTCTCCCCGCGCACGGGGAGAAGGACGAAGCGACGCCGTCTACGCCCCCTTCTCCCCGCCTGCGGGGAGAAGGTGAGGATGAGGGGCGAGCGCCCCGCCCCAAAGGTGACGCCATGACGGCGGCGGCGGGAACGGCGCCGGCGGGCGCCACAACGCCCTTCTTTCGCCGTGCGGTGGAGGGCAAGACGCTGCCGATCCTGATCGTGCTCGGCGTCATCGTTCTGATCTGGTACGCCTTCACCGTCTATCTGAACGCGCCATGGCAGATCGACGCCTATGAGCGCGCGGGGACGGAATGGACAGCCGCCGATCTCGTGCGCGATACGATGGCGCAGGAGCGGCCCGTGCTGCCCTCGCCGCATCAGGTGGTGGCGGAAATCTGGAAAACCACGGTCGGCACGCGGCTCACCTCCAAGCGCAACCTGTTCTATCACGCCTGGATCACCCTCTCCTCCACCCTGCTCGGCTTCGTGATCGGCACCGCGCTCGGCGTGCTGCTGGCCGTCGGCATCGTGCACAACAGGGCGATGGACAAATCGGTAATGCCCTGGGTGATCGCCAGCCAGACGATCCCGATCCTGGCGATTGCGCCAATGATCATCGTGGTGCTGAACGCCATCGGCCTCTCGGGCCTTCTGCCCAAGGCGCTGATTTCCACCTATCTGTCCTTCTTTCCCGTGGTGGTGGGCATGGTGAAGGGTTTCCGCAGCCCCGAAGCCTTCCAGCTCGACCTGATGCGGACCTACAATGCCAGCGGCGCACAGACCTTCTGGAAACTGCGCTGGCCAGCCGCCCTTCCCTATCTCTTCACCTCCATGAAGGTGGCGGTGGCGATCAGCCTTGTGGGGGCGATTGTCGGCGAACTGCCGACGGGTGCTGTTTCGGGCCTCGGCGCGCGGCTTCTGGCCGGCTCCTATTACGGCCAGACGGTGCAGATCTGGTCTGCCCTCTTCATGGCGGCCGCACTCGCCGCCATTCTGGTGGGCGTGGTGGGCATCGGCCAGCGCATGGTGATGGCGCGGATGGGAGAAAAGCCATGAACTGGGCGCTGACGGGAGCCTTTCTTTTCTGGGCAGGGGCCTGGGCGCTCAATGAGTGGCTTGCGCGGCTCAATCCGCGCTCGGCATCGGCCAAACGCGCGCTCGGCATTCTGATCCCGGCCATTTTCGGCATCACGCTTCTGGTGGTCTGGGAAGGGCTGGTGCGCGGCTTCAACATCTCGCCCGTGCTTCTGACACCGCCAAGCGCCATCTGGGCGCGGCTGGTCTCCTCCGTTCCAACCCTGTGGGCGGACTTTCAGCAGACCTTCCTGAAAGCGGTGCTGATCGGCTACGCCATCGGCTGCTGTGCGGGCTTTCTGACGGCCATCGCCATCGACCGCTCGCCCTTCCTGCAGCGCGGCCTGATGCCGCTGGGCAATTTCGTCTCCGCGCTGCCGATCATCGGCGTTGCGCCGATCATGGTCATGTGGTTCGGCTTCGACTGGCCCTCCAAGGCCGCCGTCGTGATCATCATGACCTTCTTTCCCATGCTGGTGAACACGGTGCAGGGGCTGACCGCCTCTACCGCCATCGACCGCGACCTGATGCGCACCTATGCATCATCCTACTGGCAGACGCTCTTCAAGCTGCGCCTGCCAGCGGCCGCCCCCTTTATCTTCAACGCGCTGAAAATCAATTCCACGCTGGCGCTGATAGGGGCCATCGTCGCCGAATTCTTCGGCACCCCCATTGTGGGCATGGGGTTCCGCATCTCCACCGAGGTGGGGCGCATGAACATCGACATGGTGTGGGCCGAGATTGCCGTTGCCGCACTCGCCGGTTCGCTCTTCTATGGTGCGGTCGCGCTTCTGGAGCGCGCTGTCACCTTCTGGCATCCATCCATCAGGAGTGGATAATCACGGCCGTGAGGAGAACGGCCCAATCAAAGAGGGAAGCGAAATGAAACACGCAGTCACAGGCATACTTTCCGGCGCGCTGATGCTCGCCGCTTCGCAAGCTCTTGCAGCCGACGACGTGACCCTGCAGCTCAAATGGGTGACGCAGGCGCAGTTCGCCGGCTACTACGTCGCCAAGGATCAGGGTTTCTACGAGGAAGAAGATCTCAACGTCGAGATCAAGCCCGGCGGTCCGGACATTGCGCCCGTCCAGGTGCTGGCCGGCGGCGGCGCGGACGTGATGGTGGACTGGCTCCCGTCAGCACTGGCCGCACGCGAAAAGGGCGTGCCGGTGGTCAACATCGCCCAGCCTTTCGCGCGCTCTGGCCTCACCATGGTCTGCCGCAAGGAGACCGGCATCGAAAAACCGGAAGACTTCAAGGGCAAGACGCTCGGCACCTGGTTCTTCGGCAATGAATATCCGCTCTATAGCTGGCTGTCGAAGCTCGACCTGCCGCGCGACGGTTCCGAAAACGGCGTAACCATCCAGAAAATCGGCTTCAATGTCGACCCGCTTTTGCAGAAGCAGGCCGACTGCATCACCGCCATGACCTACAATGAATACTGGCAGGTGATCGACGCCGGGCTGAGCGAAGACGACATTGTTGTATTCAACTACACGGACGAGGGCGTGGCCACGCTCGAAGACGGGCTCTATGTGCTGGAAGACAAGCTTCAGGACCCTGAATTCGTGGACAGGATGGCGCGCTTCGTGAAAGCCTCCATGAAGGGCTGGATGTGGGCCAAGGACAACCCGGATGAGGCGGCGCTCATCGTGCTCGACAATGATGCGACCGGTGCGCAGACCGAAAAGCACCAGAAGCGCATGACGCGCGAGATTGCCAAGCTTCTGGGCGACAGCCCGACGCTGGATGAAGCTGCGTACCAGCAGACCGTCGACACGCTGCTGCAGGGCGGTTCCGATCCGGTGATCACCAAGGAGCCGGAAGGCGCATTCACGCACGACATTTCCAACAAGGCGATGTGATGGCTGGCCGGGCTCGACGCCCGGCTGACAACACAACCCATGCTTTTCCAGGGAAGAGGCAAAAAAGGAAGGGGCCAAGCGGCCCCTTTTCTTTGTTCTGAACCGGAGCCTTTCAGGCGGCCATGCGCCGACGTTCCGCCTCGCGATACGCGCCGGGCGTAGCGCCTGTCTGCCGCCGGAAGAAGCGATTGAAATAGGCCGGGTCCTGAAAGCCCAGCGAATAGGCGATGGCCTGCACCGGGGTTGGCGTGAACACCAGATCACGCCGCGCCACATCGAGCAGGCGGCGGGCGATGAGCTGCGAAACGCTGACGCCGGCCTCCTGTCTTGCGATGCGGTTCAACTGCGCAACGGAGACGCCCACGCGTCCGGCGTAGAAACCAACCGGGCGATGCTCGCGAAAATGCGCGGCGATCAGCGTATCGAGCGCCTCCATGCGTGCATTGTCCCGCGTCGACATGGCTTTCTTCGGCAAGCCGGCCCTTGCGCCAAGACGCGCCAGCCAGACCAGAACCTCCGTCAACAGCGCATCGAGGATGAGATCGCGGCCAATGTCCCTTCGCCCGTTTTCGGCGTGAATGCGCCGCAGGAGACGCCCCACCTGCGCACCGCCCTCCCCGGTGGAAGCATCAGGTTCGCCCAGCGGAATGATACGGGTGGAAGCGAAGAAATCGGCAAGGGTCCGGTCGGCGGCGATGGGCAGGGAAAGCCGGTCTGCCAGAACCGTGGTCACCAGCCCTTCGGACTGGCCGAGAAAGCGGAAGCCATGAGCAGCGCCGGGCGGAATGAAAAGCGCGCAAGGGGCGGCAAAAGGACGATCAGCCTGTCCTTCGGCCATCATGATGCCCTCGCCCTCCGTCACCCAGAATATCTGGAAAAGCGCGGAATGGCGGTGCACCGAAATTTCCCAATTGTGCAGTGAACTGCGAACGGAGAGCGTTTCGCAATGCAGCCAGAAATCAGGAGATTCGCCTGTTTTTTCTTGGTAAAGTCTGTAATTCGGTATCGATCTCTGCACCGGCCCCCTCCCGCACGATGCGCGAATAGTGCAATCGTTTGCCGGAAATGTCCATTGCCGCGCCCGGCGGAAACAACCACTCTTCGCGATGCAATTGGGAGGATTGCCATCGTGCGGACTCAGGTCGCCATCATCGGCTCCGGCCCGGCCGGGTTATTATTGGGGCAGCTCTTATCGCGCGCCGGGATCGACAATGTGATTCTGGAGCGCGCATCCAGAGCGCATGTGCTTTCGCGCATCCGCGCCGGCGTTCTGGAGGAAGGCACCGCCGCCATGCTGGACGAAGCCGGCGTCGGCGCACGCATGCGGGCCGAAGGCCTGCCGCATGACGGTTTCGATCTGGCCTTCGACAATCGCCGCCACCGGGTCGACCTTCACACGCTGACCGGCGGCAAACGGGTTCTCGTCTACGGGCAGACCGAAGTCACTCATGATCTGATGGACGGGCGCGACGCCATCGGCGCGCAGACGGTCTACGAAGCGCGGGACGTGCAGCCGCACGGTTTCGATACCGACACCCCTTCCGTGACTTATGACAAAGACGGCCAGACGCACCGCATCGCCTGTGATTTCATCGCTGGCTGCGACGGGTTTCACGGCGTTTCGCGGCAGTCCATTCCGCATGAGGCGCTGGAGACGTTCGAGCGCATCTACCCGTTTGGCTGGCTTGGCATCATCGCCGACGTGCCGCCGGTGGGCGACGAACTGATCTACGCCAATCATCCGCGCGGCTTTGCCTTATGCTCCATGCGCTCCACCACACGCAGCCGCTACTATGTGCAGGTGGCCGCCGATGAGCGCGTCGAAGAATGGACGGATGCGCGCTTCTGGGACGAGATCCGCCGCCGCCTGCCGGACGCCACCGCCGAGGACATGACCACCGGCGCCTCCATCGAGAAATCCATCGCGCCGTTACGCTCCTTCGTCGCCGAGCCCATGCGTTTTGGCCGATTATTCCTCGCCGGCGACGCGGCGCATATCGTGCCGCCAACCGGCGCAAAGGGCCTGAATCTCGCTGCGAGCGACGTGCGCTATCTCTTTGATGCGCTTCGAGAATACTACATCGAAAAATCCACGGCCGGCCTCGACGCCTATTCGCAGAAGGCGCTGGCCCGCGTGTGGAAAGCGGAGCGGTTTTCCTGGTGGATGACCAGCACGCTTCACCGCTTCCCTGATCAGGGCACATTCGGCCAGCGCATCCAGCATGCGGAGCTCGACTATCTGTTCCAGTCGCGCGCAGCACTTACCATGCTCGCCGAAAACTATGTCGGCCTGCCCTTCTGATCCCCTGCCATTAGAATACCCGACCCTACGGTCGGGCCCCAGACTACCAAGGAGAATAGCATGTCCAGCAAGGAAGAAAGCGCCCGACACAAGGAGGGCATGAAGACGCGTCGCGCGGTGCTGGGCGATGCCTGGGTGGACAATGCGCAAGCCCGCAAGACCGCCTTTGACGAGCCTTTTCAGGCGCTCATCACGGAAGCCGCCTGGGGACATGTCTGGTCGCGGCCCGAATGGACAAAGCGCGAGCGCTCGGTGGTGACCATCGCGCTTCTGGCAGCGCTCGGGCAGGACGAGGAACTGGCCATGCATGTGCGCGCCACCGCAAATACGGGTGCGAGCGCGGAGGATCTGCGCGAGGCCATGCTGCACGTGGCCATCTATGCCGGCGTGCCTGCGGCAAACCATGCAATCAAGATCGTCAAGCAGACGCTTGCGGCGATGGAGGAAGACAAGGCATGAAGAACCAGAGACCGGAAACCGGCGGCTTCTTCCAGCGCGACCGGGCCTGGCAACCGCCAGCGCTGACCCCGCTTTACAAGACATCCGTCGTGCGCTCGCCGCAGAAAGCGCCGATCGCCTTTCCGCACACGCCGTCTGAGATCACCGGACCCACATTCGGGCACGGCATTCTGGGCGCGCTCGACAACGACCTGACGCTGAACCATGCGCGCTCCGGCGAGAGCGCGATTGGACCGCGCATCATCGTCTATGGCCGGGTTGTGGACGAGAATGCGCGCCCCGTCCCCAATGTTCTGGTCGAGTTCTGGCAGGCCAATGCAGGCGGCCGCTACCGGCACAACAAGGACGGCTACCTCGCTCCGCTGGACCCCAATTTCGGCGGCTGCGGACGGACCATCACCGACGAA
This sequence comes from Nitratireductor sp. GZWM139, assembly GCF_030068685.1. NCBI lineage: Bacteria > Pseudomonadati > Pseudomonadota > Alphaproteobacteria > Hyphomicrobiales > Phyllobacteriaceae > Nitratireductor > Nitratireductor sp. GZWM139. The sequence goes on along the minus strand of NZ_JAMQML010000002.1, from coordinate 229,261 downwards.
GACGGAAATTATTCCTTCCGCACGATCATGCCGGGAGCCTATCCCTGGCCGAACGGCATCAATGACTGGCGGCCGGCGCATATCCACTTCTCCGTGTTCGGGCACGGTTTCGTGCAGCGCCTGATCACCCAGATGTATTTCGAGGGCGATCCGATGATCTGGAAATGCCCGATTGTCGGCACCATTCCCGACCGCAGGGCCATTGAGGGGCTGATCGCGGCGCTCGACATGGAGGCGACCGTGCCGATGGATGCGCGCGCCTACAAGTTCGACATCGTTCTGCGTGGCCGCCGCTCGACCCTTTTTGAAAACCGCATGGAGGGCAATTGATGGCCCAGGATCTCAATCGCCTGAAGGAAAGCGCGTCGCAGACCGCCGGCCCTTACGTCCATATCGGCCTGACGCCGAATTTCTGCGGTATTGAAGGCATTTTCCCTGAAGATCTCGGCGCATCGCTCGTCAGCGACCAGACGAAGGGCGAGCGCATCAGCGTGGTGATCCGCGTGTTTGACGGCACAGGCTCGGTTCTGAAGGACGCGCTGGTGGAAACCTGGCAGGCCGACGCCGAGGGGCTTTACAACTCCCCTTCCGAGACGCGCGGCGCGGCGGACCCTGCCTTCAGCGGCTGGGGGCGGTTTCCCTCCGACATGGAAAGCGGCGAAATCCGCTTCGAGACGATCAAGCCCGGACCGGTTCCCTTCCCCGGTGGACGCATGATGGCGCCGCACATCAATCTCTGGATCGTGGCGCGCGGCATCAATCTGGGGCTGGCGACGCGCCTGTATTTCGGTGACGAAGAGGCAGCAAACGCCGAGGACCCGGTGCTCGCGCGGATCGAACATCGAAACCGCGTGCCGACGCTGATCGCCAGCCGCGACGGCGACGTCTACACGTTCGACATCCATCTCCAGGGGGAGAAGGAAACGGTGTTCTTCGACATCTGAATGACACCCCGCTTTCTTTTTTGCCGCATCAACCTGCCGCCGGGCCAATCGCCCGGCGGCAGATGTGTTATTGAGCTACTCAGAACGCCAACCGGGACATTTGCCGCATGACCATCTCCGTGTTCGATCATCCCATCCTTTCAGGCCTGCTTGGCGATGAGGAGCTCGCGCATCTCTTTTCCGCGCGGGCGGAACTCGACGCGATGCTGAAATTCGAGGCCGCGCTTGCCGAAGCCGAAGCCGATGAGGGCGTCATTCCGCGCCCGGCGGCGGAGGCGATCACCGCGACGCTTGCGCGCTTCAGCCCGGATGTGGCCGGTCTGAAGGCCGGCGTGGCGCAGGACGGGGTGGTTGTGCCGGCGCTGGTCAGGGAATTACGCGCAGCCCTTCCCGAAGACGTCAGGGCGCATCTCCATTTCGGCGCGACCAGCCAGGACGTGATCGATACGGGATTTGCGCTGCGGGCGCGCGATGCGATGGCGATTCTTGCGCGGCGGCTTGCCGGGCTGATCGACGCGCTGGCGGCGCTGGAGACGCGGGACGGACAGACCAAAGTGATGGCGCATACGCGCATGCAGGCCGCCATTCCCGTTTCCGCCAGCCGGAAAATCCGGTCATGGCGCGAACCGCTCATCCGCGATGTGCGACGGCTGGAGACGGTTCAGGGCGACATCGCGGTGCTGCATTTCGGTGGCGCAGCCGGCACGCTCGACAAGCTCGGCCACAAGGGCGAGGCCGTTGCCGGGCGGCTGGCGGCACGGCTTGGCCTTGCGCAGCCCGACCATGCCCGCCACAGCGAGCGCGACGGGATCGCCGCTTTTGCCTCCGTTCTCTCGCTGATCAGCGGAAGCCTCGGCAAGATGGGGCAGGACATCGTGCTTGCGGCACAAAGCGAAATTGGCGAGATCGAACTGGCGGCGGGCGGCGGATCTTCCGCCATGCCGCACAAGAAGAACCCGGTCGCCGCCGAAGCGCTGGTGACGCTCGCGCGCTTCAACGCCACGCTGGTGGGTGGCGTGCATCAGGCGCTGGTGCATGAAAACGAACGCTCCGGCGCGGCATGGACGCTGGAATGGATGCTTCTGCCGCAGATGGTTGTCGCAACGGGTGCGGCGCTGCTCAAGGCTTCGGAACTGGTGGACGGGCTGGCCTTCAAGGCCAGGAGCGTTTAGCGGGGGGCGATGTTCCCGGGCGTCCGTCGGCGCTCGCCCCTCACCCTTACCCTCTCCCCGCCAGCGGGGAGAGGGAGACCTTGACGTGGCGGGTCCAATGTTCAGCCGGTGGTATTCGTGAGAAACGCAGCGGTGCAACGCTGCCTTCTCCCCGCAGGCGGGGAGAAGGTCCCGGCAGGGGGATGAGGGGCGCTGCGCCAGTTCTCCAGAAAGCGGGAGGACATGGCAAAGGACGCCCCAAATCTCCACACACTACATGGCGTTCATGGTCAGGAGTTCGTAGGCCGCAACCTGCTCGCCTTCCTGATTGTAGACGCCGACATCCCAGCGCACTTCGCCATATTCATCCTTGCGGCGGGTCTTCTGCTTGACCGTGAGGCGCACTTTCAGCGTGTCGCCGGGGGAGACCGGCTTCATGAAGCGCAGATTGTCGAGGCCGTAATTGGCAAGCACCGGGCCGGGTGCAGCCTCAACGAACATGCCTGCCGCGAAGGACAGAATGAGATAGCCATGGGCGACGCGGCCGGGGAAGAACGGATTGGCGGCAGCCGCCTCCTCGTCCATATGCGCGTAGAACGTATCACCGGTGAACTCGGCGAAATGCTCGATGTCCGCCAGCGTCACCTCGCGCGGACCGGCCCAGAGTGTGCGGCCGGGCTCCAGTTCGCCAAAGGTCAGGCGGAAGGGATGCGGCTCTTTCTCTTCGGTCGAAGCGCCAGCCACATAACGGTTGGTGATGCCGGCGATCAGATCGGGGCTCGCCTGGATCGCGGTGCGCTGCATGTAGTGCATCACCCCACGGACACCGCCCAGCTCCTCGCCGCCGCCGGCGCGGCCCGGACCGCCATGCACCATGTGCGGCAGCGGCGAACCGTGGCCGGTTGCCTCCTTGCCGGTGTCGCGGTTGGCGAAATAGAGCCGGCCATGGAAAGCGCCCGCTTCCAGAACCGCCTGCCGGGCCACCGCCGGATCATGCGTGAAGACTGAGGCGACAAGCGAGCCCTCGCCGCGATTGGCAAGCTTTAGCGCATGGCCGAGATCCCGGTACGGCATGATGGTGGACACGGGGCCGAACGCCTCGACCGAATGCAGCTTCTGAGCGCCATCGGGATCGTCGCAGGAGAACAGCATGGGCGGCACGAATGCGCCCGCTCCGGCATCGGCATCGGTGACCGAAAACGCATCCGGATCCCCGAAGACACGGCGGGCCTCGGTGGCGAGAATGCCGGCCTTCTCAAGAACGTCGTCGCGCTGGGCGAGGCTTGCGAGCGCGCCCATCCGCACGCCTTCGCTGCGCGGATTGCCGACCACGGTCTTCTCAAGCCGGGCGATGAGCGCGTCGGTGACCGCATCGCGGTGTGCGTCGGGCACGAAAATACGGCGCACAGCAGTGCATTTCTGGCCGGCCTTGGCCGTCATCTCGCGGTGCACTTCCTTGATGAAGGCGTCGAATTCAGGCGTTCCGGGGGCTGCATCCGGCCCAAGCACCGAGGCGTTGAGCGAATCCTGCTCGGCCACGAAGCGCACGGAATTGCCGATGATCTTCGGGTTGGCGCGCAGCATGGATGCGGTGGAGGCGGAGCCCGTGAAGGACACCACGTCCTGACCGGTCAGGCGGTCAAGCAGGTCTCCGGTGGAACCCGCAATGAACTGAACCGCGCCTTCCGGGAACAGGCCGGATTCCACGATCATGCGGAAGCAGGCTTCAGCGAGCCACGCGGTGGCAGAGGCCGGTTTGACGATGGCCGGAACGCCAGCGATCAGCGTCGGCGCAAGCTTTTCCAGCATGCCCCAGACGGGGAAGTTGAAGGCGTTGATGTGGACGGCCACGCCCTGAAGCGGGGTTGCCACGTGCTGGCCAACGAAGTTTCCGGAGCGGGAAAGCTGCTCGAGCGCGCCATCCACATAGACCTTGTCATCGGGCAGCTCACGTCGGGCCTTGGACGAATAGACGAACAGCGTGCCGATGCCGCCATCAATGTCGATCATCGAGTCAGGCCTGGTCGCACCGGTCTCGTAGGAAAGCTCGTAGAGCGCTTCGCGGCGGTCGTTCAGATACTGCGCCAGCGCCTTGATGGCGAAGGCGCGGTCGTGGAACGTCATCGCGCGCAGCGCCGGCCCGCCCACCTGGCGGGCATGATTGGCCATGCCGGCGAAATCCAGCTTCTGCGAACCGAGTTCGGCAACCACATCGCCGGTGACCGCACTCCGCAGGGGTTTGAGATCGCCCGAGGGCGCAACCCACGCCCCTGCCGCATAGCTTTCAAGCCGCATCACGCTCATGGAAAACTCCTTTATTGATCAGCGCACCCGCGCCGGCAGCCGGGAGAAGCCGCGAAAGCGCACACGTCCGGTGCGTTCCGGCTCGCCCGTCATCCGGTAGTCGGGGAAACGTTTGAGAAAATGCGAAATGCCGATGCGCCCTTCCATGCGCGCAAGCGAGAAGCCCGCGCACAGATGAGGCCCACCGGCAAAGGCCAGATGCTTGTTGGGCCTGCGCCCCACATCAAGCCGGTCCGGATCGGCAAACTGGCGCGGATCGCGGTTGGCAGCACCAATGCACAGATGGATCGGCGTGCCCGGCTCCACGGTTTCGCCATGGAACTCCACCGGCTCCACCGCCATGCGGTTGCCGAGCTGGTTGGGGCTCTGGAAACGCAGGAACTCATCGACCGCCGTTGCGATCAGGTCCGGGTCGGCTTCAAGCCGCGCCTTCTCTTCAGGCCAGTGCAACAGCTCATAAAGGGCGTTGCCGATGAGGTTCGTGGTGGTCTCGTGACCGGCATTGAGGATGAAGATGCAATTCTGCAGAAGCTCCACCTCGGAGAGTTCTTCGCCCTCATTGCCATTGATGAGACGGGTCAGGACGTCGGTCGCCGGATCACCGGGATTGCGCCGGCGATCATCGGCAATCTCCTTCAGGAACGCCTTGAAATCGGTGACGGAGGTGTTGCCCCATTTGAGCTGCTCGTCGGTGAGAACCGGTTCGAGCGCACCAAGAATGGCAAGCGACCAGTCGCGCAGCGGCTCGCGCGCCTCGTGGGGAATATCGAACAGATTGCCGATCACCTCGATGGGGATCGCGGCGGCGAAATCCTCGATGAGATCGACCTCGACCTTCTCTTCCATACGGTCGAGCAGGCCATCGACCAGCGTGATCAGACCCGGCTCAAGCGCTGCCAGCGCGCGCGGCGTGAGCGCGCCCATCATGATCTTGCGCACCCGTGTGTGGAGCGGCGGATCGTTGAAGACGAGGCTCGTCGTGTGATGCTCGTAAAGCGGCGTGTCGCCGAACTTCGGCAGGAACTCGGCCTTCTTGTCGGAGGAAAAGGTTTTCGTGTCGCGATAGACGCGGTCGAGATCCTCATAGCGCGACAGCATGACCGAGCCGTCGGCGAAACGCTTCAGGGGCGCGTGCTCCAGAAGTGCGTGATAGACCGGAAACGGATCGTCCACGAAGCCCGCGGGCAGCACCGTCAATTCAAAGTCCTCCGCCAGTTTCTCGCCATTGGTTGCAGCGTTGTCTGCCGTTTTTGTCATGCTCTCCTCCCGGAAGCGGCCCCACCGCCTCCTCTCAACAGTATTATTGACCGACCGGTCGGTTTATGCAAGTCTGCTTTCACCGACGCCGTTGGGAGGAGCCTAGATGTCACAAATGCAACTGTCTCCACAGGAGATCGCAGAGCGCAGCGCAGCAGCCATGTGGGCGCGCGACGACGCCTCGCAATGGCTGGGATGCAGCCTTGATGCGGTGGCGCCGGGCAGCGCCACCCTGTCGATGACGGTGGAAACGCACCACACGAACGGGCACGACATCTGCCACGGCGGCTACATCTTCACACTGGCGGATTCCGCCTTCGCCTTTGCGTGCAACTCCTACAACCAGATCGTTGTCGCGCAGCACAATTCCATCACCTTCGTTGCGCCCGGCGCGCTCGGCGACCGGCTTACAGCGGTGGCGCGCGAGGTGGCGCGGTTCGGGCGCTCGGGCATCTATGATGTTCGCGTGGAGAACCAGAACGGCAAAGTCATCGCGGAGTTTCGCGGCAATTCCCGCGTCATTGGCGGCAAGCATTTCGAGGAAGACGCCTGACGGCATCCTCATCTTCGGGAGATAATGATGAAAGACCTGACCCCCAAAAAGGAAGACCTGGACCCGATCGAAATCGCCTCGCGCGATGAAATCCAGGCCCTGCAGCTTGTGCGCCTCAAATGGTCGCTCAGGCACGCCTATGAAAACGTACCGCATTACAAGAAGAGCTTCGACGCCGCCGGTGTTCATCCCGACGATCTGCAGCAGCTTTCCGATCTGTCGAAATTCCCCTTCACGGTGAAGACGGACCTGCGCGACAATTATCCGTTCGGCATGTTCGCCGTGCCGCGCGAGAAGGTGGCGCGCATTCACGCTTCATCCGGCACGACCGGCAAGCCGACCGTTGTGGGCTACACCGCAAAGGACATCGACACCTGGGCCGAGGTGATGGCGCGCTCAATCCGCGCATCCGGCACGCGGGCGGGCGACATCGTTCACGTGGCCTATGGCTATGGGCTCTTCACCGGCGGTCTGGGTGCGCATTACGGCGCGGAGCGGCTGGGCGCGACGGTGGTGCCGGCATCAGGCGGCATGACCACGCGCCAAGTGACGCTGATCGAGGATTTTCGGGCCGACACGATCATGGTCACGCCCTCCTACATGCTGTCGATCCTCGATGAATACCGCGCGCGCGGCCTCGACCCGCGCAAGAGCCCGCTCAAGGTGGGTATTTTCGGTGCGGAGCCATGGACCAACGCCATGCGCGCCGAGATCGAAGACGCATTCGACATGCATGCGGTCGACATTTACGGCCTGTCGGAAGTGATGGGACCGGGTGTTGCCAATGAGTGCGTGGAGACCAAGGACGGGCTGCATATCTGGGAAGACCATTTCTATCCCGAGATCATCGACCCGGAGACCGGCGAAGTGCTGCCGGACGGCGAAAAGGGCGAGCTGGTTTTCACCTCGCTCACCAAGGAAGCCTTCCCCATCGTGCGCTACCGCACGCGCGACCTGACGCGGCTTCTGCCGGGCACGGCGCGCTCCATGCGCCGCATGGAAAAGATCACCGGGCGCTCGGACGACATGATCATCCTGCGCGGGGTCAATGTTTTTCCCACCCAGATCGAGGAGCAGATTCTTACCGTCAACGGGCTCGCGCCGCATTTCCAGATCGAGCTGACGCAGGAAGGCCGCATGGATGCGATGACCATCCATGTGGAGATGGAAGCACTGGAAGCGGGCGAAGAAGTGCGGCTTGCGGCCTGCCGCCAGCTCGGCGAACGCATCAAGGATGTGGTCGGCGTGACGGTGCGCGTCAACGCGACCGACCCCGGCGGCGTGGCCCGCAGCCAGGGCAAGGCCGTGCGCATCATCGACAAGCGCGACAAACAGTGAGAGTACCGACGCTCATTTCAACAGTGACTCGCCCCTTCCCGCCCGTGAACGGCGCGAGGGGCGACACAGACGCACAAACGCACAAACGCCCCCGGGATATGCATTGATGGCCCGCACCCGAGCCAAGGATTATGACGACAAGCGCGACGCCATGCTGCATGGCGCAGCGCGCATCTTCGCGCGTGACGGCTATGACCGCGCCTCGATGAACCAGCTTGCAACGGAACTCGGCGTTTCGAAGGCGCTGCTCTATCACTACTACACCTCCAAGGAAGCGCTGCTTTTCGACATCATCGAAACGCATTTGCAGGAACTGGTGGAAGCCGTGGAAGAGGCTGATCAGCCGCATGCAGCCCCGCAGGAGCGGCTGGAAGGGCTGGTGACGGCGCTGCTCGACGCCTATCGCGATGCGGACAATGAGCACCGTGTACAGCTTTCCGGCCTTCAGCTTCTGCCCGACGCACAGCAGGAAGAGCTGAAAGCACTGGAGCGCCGGCTGGTTGCGCTGTTTGCCGAAGCGGTGCGGCAGGTGAACCCGGAGGTCTTCGACAACCGGCCTCTGCTGAAACCGGTGACGATGAGCCTGTTCGGCATGCTCAACTGGTTTTACATGTGGTTCCGCGAGGATCGCGGCATCTCCCGGCAGGACTATGCGAAGCTTGCCACGCATCTTCTGGTGAGTGGCGTGAAGGGGCTCGACTGACAATCTTGCCCGCCTCCCCGTCCCGTGGCATGTGGATGGCATGGATGCGCCGACCGAAACTGCAGAAACCGCCCTTTCCGATCTGATCGACCGCCTGCACGGGCGTGGCCGCCTCAGGGTCTGGTCACTGGTGATCACCCTGTTCGGCGACGCCATCGTGCCGCGTGGCGGCGAAGCGCCGCTGGCCGCACTTCAAACCGTGATGGCGCGGCTGGGAATCGAGGCCGGCGCGCTGCGCACCGCCATGTCGCGGCTTGCCGGCGATGGCTGGGTGGTGCGCGAACGGCGGGGCCGCAACTCATTCTTCTCGCTGGACCGGCATGGCCAGCACGCCTTCGACCTGGCGACACGGCGCATCTATGCAGCCGGCGCGCCCGACTGGGATGGCTCGTGGACGGTGGCGATCGCGCCGCCCAACGGCAATGGCGAACATGACGAGGCGCTGAAGGAGCGCGGCTTCCTGAAGATCGCGGAAGGCGTTCACCTGCTGCCGCGCACCAGAATGCCGAACGGTGACGCCGTGCTCGCGGACATGCTGGTGATCCACGGTTCAAGCGCCGAACATCCCGAAATGCTGCGCAGCCTCTGGCCTTCAGACGAGATCGCCGCCGCCTATGCGGAGCTGATCGCCGATTACACGCCGCTGGCCGATCAGCTTGCCGGCACGCATATGCCCGCGCCCATCGACGCGATGGCGGCGCGAACCCTGCTCATTCATGACTGGCGACGCATCGTGCTGCGCGATCCCGGCCTGCCGACCGCGCTCCTGCCGCAGGACTGGCCGGGCGAGACGGCACGCAGGCTGGTGCGCGACATCTATCGCAGACTGAGCGCACCGAGCGAAGCGTGGCTCGATGAAACCGGCCTGCCGGCGCTGGTTGATCCAAAAGGGTTTGGACGGCGCTTCGGCGACTGAACTCAGCCTTCGGGCGACAGCGCCAGAATGACCAGGCCGAGAATGGTCACCACGGCGCCAACCATCACCGAAAGGCTCGCCCAGCCATGGCCGAGCAGACCTTCGAACACGATGATCAGCGTCGGTGTGAGGTAGTTATAGGCGAGCACCTTGGAGGCGGGCAGCCGCAGGGCGGCAAACTGGAGCAGGAAGAACGTGCCGGCCGTGGTGAAGATCGCCAGATAGAAGATCGCCAGCCAGGTGATCGACGGCAGGGCGAACCAGTCGGTCGCGGCGATCTCGCCCACGCCGTAAAGCGCAATCAGCACGCCTGTGGCCAGCAGCGTCCAGAAGGTGAAGGCGAAGACCGGCTCGCCGCGATTGTAGAGCCGGACGAGCGAGGCATAGGCCGCATGCCCGATGACCCCGACAAAGAAGATCAGCTCCCCCTCGCCCATGTCGAAGCGGCGCATGGCTTCGAAATTGCCGTCGAAAATGACCCAGACCGAGCCGAGACCGGCCAGAACGAGACTCGGGATAACGAGCCCGCGCGGCACCTGCCGCAGGAAGAGATAACCGAAAAAGGCGCTGAGCAGCGGCATCAGCGTGAAGACCGCGCCGGTCGAGACCGGGCTGGTCATGCCGAGCGCCACGAACATGGTGACGAAATAGAACGCCATCAGGCCGCCCAGAACCAGAAAGCGCCAAGGGGCTTTCGGGAAGGGAAGCGGCTGGCGCAGCACAAAGCGCACCACCAGCCCCATGAAGACAATGCCGATCAGGAAACGGGCGGCATTGAGCGCCACCGGGCCGATATGCTGCGCGGCCATCGACCCCAGAGAGAAGGAGCCGGCGACCAGTGTTGCAAAGGCCAGCATGGCCAAATGGCCAAGCCGCTTTTGCACCCCCGTCGCGCTGGTGCGATACGCCTCGCGCCGCGCGGCCTTTGTCTCTACCGTGTCGGTCAATGCATCCCCCGAAGAATGCCTTTCAGCCTAAAGGAATGGCCCGGAAATCCAAGCCGGTTTCCGGGCTGTTCGGCAGAATAGCGCTGTCTGGCTTAAAGGGGTTCAGGCGGCAGCAGACGCATCATCCGCGATCACCGGATGGACCGAGCGGAACGGGATCGCGATGCGGTTCCACACATTGATGAGACCGACCAGCACGGTAAGCTGCACCAGCTCCTGCTCGGAGAAATGCTCCAGCATCTCATTGTAGAGCGCATCCTCGACCGGGCCGTCGGAGATGTGCGTCAGACGCTCGGTCCAGGCAAGGGCTGCGCGCTCACGCCCGGTATAGAGCGGGGATTCACGCCATGCCGATACGAGATGCACACGCTGCTCGCTCTCACCATCGCGCCGCGCTTCGCGGGTGTGCATGTCGACACAATAGGAGCAGCCATTGATCTGCGAGGCGCGCAGGTTCACCAGATGGATCAGCCCTTGATCGAGGCCGCTTTCGTTCACCGCCTTCTTGAGATTGAAGATCGCGCCAAGCAGTTTCGGCTCGGTCTTCACGTAGTTCAGGCGTTCTTGCATGATCATTCCTTTCCATTTCAGAAGATGGCGTCAGCCCTGCGGACGCTGGTTTCGCGCAACGAAGGCGCAGCTGAAGGCGAGCGCGCGCGGATCGGCCTCCCCCAGATAGTCGGAGATCACATCGCTAAGCCGCGTCTTGCGCAGCTCGGCGCGATAGGCCTGCTCGGCGCGCAGCATGGCGGCGTTGATGTTGCAGGGCGCGGCATAGACCTCGGGTTCCAGTGCGCCCGGCCCGCGCTGGCGGATCTCCGCACAGCGAAAGGCCGGCTGCGGCCCCTCGATGGCAAGCACCACGTCCAGCAGGGTGATCGCATCCGCCGACCGCGCCAGACGATAGCCGCCATGGGGCCCGGAAACCGATTCCAGAATGCGGGCGGCCGTCAGCGTTTTCAAATGTTTGAGCAGATAACTTGGCGAGAGGCCGTGATATTCGGCAAGCGCGCTGGCCGGCATGGTGCGCCCCTCTTCCAGCTGCGCAAGAAGCGTGGCGCAATGGATCGCCGCCTCAACGCCTTCACTCAGTTTCATGTCGATCTCCCTATTGCGGATAAAACATATCCTGGATAATTATTATCCGCAATAGGGGCAGAATTTGCTTCTGCCACTTCCTGACAGACGCTCAAAGAAAAACGGCGGCGGATAACCGCCGCCGTCAAACCTATTCCGCAGCCACTTTGGAAGGGTTGTTCGGATGCGTCGTCCAGTTGGCATAGACCGGCTCGACCTTCTCGCCCGTGCGCTTGTCGAGCGCCCCGGCGGCCAACGGCACCATGTCGATGCAGCCCTCCACCGGACAGACATTGACGCACAGATTGCAGCCGACGCACTCCTCTTCGATCACCTCGAAATGACGCTTGCCGTCGACCATGGCCGTGATTGCCTGATGAGACGTGTCCTCGCAGGCGATGTGGCAGCGACCGCATTTGATGCACTGGTCCTGATCAATGCGCGCCTTGGTGACATAGTTGAGGTTCAGATACTGCCAGTCGGTGACATTGGGCGCCGCGCGGCCGATCACGTCATCAAGCGTGGCGTGCCCCTTGGCGTCCATCCAGTTTTCGAGCCCCTCGATCATCTCCTCGACGATCTTGAAACCGTAGGTCATGGCGGCGGTGCAGACCTGAACCGTACCGGACCCCAGCGCCAGGAACTCGGCGGCATCGCGCCATGTGGTGATGCCGCCAATGCCGGAGATGGGCAGGCCAGCGGTCTGCGGATCGCGGGCGATCTCGGCCACCATGTTGAGCGCGATGGGCTTCACCGCCGGGCCGCAATAGCCGCCATGGGAGCCCTTGCCGTCAATCGTGGGTTCGGGCGCGAAATTGTCGAGATTGACCGAGGTGATGGAATTGATCGTGTTGATGAGCGACACCGCATCCGTGCCGCCGGCATGGGCCGCGCGGGCGGGCTGGCGCACATCGGTGATGTTGGGCGTGAGCTTGGTGATGACGGGCATGCGCGTGTTCTGCTTGCACCAGCGCACCACCATCTCGACATATTCGGGCACCTGGCCAACGGCTGCGCCCATGCCGCGCTCGCTCATGCCGTGCGGACAGCCGAAATTGAGCTCGATGCCATCAGCTTCCGTCTCTTCCACCAGCGGAAGGATGGCTTTCCACGCCTGCTCCTCACACGGCACCATGAGCGAAACGATGAGCGCCCGGTCCGGCCAGTTCTTCTTCACCTGCTTGATTTCGCGCAGGTTCAGATAAAGGTCGCGGTCGGTGATGAGCTCGATGTTGTTGAGGCCGAGAAGCCGGCGGTCCGCGCCCCAGATCGCGCCGTAGCGGGGTCCGTTGACATTGACGACCGGAGGCCCCTCCTCGCCCAGTGTCTTCCAGACGACGCCGCCCCAGCCCGCCTTGAAGGCGCGCTCGACATTGTAGGCCTTGTCTGTGGGTGGTGCGGAAGCAAGCCAGAAGGGATTGGGAGACTTGATGCCGACGAAATTGCTGCGAATGTCTGCCATGGGTTTTCCGCTCCTCAGCCGGCCAATGCGCGATGAATGCTCTCGGCTGCGTCGCGCCCCTGCGCGACCGCCGATACGGTGAGATCGTCGCCGCCGGCGATGCAATCGCCACCGGCCCAGACGTTCGGCATGGAGGTGCGCCCTTCCGCATCGGTCTTGATGCGACGCCCTTCAAGCTCAACCGACGCGGTGCTGCCGTTGAGAACGCCTGCCTCGAAGGACTGACCAATGGCCTTGAAGACCTGATCGGCGCGCAGCGTCAGCGTTTCGCCGGTGCCTGAAAGCCTGCCGTCCTTCAGCGCCGTGTATTCAAGCTCGATGCCGCTCACCCGGCCATTGTCGGCGATGATGCGCGCTGGCTGGAGCCAGTGCCTTATGGTGACGCCTTTGGACGCCGCCAGATCCTGCTCGAACACCGAAGCGTTCATGTGTTCCTGGCCGCGCCGGTAGCAGATCGTGACCTCCTCCGCGCCCAGAAGCCGCGCCTGAACGGCTGCGTCGATGGCAGTCATGCCGCCGCCGATGACGACGACACGCCGACCGACCGGCAGGCTGGCGAGATCCTTCGCCTGACGCAGATGGGCAATGTAGTCGACCGCGCTCTCGACGCCGTCAGCCGCTTCGCCTTCCGCACCGAGCGCATTGACGCCGGCAAGCCCCATGCCAAGAAAGACGGCGTCGTGATCACGCGTGAGGTCGCCAAGCGAAAAATCACGCCCCAGCGCCTTTCCTTCCTCAAGCCGGATGCCGCCAATGGCCATCAGGTAATCCACCTCGGCCTGGGCGAAACCATTCGGCGTCTTGTAGGCGGCAATACCGAACTCGTTGAGCCCGCCGGGCTTGGGCCGCGCCTCAAGGATCGTCACGTCATGACCATGCATGGCCAGACGGTGCGCACAGGCAAGGCCTGCGGGCCCTGCCCCGACAATGGCAACGCTCTTGCCGGTTGGAGCAGCGCGTTCATAGAACTGCGCGTCAGCCTCCATGGCCGCGTCCGTGGCATAGCGCTGGAGCCTGCCGATCTGGACCGGCTTGCCCTCCGCCTCCTCACGCACGCAGGCCTCTTCACAGAGGGTCTCCGTGGGACAGACGCGGGCGCACATGCCGCCCAGAATGTTCTGGTCGAAGATCGTTCTGGCCGAACCCAACGGATTGTCCGTCGCGATCTGCCGGATGAACATGGGTATGTCGATCGATGTCGGACACGCCGTGGTGCACGGCGCATCGAAGCAGAAGTAGCACCTGTCCGCCTCGACGGCCGCCTCATGGCGGTCGAGCGGTGGATGCAGGTCGGCGAAGTTCTTTTCGTATTCCTCACCGGAAAGGCGGCCGGCGGCGATGCCGTCCGCGTAGAGACCATCAGCCATTCCGTATTCCCCTTTTATTATTGGGGAAAGGCTAGCGCAGTTTCTTTTTTTTATCAATCGGTCAAATTTTCGACCCCGCCGCATCCTCTTGAATTAAAACATGAATTTACAATTCATATTTACAAGCCGCGGATATCAAACAAAAAACGCCGCCCGGCAAGGGCGGCGTTTGCGATGCGGACGGCCCTGCAATGGGCGATCAGAAGACCTCGATGGAACTGATGTCGTCGTTGTAAATGTCGCGCAGTCGGCGGGTGTCGCGACGGATGGTTTCACACCAGCCGCCGAAATTGCGCCGCTCGCAGACACGCGCCTCGGCACCGCCCTCAAGCGTCACCGAGGAGATGCGGTTGTTCCATTCGCGCGGCAGGCGCGCCGTGCCATCACCGGCATCGAAACAGATGCTCGCGCCCCGGAAATCGACACGCTCGTAAAAACAGGCGCGACGGACCCGGTCATAGCTGCCCTCGTCGCCCGGCCGGCGGCGATAAACCCGGAAGGACGAAACCGTGTCGCCCCGGCGCAGAGAAGGCACATCACGGGTGAGGAGATCGCAGCGACCGGCATAGTCGATCCTTGAGCAGATCTCGACGGAGGTGCGCTCGCCAACGCGGATCGAGGCCACGCGGCCATCCCAGTTGCGATCCATCACGCGCGCATCGTCGCCAATGCCGGCGCAGAGACGGCGGCCCTGAAAGTTCGGACGGTCGTAAAAGCACACATTGCGCGGGGTCGGGCGGCGATCACCGTCGAAACGGTCGTCATTGTCGAAAGCGGTGTCGTCACGGCGGCGATCATCCAGCTCGCGCATGACGAAATCAAACAGTTTGAGCCCGAGCGTCGATCCGATATCGGAGATCGGGCGATCCCTGTAAGCCGGCCTTGTGTCGCGCAGATAACGCGCGGAAACCCAGCCCGTGCGCCCCGCATAACCCACTTCGCACCATTCATAACGGTCGGTGCAGCGCAGCGTCACCACGCGCGCGCCATTCGGAATGGTCAGAACCACGCGATAGCGTGTGCCGGGGCCTTCGCGCATGTTGAGATCGGTCGTGACCACTGCCTGAACATTCTGCTGCGCGCGCGCCGGAACCGACAGCGCGGCCGCCAGGCCAAGAGCGGCGAACGCCATGAGAAGGAAGCGGAAGAACCCCGAGGGCATGCGAATCTCCTGTTGCAATCCGGTTAGTCGGCGCAAAGTGATGGAAAATCAGCCGCATATCCAGAAGTCATTGAACAAAACGATGATGTTCACGACAGGCGCAGAGAGGGCGCGGGGCCCGCCCTCCGGCCGGCCGGGCCGATCAATCCGATGGCGCGTCGAAGCTGATGACCGGCTCCATGCCCGCAAGCGTTGCATCATCCAGCCAGCACAGGCTGAAATGGCCATTGCCCAGATCCTTCAGCGGCGGCACCTCGCGCTCACACTTTCCGCCCGGAACCTGATCCTTGTAGCGGCAGCGCGTCTGGAACGGGCAGCCCGAGGGCGGGTTCATGGCTGAGGGTATGTCCCCTTCCAGAACGATGTGCTTCTTGCGCACCGAGGTATCGGCAATGGGGATCGCGGAAAGAAGCGCCTCCGTATAGGGGTGGTAGGGCGGCGCGAATATCTGGTCGGTCGTGCCCTGCTCGACAATGTGGCCGAGATACATGACCACCACCCGGTCGGCGAGATAGCGCACGACCGAGAGATCGTGGCTGATGAACAGCATGGTCGTCTTGTTCTTGCGCTGAATATCCATCAGCAGCTCGGTCACCGCCGCCTGCACCGAAACATCGAGCGCGGAGACCGGCTCGTCTGCCACAACAACCTTTGCATTTCCGGCAAAGGCCCGGGCGACGCCTATGCGCTGCTTCTGACCGCCCGAAAGCTGGCGTGGCATGCGCTCGGCGAAGGCGCGCGGCAGCTTGACCAGGTCGAGCAGCTCCAGCATGCGCTGCTTTCGGTCGGCCAGCGTCTTCCCGATGTTGAATTTTTCCAGCGTGCGGATGATCTGCGAGCCGACGGAATGGCTCGGATTGAGCGTGTCGAACGGGTTCTGGAACACCATCTGGATGCTGGCGACCGTGCCGGTGGAGCGGTCTTCGACCGGCGTCGCCTGGATCGGTTCATTGCCGAGCATCACCCTGCCATCGGTCGCCGTTTCAAGCCCCAGAAGCACCTTGGCGAGCGTCGACTTTCCGCAGCCGGATTCGCCAACGATGGCCACCGTCTCGGACTCGCGCGCCTCGAAGCTGATCTGCTCGTTGGCCTTCACCGTCTTGGTGTCGCCACCGCCGAAAATGCTGTTTGCGGCAACGTGATAGTACTTTTTGAGATTCTCGATCCGCAGCATGGGAGCACCGGGCGCGACGGGCTCCTGCTCCACAAGCGCCCCCTCCGGCAGTGCCTTCCAGTCGATATCGTCGAAACGCACGCAGCGCGAACGGTGCTGCTCGTGCCCCTCGATCGCGCGCATGGGAATATCGCCGGCATCGCACAGGCCCGCCTTGAAGTGCTGGCAGCGTGGGCCGAAATTACAGCCATCAGGACGCTCATGCGGCAGCGGCAACTGGCCGGGGATGGCGATCAGCGGCCGGGCGTTCTTGTCTGCGCCGGGCAACGGGATCGAGCGGAACAGGCCCTGTGTATAGGGGTGCCTCATGCGGTCGAAGACATCCTCGACGCGGCCCGTTTCCACCGCCTCGCCGGAATACATGACGGTGACGCGGTCGCAGGTTTCCAGGATCAGGCACAGATTGTGCGACACGAAGATCATCGACGTGCCGTATTTCTTGCCGAGCCCCTTCACCAGTTCCACGATGCCCGCCTCGACCGTGACATCGAGCGCGGTGGTCGGCTCATCCAGAAGAAGCAGTGCCGGCTTTGACAGAAGCGCCATGGCGATGACGATGCGCTGTTGCTGGCCGCCTGAAAGCTGGTGCGGGAACGAGCGCATGATGCGCTCCGGGTCCGGCAGGCGAACGGCCTCCACCATCTCCAGCGCGCGGTTCCAGGCTTCATCCTTCGACACACGGTCATGGATGATTGGCACTTCCATGAGCTGTTTGCCGATCTTCATGGCCGGGTTCAGGCTCGCCATCGGCTCCTGATAGATCATGGCGATCTCGTTGCCGCGGATCTGGCGCAACTCCTCCTCGCTCATCCCGGCCATGTCCCGCCCCTTGAAGCGGATGCGGCCGCCGACGATCTGCCCCACATTGGAGAGATCGCGCATGATGCCGAGCGCCACGGTGGACTTGCCGCAGCCGGATTCGCCGACAATGCCCATGGCCTCGCCCGGCATGACCCTGCAGGAAAAATCCATCACCGCCGGTATCTCACCGGCCCGCGTGAAGAAGGAGATGGACAGGTTCTCGATCTCGAGGATCGGTTCGTCAGCATTCACGCTGCGCGTCGTGCTGATGGCTTCGTTCATGGCGTCGCTTTCAGTGTTCATCCACTCAATCCTTCAGCGATTGCTCACGCAGCGCATCGGCGAGCAGGTTCAGCCCCAGAACGAAGGACATGAGGGCGAAAACGGGCGGAAGCGCAGGATGCACATAGGCGCGCAGAAGGCGGCTCGATTCCTTGATGCCGGTGCCCCAGTCGGGACTTTCGGGCGCAAGACCGAGGCCGAAATAGCCAAGCGTGCCGAGCAGAATGGTTGTGTAGCCGATGCGCAGGCACACATCGACAATGAGCGGCCCGCGCGCATTGGGCAGCACTTCCCAGAGCATGATGTACCAGGGCGTTTCACCCCGCGTCTGGGCGGCGGCCACATAGTCCCGCGTCTTGATGTCCATGACGAGGCCGCGCACGATGCGGAAAACGCCGGGCGATGAAGCAAACACCACCGCAACGAAAATGTTGAGCTGGTTCGAGCTGATCGAAATGATGCCGAGCGGATCGGCGTCGAAGACGAGGCCAACATAGATCCAGCCGCCGATCAGAAGCGTCAGTGCAAGCTGGATGGCCAGCAATTGCGGACGGCTGCGATAGCGCGTCCAGAAAAGCGTCACGAAAAAGATGATCGGGAAAATGAAGAAGGTGCCCGCCATCCATTGCGGGATCGGCGTTTCGCGAATGCCCGGCGTGACCAGCAGATAGAAGAGCAGGATCACCGGAAAGGCCAGAACCAGATTGGCGAGGAACGACAGGAGACTGTCGATGCGCCCGCCATAATAGCCGGCGGGCAGACCAAGCGTGGTGCCGACCATCAGCGCAAACAGCGTGGCCGCCGGGGCGATGATCAGCACGATCTGGCTGCCATAGACCATGCGCGAAAAGACGTCACGCGCGAGCCTGTCGCCACCGAAGAGGAAAGCCTGCCCCGTCTCCGGCTCGATGGCGCCGGGCAGCACGTTCTTCATGATCGGGAACTGCGCCAGCGGGTCGAAGGGGGCGACCGTGCCGGCGAAGATTGCGGTGAACAGCCAGAAGCAGCAGATCATGACGCCGGTAATGCCAACGCCGGTGTCGAAAAGCTGGCCGTAGAGGCCGAGCCGGCTGCGAAAGCGCAGGCTTAAAACCAGAATGATCGCCAGCGCCACCCAGACCGGCCAGAAGCGCGCCAGAACGCCAAGAATGATGCCGAAAGTTCCAAGATAATCCACTTGCATCGCGCGTCCTCCCTACTGCACGCGGATGCGCGGATTGAGATAGGCATAGCCGACATCGGAAATGAGCTGCGTCGACAAAACCACGAAAACCGAGACCAGAGAGCAGCCGAGCAACAGGTCGATGTCGTTGTTGCTCGCCGCCTCCACCAGCGTGAAGCCAAACCCCTGGTACCGGAACATCACCTCGACGATGACCACGCCGGTCAAAAGCCAGGGGAACTGGAGCATGATGACCGTGAACGGTGCGATCAGCGCATTGCGCAGCGCGTGTTTGAGCACGACGGTGCGGAAGCCGAGCCCCTTGAGGCGCGCCGTACGGATGTATTGCTGCGTCATCACCTCGACCATCGAGGCCCGCGTCATGCGCGCGATATAGCCGATGCCGTAGATCGCCATGGTCATGACAGGCAGGGTGAAATTGTAAAACGAAATGCCCTGCCGCGTGGCGGTGGCGGCGGAGCCGTTGAGCCAGCCGAGCCAGGAAGCGAAGATGACGGCGAAGATCACGCCCGACACATATTCGGGCGTCGCCGTGGTGGCGATGGAGGCGACCGAAAGGGTGCGGTCAGTGCGGCTGCCCTCCCGCATTCCGGCCAGAACGCCGATCAGGAGCGCGACGGGCACCATCACCACCATCACCCAGAACATGAGGATGCCGGTGGCGCCCAGTGCCGGAAAGAGTTTTTCGGCCACCGGCACCTTGAACTTGGTGGAGCAGCCGAAATCACCCTGCAGAATGCCGCCGTAATAGGGTTCGGCGGGTTCGTCGCAATAGGAAAACCGTGGCGTGGCGACGCCCGTTTCGGGGTCGATGTTGGGCTGTTTCTGGACGACGCCGAGCCATTGGCCATAGCGCACAAAGAAATTCTGCCGGTAGCCGTTCTTCTCAAGCCAGCTTTCAAGCTCTTCAGCCGAGGAGCGCATGTCGAGCTGGCTGATCGCTAGCTTCTTGAGATTGGGCTCCAGATTGACCAGAAAGAACACGACAAGGGTCAGGCACAGCATCGTCAATGCCATGACGCCCATACGTCTCAGAATAAATCCAAGCACGGTTTCCCCTTCCCCCGTTTACGGAGGTTGTTGTTGGTTGCCTGCGCAATGGGGGCCCGTGCGGCCCCCTTGTTCCGGGTCTCAGCCCTCGTCGAGCCAGACCTTTTCCAGGTCGATCTCGAAGGTCTGGTGCATGCCGTGGTTCATCACGGTCTCCACGGAGTGATTGTAGAGCTTGCGCCAATAGGGCTGGATGATGATGCCGGAGCCCTGAAGGATCTCTTCGATCTGCTTCATCACCTCGCGGCGGCTGTCGGGGTCCGGAATGGCCAGCGCCTGTTCGATCAGCTTGTCGAGTTCGGGATTGGAATAGGCGGACTCGTTCCACGCCTCGCCTGTGCGATAAGCGAGCGCGACCACCTGAATGCCGAGCGGGCGCATGTTCCAGTTGGTCATGGACAGCGGGTATTTCGTCCAGTCGTTCCAGAAGGTCGAGCCCGGCAGAACGGTGCGTTTGACCTTGAAACCCGCCTCGCGAAGCTGCGCGGCAATGGCGTCGCCGGTGTTCTTGTGCCAGTCCTCGTCGACCGAGATCAGCTCGTGCTCATGCTCCATCTGGCCGGCCTCTTCCATCAGCGCCTTGGCCGCGTCCACATTGCGCTCGATCTTGGGCAGCTCCGCATATTCGGGATGGATCGGGCAAACATGGTGGTTCTCGGCCACCTCGCCGGCATTGTCGTAGCCAAGCGCCAGAACTGTGGCGTTGTCCACGGCCATCTGCAGCGCGCGGCGCACCCGCTCATCGTCATACGGCTTGTTGTTGACATTGGTGCGGGCCACAATCGTGGTTGCCGTGGTGACCTCGGACTTGACCAGGCCAATGGCGTCGAGAATGTCCACGAAATCGGCGGTGGTCTCGTAATTGGTGTGGATCTCGCCGGATTCGAAGGCGCTTACCATGGCCGATGGATCGGTGCCGTAATCGATGAACTCGATGCCATCGAGATAGGCCTCGCCGCCCCACCACTTGCCGTCTTCGCGCTTCTTCAGTTCGACGCGGTTGCCCACTTCGTATGAAACGAGTTCGAAGGGACCGGTGCCGATGGGATTGGCGATGAAATCACGGCCCGTCTCATCAAAGCTCGGATGCACGATCAGGCCCGGATAGTCGGCCATGCCGGGAATGATGGAAATGTCAGGGGCTGACAGGTTGAGCTTCACCGTCATGTCGTCGACCTTCTCGATCGCGCCTTCGCGCGCCTTCTTGGTCTCCGGATCGATGAGTGCGGCCATGCGGGCGGGCATGGAGTTGCCCTCCACCGTCTGATCGCACCAGCGGTTGAAGTTGTAGATCACATCGTCTGCGGTAAAGGCGTCGCCATTGTTCCAGGTCACGCCCGGACGCACGTGGAGAATGTACTCGGTGGCGTCTTCGTTGACCTCCCAGCTCTCCAGAAGCCGGCCCTCAAAGGTGAAGTCGCGCGTGTATTTCACCAGCGGCTCAAGCGTCTGGCGCATGGCGTTCGCGATCTCGGACCAGTCGGCCGTGCGCGGGTCTTTCGGATCCTTGATGAACATGGCCACACGCAGCGTGCCGCCCATTTTGGGCTCCTGAGCGAGCGCATGGGTGGGTGCCGCAAGGCCGAGCATGCCGTAGGCGGCGGCTGTCGATGCGCCGAGTGCGCTTGCCAGCGCCAGGAACTCACGTCTGTCCATTTTTCCGACGCGCGCTTCGTTCGCCATTTCGGCGACGCGGGCTGGCACTTTCTCGCCATTGCTCTTGAAAAACGTCATCGACGCACTCCCATTTCTTGCCGTTATCAGTTTGTGTTCAGCATTTCCCATCGCGCCAGCGATGTCAAAAAACGACCGGGGCCAATGGTAAGTTTTGCAGGTTTTTCGACCGTTGAAATGACGAGTTTGCGACAAATGAGCCGTAAAACTGACAAATAGAGCCGATTTCGCAACAATTTCCGAAACCTGTACTGACAATACCCGCCACCTGCACCGTTATGGGTGGAACAGCCGTCCCACAGGCCGCAATTGACGCTGCCGGAGCCAGTTGGTAAGCGAATTTTGTTCGCTTGAGGTGCTCCGGCAGGCACTCGCATGCCGGGGAAAAGGGAACACGGAACGGCCCTGCATGATCAGGCCGCAGCCGTGGCTGCTCCCGCAACTGTGAGCGCCGAGGCTCCTCCTATGCCACTGGGTGCAATGCCCCGGGAAGGCGAGGAAGCCGATGAAGCGCGAGCCAGGAAACCTGCCTTGAGCCGTCACCGACCGGATGCGGGACGCTTCCGGGGCTGTGGATCTCGCAGTGGTGACGAAATGTCATCGCTGGCGGGGGACAGATTCAGACAGCCATCGCTCTCCAGCAAAAGAAGCAGCATTCTCATGGAGAGCACGCATGCCATCCAGACGTTATCGCACCCGGCTCCTGCTCAGCGCTTCGGCGCTGCTGACGGGCCTTTCAGCCACCATGGCGGGCGCAGAAGACTATGTGCTTGAAAAACTGGTCATCACGCCCAACCGCACACCGGCAGAGGCCTCCACCGTGGGGTCGACGGTGGACGTGGTGGGCCGTGAAGAGATCGAGGAACAGTCCCTGCCGCTGGCCGTCGAGTATCTCGACCTGCTGCCGGGTGTGAGCCTCTCATCGCCGGGTGGCGTTGGCGCAGAGGGCAGCCTTTCGATCCGCGGCGCGCCGCGCCGCTATGTGAAGACGCTCTATAACGGCATCGACATTTCCGATCCGACCAGCCCGCAGGTGCAGACGTCCTACCAGTATCTTCTGTCGGGCGGCCTGCAGAGCATCGAAGTGCTGAAGGGATCGCAGAGCACGCTTTACGGCTCCGATGCGATTGCCGGTGTGATCAGCCTGTCGACGCTGGGCGACATCGAACCGGGCATCGCCCATATCATTCAGGGCGAAGGCGGCTCGCACGGCACGGTCGGCGGCTCCTACGGTTTCAGGGCGGCGAACGAACAGTCGAAACTCTCCATCAACGCAACCGGCTACCGCACCGACGGCATTTCGGCTGCGGCTTCGGGCACGGAGCGCGATGGCTATGAGAACGTCACCTTCGACGTGAATGCCGAGCATGCATTTTCAGACGTGTTCTCCGTATTCGGCTCGGCGCTCTACATCGACGCGGAAGCCGAGTTCGACAATCAGGGCTTCGGCACCATTCTGCCGAGCGACAATCTGACGGCGACCAACCACAGCAAACAGCTGGCCGGCCGGGCCGGCTTCAATCTCGACCTGATGAACGGCCGCTTCCGCAACACGGTTTCCGTGCAGGCCTTCGACCTGGAACGCTCCATCACCGGCACCGCGTTCGACGGCTCTTATGACGGTCGCCGCTACAAGGCCGATTATCTGGGCGCATTCGACGTCAATGAATGGCTGACGGTTCAGGGTGGCGCGGATTACGAACGCCAGAGCGCAGTCTTTCCCGCCGGCATGTTCAACCCCCAGATCGATTCCGATTTCTGGATCGCAGGCGTCTGGGGCGAGGCCATTGCCACGCCGGTTGAAAACCTGACGCTGACAGCCGGCCTCCGGCAGGACGAGCACAGCGAATTCGGCGGGCACACCACATACCGGGCAACCGCCTCCTATCTCATCGATGCGACCGGAACGCGTCTGCACGGCTCGGTGGGAACCGGCTTCCGTGCACCCAGCCTCAACGAGCTTTTCGGTCCGTTCGGGGCAAACCCCAATCTGCGGCCTGAAACCAGCTTCGGTTTCGACATTGGCGTGGAGCAGCGTTTCTGGAACGACAGGGCAATCGCCGACATCACCTATTTCCAGCTCGAGATCGACGATCTGATCGGTTACACGACCCAGTATGACCAGATCCCCGGCACGTCGCGCATGCGCGGTGTCGAGGCCTCGCTCAGCTATGCCGCAACCGACTGGTTCGATCTCACCGGAGCCTACACCTACACGCATTCGGTGGATCAGAACGATGCGCGGCTGCCGCGTGTGCCGCGCCACGAGATCGGGCTGATCGCCAGCGTACGGCCTGCCGAGAAATGGACCATTTCGGCCTCGGCCAAGGCGGCCATCGACACGGTGGACACGGGCAATTTCAAGCTGGACGATTACCTGCTGGTCAACGCCAAAGTGGCCTACAAGCCGACCGAGGACACCGAGCTCTATGTGCGCGCGGAGAACTTGCTCGATCAGGATTATCAGACGGTGCGCGGCTACAACACGCCCGGCTTCTCGGTGTTCGCCGGGTTCCAGGCAAAGTTCGCGCCCTGATGCGTGAGCGCCGGAAACGCCTCTCCCGCCTTTCCGGCCTGACATTTCTGGCCGGCGCGTTTCTCATCGCGCCGGTTTCAGCCGCGCCCAAACGGGTCATGTCGCTCAATCTGTGCACCGATCAGCTCGCCATGACGCTTGCCGGACCGGAACAGCTGATCTCCGTTTCCTTCCTTGCCCGCGAGCCGGACCTTTCCATGCTGCATGAGAAGGCGCAGGATTTTCCCGTCAATCGCGGTCTTGCCGAAGAGGTGTTTCTGGAAAAGCCGGACCTCGTGGTGACCGGCACCTACTCGCTGCACAACACGACCGCGCTTCTGAAACGGCTTGGCTTCAGGGTCGAGGAGTTTTCCTTCGTGCAGACGCTCGACACCATTCCGGGAGAAATCCGCCGCATGGGCGCGCTTCTCGGTCAGGAAGCGCGGGCCGAGAAGCTGGCCGATGATTTTTCGCGGGAGCTTGATGCCATCGCAAAAAGCCAGTGCGACATGCGCCCCACCATGATCGCCTATGATCAGAACGGGGTGGCGCTTGGCAGCGGAACGCTGGCCGATTCCGTTATGCAGGCGGCGGGCTTTGCCAATCTCGCGGCTGATCTCGGACTGGTGGGCGTTGCGCCCTTCCCGCTCGAACAGGTCATCGCCGCCCGGCCTGACGTCATCGTCACCAGCGCGTCAGAGGGCGCGCCCACCCTTGGCGAACATGTGCCGCGCCATCCGGCAATTGCCGCGCTGCCCGACACGCGCATCGGCGCATTCGTGCCTGCCGGCGCATGGTCCTGCGGGTCGCCCGCCGTGATTGAAGCCGTGCGCGCGCTGGCAAGCCTGCGCGCCGAAATCGCGCCCTGCCCGCAGGACGCCACGCAATGAAGCTCTCCATTTCGCTCGCAATGCTCGCGCTTGCGCTCTTCATCCTGTCGCTGCTGGTCGGGCCGGCTGCGCTTGGGATCGGAGACAGCATTGCAGGGCTTTTCGCCGGCGGCGGTGAAGCAGCCGCCATCATCATGCGCGAAATCCGCCTTCCGCGCGCCCTGCTCGGCCTTGCCATCGGCTTTTCACTCGGCCTTTCCGGTGCGGTTCTGCAAGGGTTTCTGCGCAACCCGCTCGCCGAACCCGGCGTGATCGGCGTTTCGTCCATGGCCGCACTCGGCGCGGTCGCCGTGTTCTATTCGGGGCTTGCGGGAAGCTCGCTCTACGCGCTGCCCGCCGGGGCGCTGATCGGTGCGCTTGCCGCCGTGCTCATCCTGCTTGCCATTGCAGCGCGTCAGGGCTCCACGCTCACACTCATTCTGGCCGGCGTCGCGCTATCGAGCCTTGCTGGCGCGCTGACCTCTCTGGTGCTCAACCTCTCGCCCAATCCGTTCGCCGCCTATGAAATCATCTTCTGGCTGCTGGGCTCGCTCAAGGACCGCTCCATGGAGCATGTGCTGCTTGCCCTGCCGCTGATGGCCGCCGGCTGGCTGCTGATTGCGCTTTCGGCGCGCGCCATCGATGCGCTGTCGCTCGGCGAAGAGGCTGCCGGCAATCTCGGCATTCATATGGGCCGCGCGCGTTTCCTGATCGTTGCCGGCGTGGCGCTTTCGGTGGGGGCGGCGACGGCGGTGGCCGGCACCATCGGCTTCATCGGCCTCGTGGTGCCGCATCTGATCCGACCGCTCACGAACCGCATGCCAAGCAGCCTCTTGCTTCCGGCAGGCCTCGGCGGCGCGGCGCTGCTTCTGGCTGCCGACATTGCCGCCCGGCTCGTTTTGCCGGCGGGCGAACTGAATGTCGGCGTTCTGACGGCGCTGATCGGCGCGCCCTTCTTCCTGTGGCTCGTGATCCGCGCCCGCCGGGAGATGCTGTGATGAGGCTGCAGGCGGACAATATCAGCGTGAAGCTTGGCGGCAGGCTGGTGCTTGAGGGCGTCGGTTTCGACATCGAACCGGGTCAGGTGATCGGGCTGCTCGGTCCCAATGGCGCAGGCAAGTCCACACTGATGCGCGCGCTGACCGGGCAATTGCCGGCTGAAGGCGCGATGCGGCTCGGCGCGCACAATCTCGCCTCCATCAGCCCGGCCGCGCGCGCGCGCCTTATCGCCTATCTGCCGCAACAGCGCATCATTGGCTGGCGCCTCACCGTGCGCGATCTGGTGGTGCTGGGCCGCCTGCCCTGGCGCGCCTTCGGACGCCGCCCGGATGCCGGTGATGAAGCGGCCATCGCCCGCGCGATGGAGATGGCCGATGTGACCCCGCTCGCCGACCGGATCGCCACCGAGCTTTCAGGCGGCGAGCAGGCGCGTGTGCTGATGGCGCGCGCCATGGCGCAGCAGACCCCGCTGCTGATCGCTGACGAACCGGCCTCCGGCCTCGACCCGGCACATCAGATCACCCTCATGCAGTCGCTGAAGCGGCTTGCAGAGAATGAAGGGCGCACGGTTCTGGTATCGCTCCACGATCTGACGCTGGCAGCGCGCTGGTGCGACCGGGTCATGCTCCTGAACAAGGGCAGGCTGGCAGCCTTCGGCACACCGGAAACGGTGCTTTCGGAAGCGCATCTGGCGGAGATCTATGGCGTGAAGGCCCATCGCGCACGCGACGAAGATGGCCTCATCATCGCCCCCGTCGGCCTCACAGAAAGGCAGAATAGAGACTAATTGCCGGTACGTCCCGCCATGGCCGCTTTGGCATTCAGAAGACCATCGCCGAACTCTTCATCCCGGCCCGGCGCGCCCAGATCCACCGCAGTGGTGCGCAGGAGTTCGGCCAGCGCTTCGGGCGCGGCGTCCTCGCCGGCATGTATGAGATTGGCAATCGCACCGGAAACGATCGCGGCGGCGAAAGACGTGCCCGTCACCACATCCATGCCGCCAGGGATGGGCGCGACAACGTTCACGCCCGGCGCGGAAAGGTCGATGTAACGGCCGCGATTGGCCTGGCCCATCAGCCGGTCGTGAACGTCGGTGGCGGTCACGGCGATCACATCCCCATAGGCTGCCGGATAACCGAAAGGCGCGCCCGGTCCGTTGTTGCCGGCGGCTGCCACCAGAACGACGCCACGCGCCATCGCATTGTTGCAGGCGGCGGAGAAGAGCGGGTTTTCCGGCCCGACAAAGCTCATATTCACGATCTGCGCGCCCTCTTCCACCGCCCAGTCGAGTGCTGCAAGCAGCACATTCGTGCTGGATACACCGCTCTCGAAGGCGCGCGCATGAAGAAGGCGTACGCCCGGCGCGATGCCGCGAAAGGTCTCGTCGCCGGCGATCAGGCCGGAGATGGACGTGCCATGATCCCGGTCAGCCACCTCCATGTCGGGCAGCGCATCAAACGTGCCCGCCACACGCCCCTTCAAAGCCGGGTGGTTCCCGTCAAGCGCGGAGTCGATGACCGCCACGCTCACATTCTCGCCGCTTGCAGCACCGGCATCGAGCGCGATGCGTTCAAAGGCGTAGTTCACCACGCCCGCCGCCTGCTGAAGCTGGAAAACATGGTTGGGCACACGATCCGCCAGCCGGCCATCGCCGGCAAGCTGGGCAAGAACGAAGCCCACCGGGCGGCCATCGGGAATGCCAAACCGCGCAACGGTGCGGCCCAGAAGCGTGGAGGCACGGGCGGAACGCAGTTCAAGCCCGAACTGCGCGGCAACGGCGGCCGCCACGCCTTCATCGCCGTCCAGCGTGACAAGCACTTCGTCGGGCACGAAAGCCCCGGATATGGCGCGCTGCGGCGCGACCGGCAGGGAAAAGGCTCCTGCCCCGGCGGGTGTGGGAAGGGTCGGCGTGGGTCCGACACCGGGTGTGGCGGGCTGTGCAGGCGCATCGCGGCCCGCTCCAGGCCCGAAAAGCTCGGCCAGCATCTGCGGCAGATAGACCACGTGACGCCCGGAGGGCTGTGTCTCAACGCGCGTCCCGTCCGGTGCGGCCTGCGGGTCGGGCGTGGTCTGGGCGAATACGGGACCACCCGCGAAGGCGGTGAGCAGGATGCCGGTCAGAATGCGCGTGAGAGGCCTATTCATCGGCAGGTCTGCGCCCCGTCACAACGGTTTCCACCACGCTTGCCTCCGCCAGCGCGGCAGCGATCCCGTCATATTGGGCAGCCGTTTCTGCGGGCACAAGCACACGGTAGAGCCCGCCCGGCAACGGCCCGGCAGCGATCTCGACACCGCTTTCATCGAGCAGCGCGGACACGTCCGCCATGGACGCATCGGCCCTGAAGGTCACGAAAACGAAGGGGGCCGCTTCACGATCTGCACCAGCGACGGAGAATTGCTCGTTCTGGGACAGGTTGAGCCAGACGGTCTGGCCGACGAGAATGGCGAGCGCCAGCCCGGCAGCCACCCAGGCGGCCTGCACGGGAAGCGAGGGGAGGAAGCGGGCAAACCGCTCGCGCAGCGTAAGCCCTGCCGCCCGGTCGGGTCCGGCCTCTTCGGCCAGCGCCGCCGAGAAGCGCGCCAGCGCATCGGCCGGCGGGTGGATTGCCTCATTGTCTGCAAGGGTTGCCGAATACTCGCCTTCGGCTTCCGCAAGAGAGGCGAGCGCCTCGGGATCGGAGGCGAGCCATTCTTCCACCTCACGCAGTTCAGCGCCCGAGAGCGTGCCATTCAGGAAGAACGGCAGCAGCGCTTCCAGCCGGTCGCGCCGGTTCGATTGTGCGTTCTCGCTCATGGCCAGCCTCGATCATATCCTGACGCCTGCAGCGCTTCTCCAAGCTTCTTGCGGGCGTAAAACATTCTGGTTTTTACCGTTGCGACGGGCACCGAGAGGATCTCGCCGATCTCGGTCACCGACTTGCCGTGATAATAGGCAAGATCGACCACAGTGCGGTGCTCTTCGGACAATTCATTGACGAAGCCGCGCAGCGCCGTCGCCTTGTCGTCCTTCATTGTTGCGACCTCCGGCGTGTCCGCGCCGTCCGGCACGGCCTCGGCCTGCCCTTCTTCCAGAGCGCTTTCCCGGCGCTTGCGCAACATGGAAAGCGCCTTGAAGCGGGCAATGCCCAGAAGCCAGGTGGTGACCTGCGAGCGCGCCTCGAAGCGGGGCGCCTGACGCCACACCTCCAGGAACACTTCATTCGCGATTTCGTCCGCCATGGTTTCCGATCCCGTCTGGCGCATCACGAAGCGGTAGACCCGCGTGTGATGACGCATGAACAAAAGCCTCAGCGCCGCCTTGTCGCCGCGCGCCGTTCTGGCCACGAGTTCGGCGTCGGACGTCTGGCCCATTGCACCGCTCATGACCGGCTCTTCGAGAGTGTGTGTCGCGACGGGACGTTCCGGTTCATCGCTTTTCCCCCAACTCCCGAAAAAACTAGTCCATTTGCCGGGCTGTGGGAACAGGCCCATCGTTCAACCCCGGCGCAGCACAGGCCAATTCCCCACCAGTTCCCCCACCACTTCCCCGGGGCGTGAACCTTTTCACTGCCGCGACCGACACAGGCTTCAGGGCACGCATGGTGCGCGCCCGGAAAGGAGTGTTGTGATGACACGGCATATCAACTGCAAACGGTTGTTGAAGCCGCCGCGGCGCATGGCCGGGGCGGCTTTGTTGACCTTGGGTAAGCCGAGGCGTAGTCTTGATCCAGACGGGGTAGAAAAGAACCTCGCTTCGGGGGAACACACCGGAATCAAGGGGATCGGGCGCACCAGGGACGCCCGGCCGGGCACCTCCCGAAACGGTATCGGGAGGCACGTTATGCGGCAGGACCACCGGTTCCCGGCACGAGGTGACGGGCGCGCAATTCTGCGACCCGCTTTTTTCACCAGACATCTTCGCGCAGGCACGGCAGCCATCACGCTCGCCATGATGGCGGGATTTGCGCTGCACGCACCTGCACACGCACAGGACGGCGCGATCATCCAGCCGGGCTTCATGGCCATGACGGGATTTCCCGGCACGGTCATTCCCGGTTTCGAAGAGGGGCTTCTGCCGGGTGTGGACCCGGTGGACGAAACCTTCATCGACACCGCTCGCGCCTCGCTGCGCATCTTCGACATGACCTGGCTCGGCGGCCCGCCGACCGGACAGGTGGTCTTTACGCCACCGCCCTTCGAGACACCGGCCTCCGAAATCGGTCAGGTGTTCGGCCTTGCCTATGATGATGGCAGGCGCGAAGAGACCACGGCCATCGTGCCCAATCTCTATGCCGCAGCCACATCCATGCACGGCCTCCAGATCGTTACGGAGGACGAGGATGAGGACGGGCGGCCCGAGCGGCAGCGCCGCGGCAAGGCCGGCGCACGTTTCATGGAGGGCCAGTTCGGCGAAAAGAATGGCGGCGGTCCCGGTTCGATCTGGAAGATCGACGGGATAACCGGCGCGGTCACACTGTTTGCCGATATCGACGCCAATAGTGGTCCGGGCATCGGCAACATCGCCTTTGACCGCTCGCACCGCCAGTTCTTCGCCTCCGATCTCGACAGCGGCCTCATTCACCGCATCGACATCGATGGCAATCTGGTCGGCACTTTCGATCACGGCGTTGACGGGCGGCCGGCGCGCGGGCTCGATCCCGTGGCCGACGATGGCGCGGTGATGGACATTCAGGGCGCAGCCTTCGACACCGAAGAGCCGAAGAGCTGGGGCTACACGCAGGAGGAACGGCGGGTCTACGGCCTCGCCATGCATGGCGGACGCCTCTACTACGCGGTCGGCGAAGAGGCGGAAATCTGGTCGGTGGGCATTGCCCGTGACGGCGCATTTGCCGGCGATCCGCGCTGGGAGCTGACGGTGGAAGCCGAGGAAGAACTCCCGGTCACCGACATCGCCTTCGACACGCGCGGTTTCATGTATCTCGCCCAGCGCGGCGAGGTTGAAAACCGCTACGACTATTCCAGCTTTGCCGACAGCGGCGAGGCATCGGTGCTGCGCTACTGGCGCGAAAGCCCCGATGACCCGGAAACCGATAGCATCTGGGTACCGACGCCCCAGGAATATGCGGTCGGGTTTCCCGAACCCTATCGTCAGACGGCCGGCGGCATCGACCTGCAATACGGGTACGATGCCGAAGGCTTCTTCAACCGCAATGCATGCGCAAGCACGCTGATAAAGACCGGCGACAGGCTGCGCGACAACCCTGCCCTTGAAGAACAGCTCATCGAAGGCGGGCCTCTTGCCGTTCACGGGGCGCAGCTCACGCGAAGCACCCTTGTGCGGCCGAAGAACGAACCGCCCTTCGGCTCCTGGTTTGCCGATTACGATGGTTTTTTCGAAGACCCCGAGGTGAAGGGCCATGTGGGCGACGTGGAGGTCTGGCGTCCCTGTGAGGGCCGCACCGGCTACTACGAACCAATCCCCTATCCGGGTGAAATTCCCGTTCCCGGCTGGCCACCCGGCTTCCCGCCCCCCAACGATCTCCCGCCTTGTATCGAGCTGGAGACGGCGGCGTATTTCTGCACGCCGGCAGGGCTCGAAGCCGATCTGTACATCCGTGACCGCGCCGGCATCGACGGCGATACGCTTTCTGCGAAATCGCTGACGCCCGGCATCGCCGTTTCCCCGTCCAGGCAGACGGTTCCCGGTCTGGCCACGCCGTTCACGCTCGGCATCAATGGCCATATCCCTGGTGAAACCGTCGATCTCGGCCTTTGCTTCTTCAGAAAGTCCGATGCCGATGCGGGTGGCTACTTCCCCTGTTGCAAGGTGACGTTGCCGCTTGAAACGCCGCTTGAATCCTGTGCGCCGTGAGGGAGGGAGAGATGACCATGTTCACCCATCCCGCCGAACGGATCACGTTCAACACCGTCATGGAGACGATCATGAAACCCCTTGCAGACAAAGCGCGCACGCCGCGCTGGCTGCTGGTGGCCGGCATGGCGCTCTCCACAGCGCTCATGCCGTTTGCCGGCATCGGTCAGGCCCACGCTCAAGGGCGTGTGCTTGAAGAAATCGAAGTGCTTGAAACACCGGGCGACGCAGACGGCCCGCGCATCGAGCTCGAACCGAAAATGCCGGAAGTCGAGCCCGTGCTGACGCCGTTCCTCGAAAAGCGCGGAAGACAGCTTGATTGCGATTATGTGGAATACCGCCTGCGCCTTGGCGTGCGCGGAGAACCCGACATGATTTCCCATCCGGGTCTCGGTGCATTCCTGTCCAATGTGAAATTCGAGTTCACGGACCAGCTTCCCGCCAGTCTGGCGATCGTGGACGTGACCTTCAGCGGCGACATCATCGGCGTTGGCGGCGTGCCGGTTTCACCTCATGTGGTGAGCACGACCGCGACCATGGACGACACGCTCACCCAGTCGGATTTCCATCTGACAGCCGCCGATCTCGACGGTGATGGCAGCCTGACGGAACGCGCCATCGACATCACCATCAAGGCGAAGATCGATCAGGCAGCCTTCCCCGCCATCGTCAATGTGGACAATCAGGCCAATGTGGCCGTGATCCGCACGGCGACAGGCAGCCTCGTGGCCAACATCCCGTCGCATAACCCGGCTCTGCCGGATGATGGCGACTGGAAAACCGGCGATCCGACAACCATCACCATCGACGTGACGGATTGCGAGCCGCCACCACCGCCTCCCCCGCCCCCGGGCGACGGGCCGGACGAGGCCTGTTTCTCGGTCGAAACAGGCGAGGTGGACTGTCTGCCCGGCGGCGGCGCCTATATCTATCGCATGGACGTGGGCCCGGAGATGGCGGGCAATGTCGTCACCGTGACCTCGACCACGCCGGGCATCACCATTGATCCGCCAGATCAGGTGGTTCCTGCCGGCGGCGGCACGCTTGAATGGGAGATCACCGGTGCGGTACCCGGCGATACGGTGCATCTGATCGTCACCGGCATCGAGACCTATGCGGGTCCGGCCGAGGGCGTTGGCCTGTGCTGTTCGCAGATGGTCGACATCGATATCCCGGAAGACCTCGAATGTCCGCCCGATGATGAAGGCGAACCCGACATCAAGGTCGAAAAATGGGCCGACGAAGGCGAATGCGAAATCGACGGCTCGTGCGATTTCACCATTCGCGTCTCCAATGCGGGCGATGCCCCGTACACCGGCAAGATCGTGCTGGACGAGGTGACGACACCCGGCAATGCAACGGTGGTCTCCGGCCCCAACGCACCATGGGTCTGCGCCCCGATGATGAGCCCGATGTCATGCGAGCATCCCGAAACCACGCTCGATCCGGGCGCGTTCGTGGAGCTCAAACTCGGCTTCCAGCCGGGGCCGGCATGGGTCTGGGGTGCAATCCGCAACTGCGCCGAATATGACTATACCGCCAGTGGCAAGGACCCGTTCGGTGATCCGACCAACGACAAGGCCTGCGCCTCCATCGCGATCTGCCTGCCGGGCACACCCGGCTGCACGCCGCCGGATGACGACACGCCCGACATTGCCGTGCGCAAGCGCGCCGATCCTTCGATCTGCACGCCTGACGGGCTCTGCACCTATGTCGTCACCATCCTCAATGCAGGCGCAACGCCGATCAACGGCCCCGTCAGCTTCGTGGACACGTTCCCGGCTGGCGACGTCGCCTCGGCAGGCTTCAGCCCTTCGCCGCCCTGGATCTGTGCGCCGCTCGCCGGCAACATGTTCCAGTGCGATCATCCGGGACTGAATCTCGTGCCCGGCGCATCGACGGACATTCTGGTGACCACGGTGGTCGGCGACTATCCGACCAATGTGGTGGAAAACTGCGCGAAGGTGACGCCGCTTGAAGGCGAAACGAACCTCGCCAACAACGAGGCCTGCGCCACGGCGACCATTCCGGGCGTCCCGGAAGGCAAGGCGGAAATGCGCATCGAAAAGACGTGCGAACCCGTCCTGTCCATGACCGCTGGCGTTGCCTGCCGCATCCGCATCACCAATGCGGGCACGGCCGCACCCGTCGGCCCGGTTCGGGTCAACGATGCAGCGGAAATCATCGGCAGTGGCGCGCCCGTCGACATTCAGACGGTTACGCCGGATGGTCCCGAATGGTCGTGCGGGGCGGTTCCGGCAGCGAACCTCACCTGCCAGATCCCCGGTGCGGTCATGACCCCCGGCGTCTCGCGTTACTTCGATGTGACGGTCAATGTCTCGACCAATGAGCGGTTCGAGAACTGCGCACGCGGTTCCTACGGCCCGGCTCCGGGAGACGACATCGTCTATCCCATCGGCGAGGCCTGTGCGCAGGGCGGAACGCAGATCTCGGTCGAGAAGACCGGCGATGCCGAGTGCCTTATCGGCCAGCCGTGCCGGTTCCAGATCACCATCCGCAACGAGGGGCCCGCCTCCATCTCCGGTCCGGTCCGCATCGGTGATGCGCTTCGGGTCGAGGGTTTCGGTGGTGTTTCTGCACGGATCGTCTCGGTGAACCCGCCCTTTGGCTGCTCGCCGGAACCGACCGAACTGCCATTTGCCTGCGAAACCGACCTTGCCCTTGCGGCCGGCGAAAGCCGCACGCATGAGGTGATCGTCGAACTGCCGGTGGATGGCGGTCTGGCCGACGAAGTGGCCAATGGCGCAAACGGGCTGAACTGCGCCGCCGTGATCGACCGTGAAGCGGATGTGCGCACCGCGCCTTCGCTCTCGGGCGCACCAGGCGGAGCAGAAGACGACCGCGCCTATGACTGCCATGACTTTAGGGTTCTGGCAGACGAGGAAGAGGACCAGCAATGTTCGCCGGGTCTCGTTCTCAACAATGCGGGGCGCTGTGTCTGTCCGGAAGGCACCACCTTCCGCAATGGCCAGTGCATTGGCGTGCAGACCGCGCCGGTGCCGCTGCCCACGCCGCGCCCCACACCGCCGCGTGAGCCTGATCCGAAGCCGCAGGCCGATCCCCGGCCGCAATGCCGGCTTCTGCCGGGGCAGATCCGCACACGGGATGGCCGCTGTGTCTGCCCGCGCGGAACACGCCTGACCAACGGGCGCTGCGTAACACCGCAGGTGGAGCGGGATTGCCCGCGCGGCACGACGGGCACACCGCCCAACTGCCGGCCGATCCGCCAGCAGTGCCGCCTGCTTCCGGGCCAGATCCGCACCCAGGACGGACGCTGTGTCTGTCCGCGCGGAACGCGGCTGGTGGCCGGTGCCTGCCGCAGGCCGGAAGTGCAGCGTCAATGCCCGCCCGGAACGACGGGGCGCTATCCCAATTGCGCGCCCATCGTGCGGCCGCGCTGCCCGCGCGGCACGACAGGCACGTTCCCGAACTGCCGTCCGGTCGTGCAGCGCCGCTGCCCGCAGGGCACAACGGGCAATTATCCGAACTGCCGTCCCATCGTCGCGCCCCGCTGCCCGCGTGGCACTGTCGGCACACCGCCGAACTGCCGCAAGATCCAGCAGCCGCAGACGAATGTGCCGCTTCGGGTGGTCCCGCAGCTCCTGCAGCCGCGCAATGATGGCAGCCGGTTGCAATAAACCGGTACGCTGAAAACGCCCCGCCGGTCCGCCGGCGGGGTTCTTCGAAAGATCGCCCTCTTCCAGCACTTTGAGACAAACGGCACAGGCCTGAGACACACGGCATGATGCGTGTTCGATAGAATGCGCTTTGGAGAACCCTCAGTCATGCGAAAAGGCTGCGGGTCTTTGGTGTTTCAAATTCAGGGGGAAGCAATGCGGCGCTCATCAACACTCGGCCTTCTGGCAGTTGTCGCTCTCGCCGGCTGTGTGTCCGAAAGCACAAGCCCCGGACCTTCAACCGCGCCTGTCGCCACACTTTCCGAAAGCCGCGACCCGATCATCGGCAAATGGCGTGTGGAACCGGCCGTGAGCACCGGCACCGACAGCTGCACCGTTACCTTCAGCGCCGACAGTGGCGGAAACAGCGGGCGCGTGTCCCCATTTGCCTGCCATCAGGTGAGCGGTCTTGGTGGCCTTCACGGGCTTGCCGATGTCAACAAATGGGCGCGCGATGGCGACACCATCACCCTGTCGGGCATAGCGCAGCCCGGCATCGGCACGGTCTATCTGTCCCGCAATGGCAGTGCGCGCCGGGCCGGCGGCGTGGTGGACGATGGCATCCGCTTCACACTGGTCCGCCAGTGAATGCCTGACGGAGGCAGGATCGGGCGCAGCGCCTGCTTCCAGAGTATGACGGTTACCCCGAGCAACATTTCGTCATTCGCATTTTGGTCGAGAATCCGGCCATCTGCGCATGCGGCGGACCTGACCCGGACCGCCTGGCCGACGCCTCATCCGCCCTGCCGTAGGCGTCGGCCTGCCCGACAGCAGGCGATGGGCAACTACGTTATCGCACCAGTAGAATACGCATTCCAGTTGGGTAGCTTGGCGGCGCTGGCGGGCGAAATATCCGTCCTCCTGCCCCAAGCTCGAGGTCGCGGAACGAACCCTTTCGCCCGTCGGCACCCGGTTTCCCACGATGCAGCAACGCATCTGAAACTCGAGAGAAATTCGGAAGAGACCGGGAAAAGACCAACAAAATCAACGACTGAAAAGTCATTGGTGGGCCCGGAGGGACTCGAACCCCCAACCAAGCGGTTATGAGCCGCCGGCTCTAACCAATTGAGCTACAGGCCCGGTGGGCGATGGATTAGTTGCTTTTTCATCGCTGCACAAGTCATCTTGC
Source organism: Nitratireductor sp. GZWM139 (assembly GCF_030068685.1). Taxonomy (NCBI): domain Bacteria; kingdom Pseudomonadati; phylum Pseudomonadota; class Alphaproteobacteria; order Hyphomicrobiales; family Phyllobacteriaceae; genus Nitratireductor; species Nitratireductor sp. GZWM139. The sequence continues at coordinate 192,894 of NZ_JAMQML010000002.1, read as the reverse complement.
CGCAATCGATACACAATCGCTGTCTACTTGCCGTATGCGGACATCGCAAAAGGAGATTTCCATGACCAAATCCATCTTCCCCGCCGCCTTCGCAGCCCCGATGCTGGCCGCTTCGCTGCTCGCAGCCGGCCCGGCAGTCGCCAGCGACAAGGACGGACGAATCATCGTGACCGGCGAGGGAGAAGCCGCCGTCAGCCCCGACATGGCGATCCTCAACATCGCCGTCGTGCGAGAGGCCGAGACGGCGCGCGAGGCGCTCGACGCCAACAATGAAGCAATGACCGCCGTCATCGACGCGATGAAGGAAGACGGCGTCGAAGCCCGCGATCTGCAGACCGGCGGCCTGTCGATCAACCCGCGCTATGTCTACCCCAACGACAAGAATGACGAGAAAGCCCCGCGCATCATTGGTTACGAGGTGGGCAACACGCTCACCGTGCGCATCCGCGATCTGGACAAGGTCGGCGCAATTCTCGACCGCTCCGTGTCGCTCGGCGTGAACCAGGGCGGTGGCCTGAACTTCACCAATGACGATCCGTCGGAAACCGTTACCGAAGCGCGCAAGCGTGCGGTGGCAAACGCGATGGACAAGGCGAAGACGCTTGCAGAGGCCGCCGGCCTGAAGCTCGGCGACATTGTCGAGATCTCCGAGCAGATGCAGCAGCGCCCGCCCATGCCCTATGCCGGCAAGGCCGTGCGGATGCAGGCGTCGGCCGAATCCGTTCCGGTGGAAGCAGGCGAAAACACCTATCAGGTGCAGGTCAACGTCACGTTCGAACTGGACAACTAGGCCTTCTTGGCTTTCCCGTCAGGCCCCTGCCTGACGGGAGACCGCTCAAGACAGAGCATGTCACGCACAAAAAAGCCGCTGGCGCCCTGCCAGCGGCTTTTCTCTTTTTGAATGGGTGTTTCTTGCCGGTCGACAGACTGGTTAGAGAAACTCCGCTTTTCGTTGAACAGAGGAACTCCCTAACCAATTGTTTTTACGCAATTCCGGACGGAAAACCGGTTCCCACTTTTCCTGGAATTGCTTTAACGGATCACCGGGCAACGCGGGGCGCGTGCAAACACGATGTGCTGGCGGCCCCAATGGGTGCGTCCGACAACGCGGATGATGTTGCGGTTGGCCTTCACCACGCGCGCCCGGCGCATGCCGAAACGCTCAGCCTTGCGAACTGCCTGACGCGGCGTGCAGGCGCGGTTGCGGCGGGGGCGTTCTGCGCGATGGCCGCGTCCGTTATGGCCGTAGACATAACCACCCGAGGGGTCGCCGATGCCGAAACCGAAATAGAGATTGTCCGCCTGCGCCGTGGTCGGGGCCGCTGCCAGCGTGCCGAGACCGATCATTGCCGAAAGGGTTGCGATCTTGAGCTTGTGTAACATGGTGCTTTCCTCGGTTGGTCAGGACTTCTTCCGCGCCCCGTGATGAAAAGCACTTTGTCAGGGTGTGCCTGAACGGCCCGGGAATGAGCCGTTCACATGGCATTCAGCGACTGGGCGACAATGCGGCGCGCCACTGCACCGGGTTGCGCTGCTCGCTGATGCGGGTGATTTCACCGCCATCGATCTCGAAGAACATGCCACCCGGCAGCGTGTAATTCTGGCCGGTCGCTTCCGGCAGGCCTTCGGCCGTTGCGCGATAGGTCCCGCGCACGGTGAACTCGGCCGCAGCCCGCACGCCGCCCGGTGCGCTCATCAGCGCAATGTCGGCGAAACGTTCATCGAAATGCCGTGCCTCGAGCCCCAGACGCCAGCGCAGCCTGTCCCGCCCGATCTCGCGTTCACCGTCGAAAGGATCATGCGCCACATCCTCGCTCACCAGCGCCAGCGCGGCATCGTGGTCATTGGCGTTCAGCGCATCCAGAAAGGACTGCACGAGGCTCAGCGTTTCATCGTCCGACATGGTCATTGCTCCGTGTTTGCTCTTTCGCCTGAAGGAAAGCCGCGTTCGCGGCCTATGGTTCCTCATCCAGGATGAAAGAGAAATAACCCTCCGGCTGCGCCAGATCGTCTTCGCTGGCCTTCACCCGCCCGCGCATGGAGATGCCGGCTTCATGCACCGTTTCGGGGTCACCGGAAATGAGCGGGTGCCACCAGAGGAGATCCTTGCCCTCCGCCACGAGACGATAGCCACAGGTTGCCGGCAGCCAGGGGATGGTTCCGACATTCTCGGGCGTCAGCTGCACGCAGTCGGGCACGCGCGCGAGGCGGTTTTCATAATCATGGCACCGGCAGCTTGCCCCGTCGAACAGGCGGCAGCCCACACTGGTCCAGTAGATGTCGCCGGTATCCTCATCCTCAAGCTTGGCGAGGCAGCACTTGCCGCAGCCATCGCACAGGGCCTCCCATTCCCTGTTGCTGAGCGCGGAAAGCGGTTTGGTTTTCCAGAATTCATTCGTTGTCATGGCAGAGCTTTGGACCGCCTTTTCGTGCGCGTCAAGCGAGCTGTTGGGCGCATTTTCGCCATGCCTGCGCCATCGCCCCGCCATGCTTTCACACGCAGCGGTGTCAAATGCACCGAAATGGGAACCGATTGCCCGTGAAGCGGTTTAGGCGGCGATGGGACGCCCACACAGGAGAGATTTTATGACGACGCGAAAGCGGATCATGACGACCACGGCCCTTGGCCTGCTCATCGCGGCCACACCGCTTGCCGTCCAGCCGGTGCTCGCACAGGAGCGCAGCGCCGGCATGGTGCTGGCGCAGGCGGAAAAGCCCGAGGGCATGTCGGAAGAAGCATGGCGCGCCCTCTTGAAGAAGCGCGGCGGCGGCAAGCAGGAAGAAAGCGCTGACGAAGAGGCTGGCGAGGCAGAAGAGCCCGCCCCGGAAGCGCCTGCGGCAGCCCCAGCCCCAGCACCAGCCCCTGTCGATGAGGCGCCTGAAGCGGCGCCCGAGGCTGACGAGGCACCACCCGCGCCCATTGCCGAACCGGAAGCCGAGGACCCGGCCGAGCCAGAGGCTGCACCGGCTGCTGAAGAAACACCCGTGCCAGAGGCGCGGCCAGAGAACCCCGCACCGGAGGAGGCTGCCCCCAAAGCCGAAGAACCAGCGGTAGAGACAGAGGAGGAGCCTGCGGCGGAGACAACCGAACCCGCTCCGGTTGAGGCTGAGGAAGAAGAGCCTGCGGCACCCACTGAGGAGCAGCCGGCAGAACCCGAAGCTCAGGAAAGCGAAGAAGAACAGCCGGCTGCCGAGACAGCGGAGCCCGAACCGGCTGTCCCAGAAACGGCCACCGAAGAACCGGTTGAAACGGAGACTGAGCAGCCGGAGACCGCCCCTGCCCCGGATGAGCCTGCTGCCGATGAAAGCCAGGCAAACGAGGAACCCAAAGCAGACAGCGCAGAGGTAGAGGCGGAAGCCGGGACCGATGCCGAGGCGGCTGAAGAAGAGGTGCTGCCGGAAAACGCCGCACCTGTTCTCGACAGCCAGAAAGAGCCTGAAGTGCAGGACGAGGCGCAGCCGGAAGGCAATGCGGACGCTCCGGCTGAAACCCGAACGGCAGCTCCTGAAGCCGAAGCTGCCGCACCGCCGCCTGAAAGCGATGCGGAGGCGCAGGCCGAAGCACTGGATCCGGAGGCGCTGCGTACCGAAATCCGCAACATTCTTGAAGAACAGGGCGAGCGGATCGAGATGGGTACGACGCGCGAAGAGCGCCGTGAACGCCGCCGGGAGCTGCGTCAGCAGCGCGAGGATGCGGAAATCGTACAGGAGTTCAACGACAACCGCACCATCGTGGAGATCAACAACCAGATCTTCGTCGAAAGCCCGGACAGCGACCGCCTGATCCTTGATGAGGACGAGGTCTATTACGAGGAGTTACAGCGCGGCCGCGTGCGCGAGGTGGTGACACGCCCCAATGGCGTTCGCCTGATCACCGTGCGCAACCGCTATGGCGACGTGATCCGACGCGTGCGTGTTGCACCGGACGGGCGCGAGCAGGTGCTGGTGTTCGTGCCGGATGAGCGTCTGGACACGGTCGATCGCTGGCGCGATCCGGCACGTGACCTGCCGCCGCTGCGACTCACGATCCCGGTGAGCGATTACATTCTTGAGGCGGAGCGCGTGGAGAACCCCGACCGCTATTACACCTTCCTTGAGAAGCCGCCGGTGGAGCCGGTGCGCCGCATGTACTCTCTCGAGGAAGTGAAGCGCTCGGCCCGGGTGCGCGACATGGTGCGCCGCATCGACCTCGACACGGTCGAATTCGGGTTCGGCTCGGCTGAAATTCAGGAAAGCGAGATCGACGAGCTCGAAGCAATCGCCACGGCCATCGACCGCATGCTGGAGAGGAACCCGGCCGAGACCTTCCTGATCGAAGGGCATACGGATGCGGTGGGCTCCGATCTCGCCAATCTGGCGCTTTCTGACCGTCGCGCGGAATCCGTCGCCCGCGCACTGACCGATGTGTTCGGCATTCCGCCGGAAAACCTGGTCACGCAGGGCTATGGCGAGCGCTACCTGAAGATCGACACGCAGGCGCGCGAGCGTGAGAACCGGCGTGTAGCGCTCAGACGCATCACCCCGCTTGTCGCACCGGTCGCGAGCGCTAACTAACCAGGCACAGCTTTCCGCCGTGAGCCCGGGGCAACCGGGCGGGCGAAAAGAGCCCGGCCGGACGTTCCCTCCTCCGGCCGGGTTTTCATTTGCCGGCAGCCGGGCGGCCCGGCTCAATGGCCCAATGGTCGGTTGTTTCCTGCCCGGCGCAAAATGCTCTACACATCGAAGCGCATATCCAAAGGAGTTCTTCCGTGACCTCTAAACGCTTAAGCGGTGTCATTGCCGCCGTTCCCACCCCCGTGACCGAAACCGGCGATCCCGACATCAAACGTTTCCTGCGCCATGCAGAATGGGCGCTCGACAATGGCTGCGATGCGCTGAACGTGCTTGGCACCACTGGCGAGGCGAATTCATTCTCGCAGGATCAGCGCATTGCGCTCATGGAAGCCGCCGCCGGTTCTCTCGACAAGGCCCGGCTGATGGTGGGCACCGGCACACCCGACCTCAAAACGACCATCGCACTGACGCGGCGCGCGCACGCGCTCGGGTTTGCCGCAGCACTCGTTCTGCCGCCCTATTACTACAAGGGTGTCAGCGATGACGGCCTGTTTGCCTGGTTCGAGCGCCTCGTCACTTCCACGGCGGACGCACCCATCGACATCTATCTCTACAATTTCCCGCAGATGACGGGGCTGACCTTCTCGCCCGAATTCGCTGCCCGGCTGAAAGCCGCCTTCCCGCAGCGCATCATCGGCGCGAAAGACAGTTCCGGCGATCTCGATTACGCCTCGAAACTGGCGAAGATTGAAGGGTTCGACGTTTTCCCAAGCAATGAGGCCGCCCTGTCAAAGGCCGAGGCGGAAGGCTATGCCGGCTGCATATCGGCCACAGCCAGCGTGACGGCTCCGCTCGTTGCGAAGCTCTGGTCGGAACCGACCAATGACGATGCGCTGGAAGCGGCCTCGGCGGCGCGCACGGCCATTTCGGCGCAGCCGCTCATTCCGGCTGTGAAATATCTGACGGGCAAGCTGCACGGGGATAGCGGCTTTGAAGCGCCGTTGCCGCCGCACATGCCACTCACCAGCGCGCAGAAGGCGGCGCTCTACGAAATCCCGCTCTGAATATCGTCTCCCACCGCCGGTGCTGCGTCACCAAAATGCACCGGGCAGTGGAAGCTTCTGAAAAATGAAAGCGGCAGTTCCGACCAGGCGAACTGCCGCTTTTTATTTTTTACAGGCCCGGAGGCCGGAAGGCTCTCGATCAGCCGGCCTTTTCACCAAGCTCGGCGATGCCGCCATTGGCAGCGGACCATTCGAGCGGCTTGTTGAGGAACTTCTCCACCTCGTCGAGCGTCTTCTCGTCGAACAGCTTCTCCGCACGCGCAACTTTCAGCACATCCCACCAAGTGGTGAGGTAGTGCAGGCGCATGCCGGCGTCTTCCAGACGCTTCGGCGTTTCGGGGAAGATGCCGTAGTAGAAAACGGCGAAGGTGTCGGTGACCTCGGCGCCGGCCTTGCGGACGGCTTCGGCGAATTTCAGCTTGCTGCCGCCGTCGGTGGTCAGGTCTTCGACCAGAAGAAGGCGTGCGCCCTCATTCAGATCGCCTTCAATCTGCGCATCGCGGCCAAAGCCCTTGGGCTTCTTGCGCACGTAGAGCATGGGCAGGCCGAGCTTGTCGGAAAGCCAGGCTGCGAAGGGAATGCCTGCCGTCTCGCCGCCGGCAACGGCATCGAACTTCTCGAAGCCCGCGTCGCGAAGCACGACGGAGGCCGCAAAGTCCATGATGGCCGAGCGGATGCGCGGGTAGGAAATCAGTTTCCGGCAGTCAATATAGACGGGGCTCTTCAGCCCGGAAGTGAAGGTATAGGGTTCATCGGCGCGAAAATGCACCGCCTTGATCTCGATCAGCATCTTGGCCACGGTCTCGGCGATCAAGGCGCGATCAGGGAATGTGTTGGCGAACATGGCTGGCTCTCGGTTGGTGACGCGGCTTTCAGCTATCAGGATTGAACGCCGGTAGGAAGTTTTCTTGACAATATTCCGGTGGATGGCTTTGCGCCATCCGCAGAAGTTTTTTCTCGACGCCTCGTGTCGGACTGCGGCAAGCTTCGCCGTCTTCCAATCGAGAGAGGAACCGGAATGCTCTATGCAATTCTCTGCTACCACAACGAAGACGTGGTCATGTCCTGGTCCAAGGAAGAGGATGACGCGGTGCTGGCCAAGCGCCGCCGGGTCCAGAAAGAGCTGGTCGACAAGGGGCGCATGGGTCCTGCGATCCGCCTCATGCCCACATCTGCTGCGACCACGATCCGCGCATCCGGCAGCGAACAGCTCGTGCTCGACGGCCCCTTTGCCGAGACCAAGGAACAGCTTCTCGGTTTCTACGTGGTCGATTGCGACAATCTTGATGAAGTTGTCGATTTCGCCAAGCGAATGAAGGAAGGCGAGAGCGTCACCTTCGAAATCCGCCCGATGCAGATCTTTGAAAAGGGCAATCTCACTGGAAAGGAAACCCTGACCTTATGACCGAACTGGCCTGGATCGAGAACGCGCTGACAAGCGCTCGCCCACAGGCGATGGGCGCGCTGCTGCGTTACTTCCGCGATCTGGACCGGGCCGAAGAAGCCTTTCAGGAAGCGTGCCTGCGCGCCCTGAAGACCTGGCCGCTCAAGGGACCGCCGCGCGATCCGGCTGCCTGGCTCATTTTTGTCGGACGCAATGCCGCGCTCGACAGCGTGCGGCGCGACCGGCGCAACACCGCCCTGCCGCCCGAAGACCGGATTTCCGATCTTGAGGATGCGGAAACCGACATCGCCGAACGGCTGGACGACGCGCATTATCGCGACGACATCCTGCGCCTCATGTTCGTGTGCTGCCACCCGGACCTGCCTGCCACGCAGCAGGTGGCGCTGGCGCTGCGCATCGTTTCCGGCCTCAGCGTGCGGGAGGTGGCGAGCGCCTTTCTTGTCAATGAACGCGCCATGGAACAGCGCATCACGCGCGCCAAGCGCCGGGTGGCGGAAGCGAACATTCCTTTTGCCGCACCCGATGCGGTGGAGCGTTCGGCACGCCTCGGCGCAGTTGCGGCCATGATCTATCTCGTCTTCAACGAGGGCTATTCAGCCTCGGGCGGCGATGAGACCGTGCGCGCTTCACTCTGTGATGAGGCGATCCGGCTTTGCCGCCTGCTGTTGCGCCTGTTTCCGGCAGAACCCGAGATCATGGGGCTTCTGGCCCTGATGTTGCTTCAACATGCCCGGAGCCCCGCCCGCACGGACCCCGAAGGCAAGGCCGTGCTTCTGGAAGATCAGGACCGCACACTCTGGAAGAGGGCGAACATCGATGAAGGGCTGGCGCTGGTCGACAAGGCGCTGCGCCACCGTCAGCCGGGGGCCTATCAGGTTCAGGCGGCCATTGCCGCACTGCATTCTCGCGCCAGGACGGCTGCGGACACGGACTGGGAAGAGATCGACCTACTCTATCAGATGCTCGAACACCTGACGCCTTCCCCGGTCATCACGCTGAACCGGTCGGTTGCCGTGTCGAAGACGAAGGGGCCGGAAGCCGCATTGAAGCTCATTGCCCCGCTTGCCGACCGCCTTTCGGGCTATTTCTATTTCCATGGTGTTCGGGGAGCCTATCTCAGTGAGATCGGACGCATGGCGGAGGCCCGCGAGGCCTTCAACCGGGCAATCGCCCTTGCGCGCACGCCCGCCGAGGCAAGCCATATTCGCGAACATCTCGACAGGCTGTCCCAACGGGTTTCGGCAGACTGAAGCCTCTCTCCCACTTTCCTTCAAAAAAACGCACGCTCACTGTCGGAAGGGCCAAGCGCTTTTCGTCCTTCCGACATGGGCCGACTTTCCGGTCCCCAATGAGGAGAGAGCCATCATGTCCGAAACCAGCGTAACCGTTGATGAAAATCAGGAACTGCCCAAGGTTCAGGGCGGTGTCGCCCCCTATCTGATGGTGGACGGCGCATCAAAGGCGGCCACGTTTTATGAGCAGGCCTTCGCCGCGACCGAAATCCATCGCCATCCCGAGGATGAGAGCGGCCGCACCATGCACATCCACCTCCTTATCCATGGTGGCTCGATCATGCTGAGCGATGCCTACCCGGAATACGGCCAGCCACTGCGTGAGCACTCCGGATACACGCTCACATTGGCCGTGGAGGATGTGGACGGGTGGTGGTCGCGCGCCGTTGGCGCGGGCGTGGAAGTAGTGATGCCGCTTGAGCGCATGTTCTGGGGAGACCGCTACGGGCAGATCCGCGATCCGTTTGGCGTGAACTGGGCCATCACCGGAAAGTAGACCGTCAGAGATCGCGGCGGCTGGCCCGCATCAACCAGCTCCCCAAGCGCCGGGCCAGAAAGAACTGCCGCAAAGGCCGGGGACGCCGCGCTGTCCCCGGCCGTTTTGCCACAATCGCTTTACAGGGCCGTATCTGACGCACTAGGCTGTGTCAGCAAGGGGTGAAGGGCGCTGCCGCACCCCCTGTTCACCGACGCTGAGCGCTATGCCGCGTCACCATCTTCTCACACAAAAGCGATTGAGAGACAGACATGAGCCAGGTCAAAAGCGGCGATGTCGTGAGGATTCATTACACTGGCAAGCTGGCTGACGGCACGCAGTTCGATTCATCAGCCGGACGCGAGCCGCTTGAGTTCAAGGTCGGCAGCGGCCAGATCATTCCCGGCCTCGACCGGCAGATTCAGGGCATGAAGCAGGGTGAGAGCGGAACGCTGACCATTCCTGCCGCAGAAGCCTATGGCGCACGGGACGAAAACCAGGTTCAGGTGGTTCCGCGCACGGCGCTTCCGCCGGAGATGGAAGTGCAGGTCGGCTCCAACCTTCAGGCCACCACCCCGGACGGCAACCAGATTTCGCTGACGGTTGTCGGCGTTTCCGAAGCCGAGATCACCGTCGACGCCAACCACCCGCTGGCTGGGCACGACCTGGTCTTCGAGATCGAGATCGTCGAAGTCGTCGCCGGCTGATTGAGCCGGCCGGGAGCCGCCGCCGCAAAAGCGCCGCGGCTCCCCATATGCCCCCCCCGCTACTGCGGCAATGCATCCTGCGTGAAGGGCTCCACGCAGCCATGGAGGCAGGCGCGCTGCGCAGCCTGCCACTGGATGCACTGACGGGCCTGCTGGCAGCCGCCTTTGATCGGGCAGCCCTTGCCATCGACGCGGGCAGCGATGCGGATGCGCAGATCGCGGCCCTGAACGGGCTTATCGAAGGCCTCACCACAGCCCCGGCCCCCACTCGGCAAGCCTGACATAACCCGCCTTTCATATCGGGGCACCATGCCTCCCCCTGACGGCTCTCTGCAAAGCGCGGTGCATCGCGCCTTGCAGCGCTTCTGGCCGCCATAGCTTCGCCCCCGCAACACGCGGTCGGGGCGCCAGGCGCACCACATCACTGCTCGCCTGCCAGAAATTTCAAGTTCACCGAAGAATTACTTCGAAATACACCCAAAATAACAATGCAACCATTAAAGATAACTCCCAAAAATCAAAACAAGTATAACAAATATAGTATATCACTTACATTGTTTTTTATTTATAGATGTTGAAATCAAACGAAAACAATATTTAAATAAATACGCGCCTCAGACGAGACGCGTGAAAATTAGTGGAGACGAAAATGACCCACGAAAATATCCGCGAAGTTATCCTGAAGCGCCACTTCCTGAAGCTTCTGTCCTACGGACACTCATGCTGCGCCGTTAATCAGGAAGAAGAATACCAATTTGTATGAGTGCAAAGACAGGGCGCTTTCAAGCGCCCTGTCTCCGACAACGCAGGAGAGTCATATGCTTGCCGAAAAATATGTAACTGCGAAAATGTGGGATGTCCTGAAAGAAAACCTTCCCGAACGCAGTGACGCCGTGCTCGTTCTACAGGTTGAAGAGTTCTTGAAGTTCATGACGATTGCCTCGGATGAAGACACATCCTTCATCCCGCTGAACGCCGAAGTTGATGACATCTGGCATGAGTTCATCATGCAGACCGCGTCCTACGACAACCTCTGCAAGAAACTCCCCGGAAAGCGCTTCATACACCACGAAACCATCAGCATGGAGGAATACAGCAAGAAGGTAGGAAAAGAACAAATGGTAGATCAGATTCTCGAATGGCTACCAAAATACATAAATAGATTTGGACCGTTTACCGATAAAATATCCGACTACTGGACCATATGTCGTTTTCTCAAAAAAGAACTCGGCCTTTCACTGGCTCAAATCAATGATATCGGCTCAAAGCAGGCGCAGGAAATCCCACCGCCTCAATCTGGCGAAAAATGAACACACGATTCCTGCAGCGCACGACGCGCGATTTTCTCAAGAGAGGCGGCCAACTTTCATTCGCGATATTTGCAGCCGGCATCAGCGGACTTATATTCTCGGTCGCGCTGGCGACAACCAGCACCCAGGCCGCAGCCGCGCATGGCATGGGGTGGTTTCTCTGCGCCGCCTTCTCCGTCCCACTCTCCGGCTTTCGGATCGTTGTGATTTCTCAACGCAGAAAGCAGTCCCGCCCTTTCAGAATCAAGGGAATGGCAGAAGCCTTTTATCTCCTCTGCGGAAGCCTTTTGCTTCTGTTCGGCGTGACATCAACGACCATTCTCCTCATCTCGGACGATCTGTCTTCGCTGCTCCCAGCCTACCTTGTCTTCTGCGCGATTGGTTTTCCCGTCACCGGCCTGAACGCACTCATGGGAGGCTATCTGGTACGTGCACAGATGGAAAACACTCAGCTCGCCGTCACCTTTCAGGCAATTCTCCTGCAGTTGACGGCAGCAAGCGCCCTTCAGTTTCTTCCAGCAAATCCCGCACTTCTGCTCAGCTTTGTGGGGATGATCAGCCTCACGACGCAGATTTACATCAGCCTGCGCTATTGCATAGCGCTGCGCATCACCAATCACCTCAGAACCCTGTTCCAGCCGACAGGCTCATGGCGCGCAGGCTACGCGATCTCCGGCCAGGCGCTCGCTTCCGGCAGCGATATCATCGTTCTCTCCTCGACATTCTGGCTTGTACTGACAGCCCTGCGTGCAACCGACCCCGCCGCCGCCACCTACACGTCGATCGGCTTTACGATTGTTCGCACCTTCATCGTGCCGCTCAAGTCTTTCGGCGTGGTCGCAGGGCGAATGCTGCGCTCCCTCGACAGAACAGAGAACCTTGAAGCCACCGAGCGCTCCATGTTCATGGCGATTGTTTCGATCTGCGCGCTTCTCTCACTGACACTGCTGGGAATAGCAGCCTGGAATGCGGGCCTGTCTCCGTTCAGCACGAGCTGCTTCTGGACGACAAGCGGACCACTCATCCTGTGCGCCATCGCCATACAGTTCCTGATCGAACCCTGTGCGGCATTCAGGGCTGCAGTGATGAAGGTCACGATGTCGCCGTTTCAGGTTCTGCTGGCGCTTGCCGGCTCGCTCTGGGGCTTTGTGCTGCCCATTGTCGGAGGGCTGTGGTTCACCGGTCGCCTGACACTTGAAGCCACCTGGCTCACCCTCCTCTTCGGACGCCTTCTGTTTGCCTGCCTGCTTCAACTTCAAGCCAGCAATGGCTTACTGGCGCCGCGCACCCTGCCCGACCGTTGAGGAGGAGACGAGACATGACAACCAAGATCTATGAAGCACCACCCAGGGGCATCGACATGACCCTGTCAGACTGGTCCTTCCCCGATGCATTCAAGGAGGCGGTCGCGTCACGCCTGCGCACCCTGGACTGGCGGCGCTATCCCGCGAATTCCGCCATGGCCGCCCGGCGATGCATAGGCGCAAGGTTCGGCATGGCTCCAGAAAATGTGCTTCCAACCAATGGCTGCACGGAGGCACTGGATTTGCTGGCACGCTTTGCAGCGACCGAAGCTGCAAGCGTGGCGCTGCCCTCCCCCGGCTATTTTGCATACGGGACGATCATGCAGGCGAGCGGATTGGCCGTCGAGTATTACGACCCGGCGTCCCTCATGAACTTTGTTCCCGACGCCAACAGCCACCTTCTGGTCTGCAACCCGAACAATCCGACAGGCGACTGGCTGTGCGCAGAGGATCTGCATGCCATCCCCGTATCGACCAGACGCCACATCGCCATCGACAGCACGTATGCGTTTTTCCGGCCCGACTTTGGCCCGGCGCTCTTCAGATCCTATCTGGCATACGGCTTCATCAATCTCCTGTCGTTTTCAAAAGCGTTTGGGGTGGCCGGCATGCGACTTGGAGCAATAATTGCTCCGGCAGTGCTTTTGCAGAGGATTTCAAGAAACCAGCCACGCTACATGCTGGATTTTGCGCAGATCACGGCGCTCGGGACCCTGTTTGAGGAGAACTGGTACGCACTCGCTATCCAGGAGGGCCGGCTTGTCCATCAGGCGGCAGTCAGACTCAAAAATCTGCTTGAAACGATACGGGGGCTGAAAGTCTATCCGGCCAACGCCAATTTCGTGAGCTTTCAAAACCGCACGCCGGATGGCAAGGAAATCCTGCCGCGCAGACTTCTTGAAGACCTGCCCTGCAAGATCTGGAACAATGGACTGGTGCGCATGACCATCGACCGAACGAGCGAGGCCGATACGTTCGCAGTACTCAGCCAATGGGCTGATGCTGCCAGACAGAAAACCGGACAGGCATAGCCAGCTTTGAACAGAAGCCGGTCAGGGCTTCTGCGCACCCGTCTTCTCGCCCACCGTCTTCGCGCCCACTTGGCCCTTTTTCCCAGCCGGTTCGATGACTTCGACCTTGAGACCCGCCACGAGCTCGCGTGCGGCGGAGAAGAATTCCCGGTAGAGAATGGAGGCGAAGATGACGAGACTGACCGCAATCGCCGCCCAGGCGGAGACAAACCACGCAATCATGCCGATCGAGAAGTAGTAGGCGCGAATGCCCTGATTGAAGTTGCGCGCCGCAATCGTGTTGAGCGCGGCCATGATGTAGATTTCTTCCGGGTCGCTTTCCTCGGAATCGTCGGCAGCGCCAAGCATGATGCAGAAATGGTTGAACTGGCGCAGCGAAAGCGTGAACGACAGAAACGCCATCACGAACATCAGCAGAAAGATCACCAGATGCCGCTCGACCGCCGCCTTGTCGACATCGAGCGCCGGCTGCATCACCGTCACCGCGTCCAGCACCGCATTGACCTGCCCGAAGACGGCAATCATCGCCAGAATGATCAGCACCGTCGTGGAGGCGAAGAAAGACACCGCCCCCATGAGATTGCCCGACAGGATTGCATCCATGGGCGTTTCGCGACGGACGGCATTGCGCACCCAGCGATGGCGCTGCGCGCCCATGATGATGGACAGAGACGGCCGGCGCTTCTCCAGCCAGCTGGCGAAGACGGTGTAGAAGATCCAGCACAGGATCGGAAACAGCGATGCCGCGAGCGTCAACGTGCAATCCCTTTCAGCACAAAGAACCAGCGAGTCAGACCCGCTCGTTGAAGATCAGGTGAAGATCTTCTCGCCCTGCTCATCGATCATCTGCCGCGCCTTTCGGATCGACTGATCGGCGGCGAATTCGGCGCTGGGGAAACGGTCCGCGCGCACCAGCCGGTGTTCCCTGCGTTCGCCATCCACGTCCTTGGTGATAAGCGCGCAGGTCTGGAACTGGCCGCCTTCGGAGAAGGGCGTCGGCTGGATCGTGAAGCCCTTGTGCTCCACCGCGTCTCCGACAGGCTTTGCCTCACCCGTTTCCGGCGCGCTGCCACCGCCCCCGAAAAGCCGCTTCAAGAATGACATACGCTTACTCCCGTCAAATTCGATATTTGATATCGTTTTACCCGCAGAAGCATTGCTGCGAAACCATTGCGAACACTCTCTCCTCAGGAGAGGTGCAATACCACCTCGCGCTGGTGCGGATGTGTGCGGTGCTCGAAGAGGTAGATCCCCTGCCAGGTTCCAAGCGCCAGACGCCACCGCACCACCGGAATACCGATGGAAACCTGTGTCAGCGCCGCCTTGATGTGGGCCGGCATGTCGTCGGGACCTTCCAGACGGTGAACCACCCAGCTCATTGAAGCATCATCCGCGGGCGGCACGAGACGGCGAAAGAACACCTCCAGATCCCGCTTCACATCCGGGTCCGCGTTTTCCTGAATGGTCAGGGAGCAGGATGTATGACGCACGAAGACCGTCAGGAGACCGGCCTCAACACCTGCCTCCCTGACGAAATCCTCAACCCGATCGGTAAATTCGTAAAGCCCCGCGCCCATGGTCGACACGGAGAGAATTGCCTGTCGCATCCGGAGGTGGTGCCCCGGCGAGCCGAACCTGTCAAGCGCACCGGAGCGAGCTTATCCCTAACCGAGCGAGCCGATGATGTCGCGATAGGCGGCTTCGGGGAAGGCCTTCACCACCTTCGTGCGCACATTGCCGCCCATGCCGAGCGTCAGCGCAAAGCGCGCCGCAACCTCATCGTCAGGGGCCTCGGACACGGCGACCATGTCGTATTCACCCATGGTCAGATAGAACGCCCGCAGGGTGCCACCCATTTTGGAAAGCGCAGCCTTCGCGCTTTCCAGCCGGTTTGGCGAATCCTTCACATTCTTGATGCCCTGGTCGGTCCAGTTGATGAGAATGATGTAGGTGGTCATGTCACACCTCCCTGCGACGCACACCGGCCACCGACCGGATGCGCCCTTCATCGCCCATACCGCCTGCAACAAATCCTGCCGCCTGCCACACTGGCGTTGCAAGCTGGGCTTTGGAGGTAAATCAGGACCTTACGGAGAATGAAGGAGGCCGGACACGAAGCCCGGCCCTCATCATTCCGAATATGCCCGCGCATGCCGGCGAAAGAACCTGATGCCAATCACCGCGAAGCGAGGATGAAGCGCCGGTTTGACTGGCGCACGGGCCTTGCATTGCCCGAATAGAGCGCCGTGAACCGGCGAATGTCTTCAGCCGCGACCCGCTTTGGTGTGCGCAAAACCATCCAGTCGACGATTTCGGAGCAAGGCGGCGTCGTGAGCGAGCCCTCATAGAACCAATAGGCAAGGTCGTCCGGCAGGAGCCCGCCCAGGTCGACATCCGCAACCGACGCACTGCCCTGCACCTTGCCAGGAAAGACAGCCGCGAGGCTTTCAAAGCTCTCATCACGCTCTCCCGGCTCAATGAAAACGCCGAGCACGCCAAGGGCGCCGCTTAAATAAACAGAACAAATCAAATTATAGATCAGAAAGGAAAGGCGATCACGGACGAATATAGAATTATTGTTTTACAAATTCAGATTACAAAAAACCCGGCTTTGCAGCCGGGTTTTTATCGCAGGTCGTGAGTGACCTCTGATTAGCTGTCCAGGAAGCTCCGCAGCTTTCTGGAGCGGCTCGGGTGCTTGAGCTTGCGCAGCGCCTTCGCCTCGATCTGGCGGATACGCTCACGCGTCACCGAGAACTGCTGGCCGACTTCTTCCAGCGTGTGGTCGGTGTTCATGCCGATGCCGAAACGCATGCGCAGAACGCGTTCCTCGCGCGGGGTCAGCGAAGCGAGAACACGGGTGGTGGTCTCACGCAGGTTCGCCTGAATGGCCGCGTCGATCGGCAGGACAGCGCCCTTGTCCTCGATGAAGTCGCCGAGATGCGAATCTTCCTCGTCACCCACCGGGGTTTCGAGCGAGATCGGCTCCTTGGCGATCTTGAGCACCTTGCGCACCTTCTCCAGCGGCATGGCCAGCTTTTCGGCCAGCTCTTCCGGGGTCGGCTCACGGCCGATCTCGTGCAGCATCTGGCGCGAGGTGCGGACGATCTTGTTGATCGTCTCGATCATGTGGACCGGGATGCGGATCGTGCGGGCCTGGTCGGCAATCGAACGGGTGATTGCCTGCCTGATCCACCAGGTCGCATAGGTGGAGAACTTGTAGCCGCGGCGGTACTCGAACTTGTCCACCGCCTTCATCAGGCCGATATTGCCCTCCTGGATCAGATCCAGGAACTGAAGGCCGCGGTTCGTGTACTTCTTGGCGATGGAGATCACGAGACGCAGATTGGCCTCGACCATCTCCTTCTTGGCGATTGCAGCTTCGCGCTCGCCCTTCTGCACCTGGTTCACGATGCGACGGAACTCGCCGATGGAGATCGCGGTTTCCTGCGCGAGATTCTGGATCTCGGTGCGCAGATCTTCGATCGCCCTGGCTTCGTTCTTCGAGAACTCCTTCCAGCCCTTGCCGGAAAGCGTTGCAACGCGCTCGGTCCAGTTCGTGTCGAGCTCGGACCCCTGATACTCCTTGAGGAAGGATTCGCGCTTCACGCCATAGCTTTCGGCGAGCCGCAGCAGACGGCCCTCGTTCTGCACAAGGCGCTTGTTGATGTCGTAAAGCTGCTCGACCAGCGTCTCGATACGCGCATTGTTGAGCGAAAGCGACTTCACCGAAGTGATCAGCTCGCCCTTCAACTGCTTGTAGCGGCGCTCCTGGCTGCTCGACAGGCTGTCGGCGTCGGCCAGGCTCGATTCCACCTTCTGGTCCTGCAGCTTGCGCAGTTTCTTGTAGGTGTCGGCGATGAAGTCCAGCGTCTCCATGACGCCGGGCTTGAGTTCGGCCTCCATCGCGGCAAGCGACAGGTTGGCCTCATCCTCTTCGTCGTCCTCTTCCTCGCTCTGGCCCTCGCCGCCTACATTGGTGACGTCGTCGCTGCGCGAACGCGCGGACTTGTCATCAGCAGGCTTGTTCTCTTCATCAGGGCGCTGAACGACCGGCGCCTGCTTGGCTTCCGGGCCGGCATAGGTCGCTTCGAGATCGATGATCTCGCGCAGCAGGATCTTGCCTTCGTTGAGTTCGTCACGCCAGATGATGAGCGCCTGAAAGGTCAGCGGGCTTTCGCAAAGCCCCGCGATCATCGTCTCGCGGCCAGCCTCGATGCGCTTCGCGATGGCGATTTCGCCTTCGCGCGACAGAAGCTCGACCGAGCCCATTTCGCGCAGATACATGCGCACCGGATCGTCGGTACGGTCCGTCGGCTCTTTCTTGGTCGTCGTGGCGACAGCCGTTCCCGACTGCGTGGTCAGCTCGCTGCTTTCCTCACTGTCATTGGAATCGTTGTCTTCCGCAGCTTCCTCATCCTCGACCACATTGATGCCCATATCCGAGAGCATCGCCATGGTGTCTTCGATTTGTTCGGAACTGACCTGGCCAGAAGGAAGAACGGCATTAAGCTCGTCCATTGTCACATAGCCGCGCTTCTTCGCGGCCTTGATCATCTTCTTGACTGCGTCATCGGAAAGGTCGAGCAAAGGGCCGTCGGTGCCCTCGCGTTCGGTTTCG
Source organism: Nitratireductor sp. GZWM139 (assembly GCF_030068685.1). NCBI lineage: Bacteria > Pseudomonadati > Pseudomonadota > Alphaproteobacteria > Hyphomicrobiales > Phyllobacteriaceae > Nitratireductor > Nitratireductor sp. GZWM139. The sequence goes on along the minus strand of NZ_JAMQML010000002.1, from coordinate 175,131 downwards.
ACCTCTTCCTTCTCTTTTGTCGCCATGCTTTGCCTTCTCCAACCGAGCGGGGTTCCATGCCACCCCGTCGCCGCCGCTGCAACGGCTGTCCGTCACGACATCCCGCAACCTGATTCGTGGTCTAGCGCCGGCCGCGTTAATGTCGGATTAACCCTGATACTTAGGTGGACTCCCTATCGTGTCCAATTTCAGTATCTTTTCTCTTGCGTGCCGCGCTTTTCGCGGCGTCGGCACAGCCCATTCTCGAATCGAACCTGATTCCTGCATTCCGGCGCAACGTCAAGCCGAAGCACCCTGATTCGGAGTAAAAAAGCGAATCAGAGGGTGATTCTCGTGCTTTTTCCCGTTTCGGCCGGTTTTTAGCCAACCAGATAGGTTTGTCACGCTCAAGATCGATTCGCACGCCCTGATAGAAGACCGAAGCCTTCAATGAGCGCTTCAGTTGCCTGCAGATTGCTCAACTCCGCCTGGATCTCAGTCAGATGCCGCGCATCCTCTTCATTCCAATCGTTTGCGAGCGCCAGTTCGGCCGCTTTCAGCTCCTTATGTAGAGAGCCTGCGCGCCGGTGCAAGTAGAGGGTCTGCGCAAAAGCCTCCCGCGCATCGTCCAGAGCAGCATTCTCAAGGGCCGGCCACATGTAAGCGCCCTTCACGCGCGCCTCCGCCTGCTTCCAGATCCCGACCAGTCCGTCATCCTCGATCTTTTTGAGGATCATGTCCCGGTCATGCGCGGGGTTGTGCGCCACCGCATCCAGAAGAGACATGCGCAGCCGACCGAGATCGGCACTGGCCAGAAGCATCTGATCGAGCGCATCGAAATACTCATCCAGAAGGCCCGGATGATTTACCAGCGTCACGAGGAGGGTTGCCTCGCGCAGCGGCATTGCGGGTTTGGAACTGCGCACCAGAGCCGAGCGGGCCAGGCTTTCGGAAACCGCAAGCCGTCCTGACGCCCCACCGGGCCTGCCGCTGAAACCGCGATTGCGCCCACCACCACCGCCGCCATCGCGGTAGCCACGCTGGCCGCCACGCTTCGACTGCTCGCCCCCAAAGAAGGTGCGCGCACGCTCACGCATGTCCTGGCTGTAGTGGCGCTTGAGGTTTTCGTCGCGGATCTGCGCCGTCAGCGCCTGCAGATTGCGCTCCAGCTCAGCGCGGCGTTCGGGTGTATCGAACACCTTGCCGGAGGTTTCGCGCATCCAGAGCATGTCGGCCAGCGGGCGCGCGCCGGACAGAACCGCCGCAAATGCGTCCGGCCCCTCCTCGCGCACCAGATCGTCGGGGTCCTTGCCCTCGGGCAAAAGCGCAAAGCGCAGGCTGCGCCCCGGCTGCACCACCGGCAGGGCGAGATCGGCAGCGCGCCAGGCAGCGCGCAGCCCGGCCTCGTCGCCGTCGAAACACAGGACCGGCTCACCGGTCATGCGCCAGAGCAGTTCGAGCTGGTTTTCCGTGAGCGCCGTTCCGAGCGGCGCAACGGCGTTTTCAAAACCCGCCTGCGCAAGCCCGATCACGTCCATATAGCCTTCCACCGCGATAACGGTGTCGCCCTTCGCGGACACACGGCGCGCGCGCGCCAGATTGTAGAGCACCGTTCCCTTGTGGAAGAGCTCGGTATCAGGCGAGTTCAGATATTTGGCAGGCACATCCTTGGACATGGCGCGACCGCCAAAAGCGATCACCCGTCCCCGTGCATCCTCGATGGGAAACATGATGCGATCACGGAAACGATCATAGGAAACCGGGATATCGGGGCCGAACACGACAAGACCGCAGGCCTCGATCTGATCCTTCCCAACGCCCTTGCCGGCAAGAAACTCCTTGAGCGCATTGCGGCTCGACGGCGCGTAACCGATGCGGAAGCTCTGCTGCGTGGCGCTGGAGAGCCCGCGCGAACGCAGATAGGCCCGCGCCTCGGCGCCCTGCTGCTCCTGCAGCATGCTCTGGAAATAGCCTGCCGCCATTTCCATGACCTCGGAGAGTGAGGCGCGCTTCTGCTCGCGACGCTCCGCCTGCGGATCGCGCTGCGGCATCGGCACACCGGCCATGTCGGCAATGCGCTCGACCGCTTCGGGGAAGCTTATTCCATCGAGCTCGGAGAGAAAGCGGAAATGATCGCCCGACACGCCGCAGCCGAAACAGTGGTAACGCCCCTTGCGGTCCTCGCAGTGAAAACTCGGGGACTTCTCGCCATGGAAGGGACAGCAGGCCCAATAGTCGCCGCGCGAGGCGTTTGTCTTGCGCCTGTCAAACGTCACACGTGTGCCGATCACCTGCGAAATCGGAACGCGGTCGCGTATCTCATCAAGAAAGGAATTCGGAAAGCGCATTGTTCAGTTCAGAGCCTCTAGCCGCTCCATATAAGCACGTTCGTCGGCGACGGCGAATCGAGATCCGGCTTCTTCACGGTATTCACAGCCCTGCCCCGTCAGGCTGGTACTTCATAACCGCCATACAACTTAACCGATTATTCAAAACAGTGATGCTAAACGCTGGTTCAAAGAACAGCGCGCTGCGCCCGAATGCACGGCCAGCGACTGACAAAACGATCAGGTGGCGGGACACAAAGTGCTTACGGTTTACAATTGCATCGTCAATGAACACGACCCGGGAATGGTGCTTCTCGCCGGGGTCATCGGAGCCATCGCATCCTTTGCAGCGATAATCCTGCTCCAGCATTTATGTAAATCCACCGGACGCACGCGCTGGTTATGGACCGCCGTTGCCGCAATCTGCTTCGGCTTTGGCGTGTGGGCGACGCATTTCATTGCCATGCTCGCCTTCGCTCCGGGCCTTCCTACGGCATATGACGTGCCGCTCACAGCCGTCTCCCTTCTGCTCGCCATCCTATTCAGCGGACTCGGCATGTCGGTCGCCGCCCGCCAGAAACTCGATCATCAACTGGTCGGCGGCGCGATTGTCGGCTCCGGCATCGCCGTCATGCACTTCACCGGCATGGCAGCCCTCGAGGTTGAAGGCCGTCTCGTGTGGGACATGGGGCTGGTCGCCGCTTCACTCATTGCCGGCGTGGTGCTTGGCGCACTGGCGATGCGCATTGCGCTCTCCCGCAGCAATGAAGCCAAGACCATCGCCGCGAGCCTGACGCTCACGCTGGCCATCTGCACCATGCACTTCACCGCGATGGGCGCCGTTTCGATCATTCCCGACCCGACGACCACCATCTCGCCCTTCTCCATACCGTCCATGTGGCTGGCCATGGCGGTCGCGTTCGCAGCCTTCATGATCTTCCTGATGACGGCCGTAGCGCTGTGGGTCGACATCCGTGACCGCAGCCGTGCAATCACCGAAGAACGCCGCATGCGCGGCCTCGCCAACGCCGCCATGGAAGGGCTTCTGGTATGCGATGACACCACCATCATCACCGCAAACCAAAGCCTTTGCACACTGAGCGGCCGCCCGCTCGATGAGCTCATCGGCATCGACTTCACCAAGCTCTTCACCTCCATCGAGAAGAATGGCGTCCTTGCCGATGAACCGGTCTGGGAGACCACGCTGAAACATGCGGACGGCACCACGCAGCCTGTTGAACTTCTTTCGCGCGTCATCGATTACAGCGGCAAGCCGCACACCGTCGTCGCTGTGCGCGACCTGCGCGAGCGCAAGAAGGCGGAGGCCGATATCCGCCGGCTCGCCATGCATGACACGCTGACCAACCTGCCCAACCGGCGCAACTTCACCGCCCGGCTGGAAGAAGAGATGGAAGCGCTCCCGGAAGGCAAATCCATCGCGCTTCTCTGTCTCGACCTTGACCGTTTCAAGGAGGTCAACGACCTGTTTGGCCATGCAGCCGGAGACACGATGCTGCGCAAGGTCGCCGACAATGCTGGCCGTGCGCTTCGCCATGGGCAGATGCTCGCGCGCCTTGGCGGCGATGAGTTCGCGATCATTGCACCGGGGCTTTCTGATCCGCGCGAGGCTGCGGCACTCGCAGAGGAAATCCTGCACGCTTTCCGCAAGGAAAACGAGCAGGCGAGCAATGATGGCCTGATGTCCACCAGCATCGGCATTGCGCTTTATCCGCAGGACGCCCGGGATCAGGAGACCCTGATCAACCATGCAGACACCGCGCTCTATCGCGCAAAGTCCGAGGGCCGCGATACCTATCGCTTCTATGAACACGAAATGGGGCAGGAAGCGCGCGCGCGGCGCATCATGGAGCATGAGCTGCGCCATGCGGTGGGCCGCAGAGAGTTTCACCTCGTCTACCAGCCACAGAAGAAGCTCGATACGGGCGAGCTGATCGGATACGAGGCGCTTCTGCGCTGGAAACACCCCGAGCGCGGCAACATTTCTCCGGGCGTCTTCATTCCGGTTGCCGAGGAAAGCGGCGCCATCGTGCCGATCGGCGAATGGGTTCTGCAGACTGCCTGTAGCGCAGCGGCCAGCTGGAAAGACGATCTCATGATCGCGGTCAACGTCTCCGCCGTGCAGCTGCACAGCGTGAACTTTCCGCAGACCGTACATCGCGTGCTTCTGGAAACCGGCCTCTCTCCGCATCGCCTGGAGATCGAGATCACCGAAACGGCCCTGGTGCGCGACATGCACCGTGCGCTCACCACGCTGCGCCAGCTCAAGGCGCTCGGCATCAAGGTGGCGATGGACGATTTCGGCACCGGCTATTCCTCACTCTCCAACCTGCGCGCCTTCCCGTTCGACAAGATCAAGATCGACGGCAGCTTCATTCGTCAGGTGGACACCAACGAACAGGCCGCAACCATTGTGAAAGCGGTTCTGGGCATCGGGCGCGGCCTCGGCCTGCCGGTGCTGGCGGAAGGTGTGGAGACCTCCGGCGAGCTCAGCTTTCTCGCCAGCGAGTTCTGTCAGATCGGACAGGGCTATTATCTGGGTCGACCCAGCCCGATCGAGGATGTGCTCCGGGAGTTCGAAACGGGGGAGCAAAAGCGCTCCGACGCGAACGCAGCCTGAGAGATCTCAACAAAAAGCCCCGCTCAGGACGGGGCTTTTTCATTTCTGGCTTCGCGAAGAACCAGATCTATCCGAGCTTCACGGTGCGAAGGCGCAGGGCGTTCGCGATCACGGAAACCGAAGACAGGCTCATCGCCGCTGCTGCGATCATCGGTGACAGAAGCGTGCCAAAGACCGGGTAGAGAATGCCAGCGGCCACCGGCACGCCGAGCGCATTGTAGACAAAGGCAAAGAACAGGTTCTCCTTGATGTTGCGGATCGTTGCCCGCGCCAGAGCGCGCGCCCGCACAATCCCGTTCAGATCGCCCTTCACCAGCGTGATGCCGGCGCTTTCCATAGCCACGTCTGCACCGGTCCCCATGGCGATGCCCACATCGGCAGCGGCGAGTGCAGGCGCATCATTCACGCCATCGCCCGCCATCGCCACGCTGGCTCCCTTGGCGCGCAGCTCCTCGATCAGCGCCTGCTTGCTCTCCGGCAGCATGTCGGCGCGCACTTCATCAATGCCGAGGCGTTCTGCGACCGCCTTCGCCGTGCGGGCATTGTCGCCGGTCGCCATGATGATGGTGAGGCCGAGATCATGAAGCGCGCGGATCGCATCGGCCGTCGTCTCCTTGACCGGATCGGCGACGGCAATGAGGCCGGCTGCCTTTCCGTCGACAGAAACGAACATGGCTGTCTTGCCATCGCTGCGCAGTGCGTCGGCCTGTTCAACCAGAGCGTCAACCGTGACGCCGGCCTCTTCCATCATCGCCCTGTTGCCCAGTGCGACATGGTTGCCCGAGACCGTGCCGGAAACACCCTTGCCGGTGATTGCCTCGAAATCGGAAGCCGTTTCGAGTGTGACGCCACGCTCTTCCGCGCCAGCGACGATTGCCTCGGCCAGCGGATGTTCGGAACCTCGCTCCAGACTTGCCGCCAGTTTGAGGAAGCGTTTTTCGTCGACCCCCTCGGCAACCACCACATCGGTCAGTTTCGGACGCCCCTCGGTCAGGGTTCCGGTCTTGTCCACGATCAGCGTGTCCACCCTGGCAAAGCGCTCCAGCGCCTCGGCGTCCTTGATGAGGACACCCGCCTGCGCGCCCCTGCCCGTCGCCGTCATGATCGACATGGGCGTGGCAAGCCCAAGCGCACAGGGGCAGGCAATGATGAGCACCGAGACCGCCGAGACGATGGCGAAGACCATTGAAGGCGCAGGACCGAACATCGCCCAGACGACAAAGGCAATGATGGCGACCAGCACCACCGTTGGCACGAAATAGAACGAAACCCGGTCTGCCAGCCCCTGAATGGGGGCGCGCGAGCGCTGGGCCTTGGCCACCATGTCGACGATCTGCGACAGGACCGTTTCCGAACCGACCCGGTCGGCGCGCACGATCAGCGTGCCATTCTTGTTGATCGTACCGCCCGTTACCGGGTCCCCTTCGGCCTTTTCGACGGGAACGGGCTCGCCGGTGATCATGGATTCATCGACGGAGGAACGCCCCTCCTCGACCGTGGCGTCGACGGGAATGCTGTCGCCGGGGCGCACCCTCAGCCGGTCGCCTTCGCGCACGTCATCCAGCGGCACATCGGCCTCCGAACCATCGTCGGCGATGCGCCGCGCGGTTTTCGGCGCAAGATCGAGCAGCGCGCGGATGGCCGAGCCGGTGCGCTCACGCGCTCTCAGCTCCAGCACCTGACCGAGAAAGACCAGCGCCACGATGACGGCCGCTGCCTCGAAATAGACCGGCACCACACCGCCTTCGCCGCGAAACTGGGCCGGGAAGATATCCGGCATCAGGGTGGCGACGACGCTGTAGGCATAGGCCGCGCCCACACCGATGGAGATGAGCGTCCACATATTGGGGCTGCGATTGACGATGGAATCGTAGCCGCGACGGAAAAACGGCAGCGCCGCCCACAGAACCACGGGCGTTGCCAGCGCGAATTCCAGCCAGACCGCAAGCGGCTCACCGATCCAGTGGCGGAAAGGCAAGCCAACCATCGGCCCCATCGCGATCAGCAGCAGCGGAACCGCCAGAACTGCGCTTACCTTGAAACGGCGGGTGAAATCCACGAGTTCGGGATTGGGCCCCTCCTCTCCGGTGGGCACGCCCATGGGCTCCAGCGCCATGCCGCAGATGGGGCATGAACCCGGCTCGTCGCGAATGATCTCGGGATGCATGGGACAGGTGTATTGGGTACCCCTGGGCATGGGCTCCTGTTGCCGCGCGCCATCCAGATACCGCTCCGGATCAGCTTCGAACCGGTCCTGACAGCGCTGCGAGCAGAAATAGTGACGCTCACCGCCGTGCTCCAGCGTGTGCCCGGCTCCCTCTATCGTCACGTCCATACCGCAAACCGGGTCACGCGCCGAGGCTTCGGTGTGAGCCTCCTTATGTCCGCCGCAGCAGGCTTTTTCAGCGTGATCATGTTTATGCGCATCGGCCATTGCACACCTCCAGAGATATGTGTTCGCTCCTGCGTTACTCCTTCCAGCCGCTGGAAGGTCAAACCCCTCTTCGCCTCAATGCAAAAAGGGCGACCCGATCGAGCCGCCCTGACATCCTGTTTCCCGCAATATGTGAAAGGCGCTAGCGCAGCATGCCCTTCACGATGCCGCTGGCTTTGCCGAAATCCATACGGCCGGGGAATTTTTCCTTCAGAACGTTCATGCAGCGCCCCATGTCGCGCAAACCGTCTGCGCCGACTTCCTGCACCACCTGGGCGCAGGCCTGCTTCAGATCGTCTTCGCCAAGGGGTTTTGGCAGAAACTCGGTGATCACCACGATCTCCTCGCGCTCCTGCTCTGCGAGCTCGAGGCGGTTTCCTTCTTCGAAAGCCTTTGCCGATTCCTGACGCTGCTTGGCCATTTTCGAGAGAATCTGGAGGATATCCTCATCACTCACAGGATCCTTGCCGGCTCCGCGATTGGCTATATCGCGGTCCTTGATAGCGGTCTGAACCAGACGCAGCGTCGAAACGCGGCGTTTGTCCTTCTGTTTGACGGCATCGTTCAACGCCCTGGCGAGTTTCTCGCGCATCATAACACCTGTCTCCAGTCACTAGGATGAACATAGCCCCGGCCGAATCTCGAAGCAAGCCGCAACGCCCCCATAAGTCATTGGAAACATTGGCATAAATATTTATTTGCTACAGATTGACCGTTTTTGAGCCTTTGCCTATTGTCCGCGACCTGCATGGACAATTTCCGTTTCGGCCTGAATCCACCGGCGATTTCGCCCGGGGCTGGACCCATGTCGATGGGCCATATGGCCTATAAGGCACTTTCTTTCAAGGCCCCTCGGGCGCAAGCCTCTTGCGCTCGGCGGCAAAAAGTGAGAACCGGTCTGCTCGCAGATCATGCTAAAGGAACCTGAACGGAGCGCCCGGTCATATGACCGTGATCGCGCCCGGGCACACGAAGGATGGAGACTTCCCAATGGCGACCAAGACCGCCCCATGGAGCACGACCCGGCCAACGGCTCTCATCGTGCTTGCCGATGGCACTGTCATAGAGGGCAAAGGCATTGGCGCTGGCGGAGAGGCCATTGGCGAGCTCTGCTTCAACACCGCGCTCACCGGCTATCAAGAGGTTCTGACCGATCCGTCCTATGCCGGGCAGATCGTCACCTTCACATTCCCGCATATCGGCAATGTCGGCGCCAATGACGAAGACATCGAAGACCTGCACCCGGCGGCGCGCGCCGGCGCGGTCGGCGCTGTTTTCCGCGCTGACATCACCAACCCCTCGAACTACCGCTCCGGCGGCCATCTCGATGGCTGGCTGAAGCGCCGCGGCATCGTGGCCATCAGCGGCGTGGACACGCGTGCGCTGACCGCGCTTCTGCGCGAAAAGGGTGCGGCCAATGCGGTGATCGCACATAATCCCGATGGCGCGTTCGACATCGAAGCCCTGAAGAGCAAGGCGCGCGAATGGTCGGGTCTGGTCGGCCTCGACCTCGCCAAGGAGGTTACCTCCGGCCAGTCGATGGGCTGGACGGAAACGCCGTGGGTCTGGGATGAAGGGTTTGGCGCGCAGGACGAGCCGACCCACCACATCGTCGCTGTCGACTATGGCGCGAAGCGCAACATTCTGCGCCTTCTGGCCGGTCTCGGCGCGAAGGTGACGGTGGTGCCCGCCAAGACCAGCGCCGCCGACATCCTCGCCATGAAGCCCGACGGTATCTTCCTCTCCAACGGCCCCGGCGATCCGGCGGCAACCGCCGATTATGCCGTACCGATGATCCGTGAACTGCTTGAAACCGACATTCCGGTCTTCGGCATCTGCCTCGGCCATCAGATGCTTGCCCTGGCGCTTGGCGGCAAGACGGTGAAGATGCATCAGGGTCATCATGGCGCAAACCACCCGGTTAAGGACTTCACCACCGGAAAGGTGGAGATCGTGTCCATGAACCACGGCTTTGCAGTGGATGGCGACACGCTGCCGGAAGGTGTGGAAGAGACCCATGTCTCGCTGTTCGACGGCAGCAATTGCGGCCTGACCATCGCCGGACGCCCGGTCTTTTCGGTGCAGCACCACCCGGAGGCCTCGCCCGGCCCGCAGGACTCGCACTATCTCTTCCGCCGCTTCGCCAATCTGATCCGCGAACGGCGCGGCGAGCCCGCACTGGCGGAATAACGACACAGCAAAAAGGGCGGCTCACAGGCCGCCCTTTCTTTTTCAGCACTCCGGCTTCCGTCAGGTCGACAGACGAAGCCGGACGATCTTCTCGCCAATGTTCTCGAACACCTTCTTGAGCTGACTGCTGGAGGGGGTGTCGTAATACTGGTCCGGCCGGCTCGCGCAGGCGCTCATCAGCGTACCTGTATCGGAGTCGTCCTCTTCAAGCCGGATCGTATAGATGTCGATCCCGTCCGCTTTGGCATAGGTGCAGGCTTCAAGCGTCTTGCTGTTCATCAGCTTGGTCGACTTGCTGGAGCTGGCGTTCACTTCACCATCAAGGCGGCCGTCGACCATGTATCCAAAGCTCGAGTAGCGCGACCGCAGCCTGTCATCACGAACACCGAAAATGTTTTTGCCGTCGGTCAGCACAACCATCACCTTGATGATGCCGTCATTCGGATCGCCGCCGGCAAAGGGCTCGTGCGGCGAGAGAACCCGCGTGCCCCACGCCACACCTTCCATGATGTTGGTGTTGCCGCTTGCCTTGAGCTTTTTAACCTTCGTTTTCAGATCGGCGTAGTCGTTCGTCAAAGGCGTCAGGGGCTCGGAAACGCACATATAGTTCGGACCGCGATTGTCCTCCAAGTCTTCCAGCGCGACGCGCTTGAAGATTTGCTTGTAGCCGTTGTAACCGTATTTCTTGAGCTTCTTTTCCCGGTCATTGCCGCGCGGGTCGACCTCGGACTCGATGTAATCGTTGCGATAATCCTCAGGTTCATCAATCGCAAACGTGGGTACGAACAGTGACGCCTGATGCGTCTGAACGGCCTCGGTGTCGGCGACATCGTGACGTTTGTCGCCATCGGGCATGCGTGTCTCAACGCAGCCTTTCCATTCAAGCCCCATATTGTGATAGGCTTCGAAGCGGCTAACCCCGGCTTCCAGCTCAAGCTGCGGGATTTCGCTGACGCCTTCGAGATCAAGCCATGGAGCGCCAGTATCCTTGACGATCTTGCCGTTCTTGTCGAAATCCGGTGCAAATTGCGGACCGACATTGACGAAAGTCGAGAATGGCACAAGCGAAAACCGCAGCCGCTCGGGATCCTTGACCTGCGCAGAGATGTTGTCGATCAGTCCCTCGACCGCCGTTTTCATATCGCGGAGTTTGCGTCCGCTCATGGAGCCCGTCGTGTCCAGAACCAGAGCGATTTCATAGGAAATCAGCGCCACATCCGCCTTCGACAGGGCGGAAACCGGCATGCTTTCCTTCCCCAGAATACCGCCGAAGAACAGCTTGACGTCCACGTCCGCCGTTACGGTGACGGATTCACCGACACGGTCAACGTCCAGATTCTTGAAAACAACGGGAAGATTGCCCGCAAGATAGGATTCGGCGATCGCGCGCGCCTCGGTATCCGTGATCGTCTTGCCCTTTTGCGCGACAGCAAGTGCTGCGCTGTCCAGACTGTTCTGGAGACTTGCGCGCACGCGGCTCATATTCGCGTAGTCCAGGGCAAAGCCAGAGCCCCCGATGAGGGCCATCGCCGACAGAGCCGTGATCATTGCAAAATTGCCGGATCGGTCCGCTCCGAAACGCTCACACAAGCGCGTCCCGGAACGCAAAAAGCGTTCTAAAAGAGAAATCATATGCCCACCCAAGCTTTTATTGTTTGGGGCAATCTATTTCTCTGCTTTTAAAAACACGTTAAACGCGAGTTGTAAATTTTACACGCGTAAATTGTGAGCCGGGTAATGCTTTTTTCTACGGAACAGTAGTCCCAGGAGCCAGACTACAGAAAAGCCAAATAGAACGCCCACGCCTGTCCAGATAAATCCGTGCAGCGTCAGTGGCACGGCTGGCTCATAATCATCCAGCGCGCCCTGTAGAAGCGGTCCATCGGGAGAGCGCGCGACGATAAGCGGCCGCAGAACGGGCGAAGCCTCGTCAAATGCAGCCGACTGCCGCTCCAGATCGCCAAGCCGCCCGATCGCGACACGAACGGACGTGGCGCGGTCACGCAGAAAGTCGCTGCCAGCCTCTTCGTAGACGACAATCGCTCTCTCACGGGTGAGGTTGTTCCGGGTGGCGTCGGCATCGAAAGCCGAAACCACCAACCTCAGTTCATGCAGGGCGCCATTGAGGCGCTGGCGGTATTGCTGTGCGAACTCCGGCGCCTGCGAGGTTGCGGCTCCACATGCCAAAGCCACGGCAAGGCCGAGAATTCGTCCTGGTCCAAACATGTTCAGATCTACCTCTTGGGTGGCAGCAGAACAGCCGGTTTGCGCCTAGATCGGATCGTTGAACGTATCGCAATCGGCCAGCCGTCCGCTTTTGAGCCCCCGCGCAAACCATGTCCGCCGTTGCTGCGACGTGCCATGATTGAAACTCTCCGGCACCACATACCCCTGGGTGCGGCGCTGCAAGGTGTCGTCGCCAATCTGGTTGGCAGCGTTCAGCGCTTCCTCGATATCGCCATCTTCCAGAAGCCCCTTCTGGGCCGTGTAATGCGCCCAGATGCCGGCGAAGCAATCCGCCTGCAATTCGACACGGATGGACATGGCGTTGGCCTCGGCCTGGCTCATGCGCTGGCGCATCTGGTTGAAGCGCGGCAGGATGCCGGTCACGTTCTGCACGTGATGCCCAACCTCATGCGCCACGACATAGGCCTGGGCAAAATCACCGGTCGCGCCGAAACGCCGGGCAAGCTGATCGAAGAAGCTCAGGTCGATATAGACCTTCTCGTCGCCGGGGCAATAAAATGGCCCGGTCGCCGCCGAAGCAAAACCGCAGGCCGAACGCACGGAATCGCTGAACAGAACCATCGAAGGTTCTTTATAATCGAGGCCCTGGGACTCGAAGATGCCGTTCCAGGTGTCTTCCGTCTCCGCGAGAACGACGCTGACGAACTGCTTCATCTCGTCGCTTGCGCCACCTGTTTCCTGACGCTGTGTCGTGGTCGTCTGGCTTCCTGCGCCAGGCTCGCCAGTGAGCATGCCCAGCGGATCAATCCCGCAGGCCCGCAGAACGAAGAACAGGACGACAAGAACAATGATCCCGGACAAGCCGCCGCCAGCGCGCCTGCTACCACCGGAAGGCAACCTTATGCGCCCGCCGGATCGACCAAACCCACCCGGTAAAGAACCACCGCCGCTCGAGCGGCCCCGGCGGTCTTCGACATTGCTGCTTTGACGGCGGCCTTTCCAGCGCATGCGTGCAATTCCCAGTTGTCTTCAGTGAACTCTAGTTATCGGCTTATACACCACAACGCCAGAGATTGTTTCCCGTCAGAATCATATCCGAAGCGGCTCAGGACATGATGACAAAGTCCTTGCCCGAACGTGTTTCCGGATGAAGCGGGGCGTCAGTTAAAATCATCACCATGCCCGGATGCATGCGGTCATGCATGGCCGCTGAAAAGGCATTGTCCGTGGTCAGCCGCGACAGAAGTCGCTGCTCGGGCTGGAAATTGCCATCCGCGCCACTGTCATGGCTGATGACATACCAGCTCATGCCCTGCGCCTCTCCATCAGCGCCGTGAAGCACAAAGGCGTGGCTGCCAAGCTTCCCGCGCCCGGAGATGTTCAGATCTCCCTCGGCCAGAACGCGGCCATTCTCGACAAGCATGATGCGCCGGTCGGCGGATGAGGCAATCACCGAGGTAACGGGATATTGCTCGGCCGCGCTCCAGTCCTTCGGGTGCTTCTTGCCGTCCAGCGAGGCTTCGATCTTCTCGAACTCATGCTCGGCATAACCGGACAGGACCATGCCCGGATGCGTCAATTCCCAGGGGTCTTGATGCGCGCCGGAAATGATGACCGGCGTGCCCAGATGGGTAACCTCAAAGAGCTTTTCGGAAAAGGCCATCGGCAGGCGCACACAGCCATGCGAGGCGGGATATCCCGGCAGATTGCCTGCGTGAAGCGCGATGCCCGACCAGGTCAGCCGGTTCATGTTCGGCATGGGCGCATTGTTGTAGGTGCTGGAGCGATGGTCCCTGTCTTTCTGAAGAACCACGAAAACACCGGTCGGCGTCTCATGCCCCTGCTTGCCCGTCGAGCAGGTGGAGGCAGCGATGCGGATGCCGTTGCGGTAAACATGCACGCGCTGCTCCGGCAGCGACACGACCACTGCAACCGGCCCTGAAGGCTGACGGTCCGGGTGCCAGGTGAACTCACCGGGCTTCAGCGCATTGATGTCCTTGAGCACCTGCTCTGCGGCCACTTCCAGCCCGATCAGGCCTGCTGCTCCCAAGGCCCCTGCCCCGACCATAAAGCGCCTGCGGTTCATGCCTGACATTCCCAAGTCGCGCATTCCCATCAAGCTGGCTCCTCTCCCCGATGCCCTCCAGAAGCGCGGGAAGCGCGGGAAGCGCGGAAGGCTTCAAAGACAGCATTACAGCCAAGCTTTCCACCCAAGTAAAGCAACCATAGGCGGTGAGGCGCTAATCCGTCCGGTCAACGCAGAAGCCAACTGAAAGCCCGCTTCAGCGCTTCCGCACCATCACGTTCGAACCAGCGGCCATGTGCAATGATGACACGCTCCGGTCCCCAGCCGATCATCGTTTCCACGGCCCGTTTCAACGCGGGGCGCTGGCTGGCGAAGGTGAGGCGCATGTCGCGCGGCATCGCGCCTTGCGGCGCAAGAACGCCGCCAAGCCGCGCCATGATGCGCCGCCACCAGTTGAGTTTCTGCGGCTCGAAATTCTCGATGAAATCCGTCAGGATCAGCGTTCGGCTTTCGATGTGGAAGAACTCCACCTCCGTCATGAAGCTGCCCGCAACCGGCAGGGTGCGGATTTCATCATCCCACGGATAGCCGTTCTCGCCCGTGAGTTCGCGTGTCGGGAAGTCGATGTGGCCCCCGGCCTGTTCGCGAATGCGCGGGGCCATCCAGATTTCGGCATCGGGAAAGGCAGCGCGCCACACCGGCACCCACCAGTAATGGATGCGGTTCGGCGCGACGATGAAGCGAACCGGCCCCAGCGTCTCCACGGCCGCACGCAGATCCTCCGTCATATGCGTCGGCGAATGCACGAAAAGACCGCCACCGCGCAGCCGGATGATCATCATGCGCGTGGGGAACGGCATTCTGAGACCCGGCGGACCAAAGGGAATTGTGGGGCCGTCAACAATCCAAAGATTTTCCGTCACCGGCTTCAGCGTGTTGAGCGGCGGATAGGTGGCTGTTTCTTCATGTGCGCCCATGGCCTGTTCCCAACGGTTTGATGCCGGCTTGAGATGCCGCGCCTGCGAGAATCGGGGCAGCAGAAATGAGCGTCCCCCGCTCCGATACGGTGCCACCCGCCCCTCACAAGCGCAACTTGCCGTGTACAATATGCCTTCGTAACCTCTGGTCGCGTTGAAATCGTCATTTTCGGGGTTCCGTCAGGGCCGCCCATTGCCTATAAGGCGCGCCTAGCCCGACAATTTTTTGCCCGGCCTGCGCGCGGCATCCGCCCGTGCGGCGACGGCTTCTACGCGCGAGTGTACTTCCATGCCCAAACGCACCGACATCAAGTCGATCCTGATCATCGGGGCCGGCCCCATCGTCATCGGCCAGGCCTGCGAGTTCGACTATTCCGGCACCCAGGCCGTCAAAGCGCTGCGAGAAGAGGGCTACCGAGTCATTCTGGTGAACTCCAACCCGGCCACCATCATGACCGACCCGGAGCTTGCCGACGCCACTTATATCGAGCCGATCACGCCGGAAGTGGTCGCCAAGATCATCGCCAAGGAGCGCCCCGACGCGCTGCTCCCCACCATGGGCGGCCAGACCGCGCTCAACACCGCACTCAGCCTGCGCCGCATGGGCGTGCTCGAGCGTTACAATGTCGAGATGATCGGCGCGCAGCCCGACGCCATCGACAAGGCCGAGGACCGCTCGCTGTTCCGTGAGGCCATGGCCAAGATCGGCCTCGAGACGCCGCGCTCGATGCTGGCCAATGCATCCGACGTCAAGAACGCCGACCGCCAGAAGCACGAAGTCAAGCGCCAGGAGCTGAAAGACACGCTCTCCGACGAAGCGCTCGACGCAGCCCTGGACGATCTGGAAAACGAGTGGAACCTCGGCGAGAGCGACCGCAAGCAGCGCTACATGAACCACGCCATGGGCGTGGCCGCGCAGGCGCTCGACTTCGTCGGCCTGCCGGCAATCATCCGTCCCTCCTTCACGCTGGGCGGCACCGGCGGCGGCATCGCCTACAACCGCGAAGAGTTCTTCGAGATCGTTTCTTCCGGTCTCGACGCCTCACCGACCACGGAAGTGCTGATCGAGGAATCCGTACTCGGCTGGAAGGAGTATGAGATGGAAGTGGTTCGCGACCGCGCGGACAACTGCATCATCATCTGCTCCATCGAGAACGTCGATCCGATGGGCGTGCACACGGGCGATTCGATCACCGTGGCCCCTGCCCTGACGCTGACGGACAAGGAATACCAGATCATGCGCAACGCATCGATTGCGGTGCTGCGTGAGATCGGTGTGGAAACCGGCGGCTCGAACGTTCAGTTCGCCGTCAATCCCGAGAATGGCCGTCTCGTCGTCATCGAGATGAACCCGCGTGTGTCGCGCTCCTCCGCACTTGCCTCCAAGGCGACGGGCTTCCCCATCGCGAAGATCGCGGCCAAGCTCGCCGTCGGCTACACGCTGGACGAGCTGGAGAACGACATCACGGGCGGCGCGACGCCGGCATCCTTCGAACCGTCCATCGACTATGTGGTCACCAAGATCCCGCGCTTCGCATTCGAGAAATTCCCGGGCTCCAAGCCGGTTCTCTCCACGGCGATGAAGTCGGTCGGCGAAGTGATGGCCATTGGCCGCACCTTCGCGGAATCCTTCCAGAAGGCGCTGCGCGGCCTTGAGACGGGCCTGACCGGTCTCGATGAGATCGAGATCCCCGGCTATGTCGTCGATGGCGATCCGTCGGAAAACAAGAACGCCATTCGCGCGGCCCTTGGCACGCCCACGCCGGACCGCCTGCGCATGGTCGCCGAAGCGATCCGTCTCGGCACCAGCCTTGAAGACGTGCACACGATGTGCCGCATCGACCCGTGGTTCCTGGAGCAGATTGCCGCGATCCTCGCCATGGAAGAGCGCGTGCGCGAACATGGCCTGCCGGAAGACGCGGAAAACCTGCGCCTGCTGAAGTCCATGGGCTTCTCGGATGCACGCCTCGCGTCGCTCACGAAGAAAGAGGCGGAAGAGATTCAAAAGCAACGCCATTCGCTTGGCGTGCACCCCGTCTACAAGCGCATCGACACCTGCGCGGCCGAGTTCGCGGCGCCCACCGCCTATATGTACTCGACCTACGAGCTTCCCTTTGCGGGCGAAGTGGCCGATGAAGCCCGCGTTTCGGACCGCAAGAAGGTGGTGATCCTTGGCGGTGGCCCCAACCGTATCGGCCAGGGCATCGAGTTCGACTATTGCTGCTGTCACGCCGCCTTCGCGCTGGCCGACGCCGGTTACGAGTCGATCATGGTGAACTGCAACCCGGAGACGGTTTCCACCGACTACGACACGTCCGACCGCCTCTATTTCGAGCCGCTGACGCCTGAAGACGTTCTGGAGATCCTGCGCGCCGAACAGGCGGCGGGCACGCTGCATGGCGTGATCGTGCAGTTTGGCGGCCAGACGCCGCTCAAGCTTGCCGACGCGCTGGAAAAGGCCGGCATCCCGATCCTCGGCACCGAGCCCGACATGATCGATCTGGCCGAAGACCGCGACCGCTTCCAGAAGCTGCTTATCAAGCTTGGCCTCAAGCAGCCGAAAAACGGCATCGCCTACTCGGTCGAGCAGGCCCGTGTCGTGGCCTCCGAACTCGGCTTCCCGCTGGTCGTGCGCCCGTCCTATGTTCTGGGTGGCCGCGCCATGCAGATCATCCACAATGACACGATGCTGCAGACCTATCTGCTCGACACCGTGCCCGGCCTCGTGCCCGAGGAGATCCGCCAGAAATATCCGGCCGACAAGACGGGCCAGATCAACACGCTGCTCTCCAAGAACCCGCTTCTGTTCGACACCTATCTGACCGAAGCGATCGAGATCGACGTGGACTGCCTGTCCGATGGCAGCCAGACCTATGTGTCGGGCATCATGGAGCACATTGAGGAAGCCGGCATTCATTCGGGCGACTCCGCCTGCTCGCTGCCGGTTCACGGGCTCGACGCCGAACTGGTCAGCGAACTGGAGCGCCAGACGGCAGCCCTAGCCCGCGCACTCAAGGTCGGCGGCCTGATGAACGTGCAGTACGCCGTGAAAAACGGCGAGGTCTACGTTCTTGAAGTCAACCCGCGCGCTTCGCGTACGGTGCCCTTCGTCGCCAAGACCATCGGCCGCCCGATTGCCAAGATCGCAGCCCGCATCATGGCCGGCGAGACGCTGGGAGACGCCTTCTCGCATTACGGCTCCATGCCGGATGCACGCGAGCTGGGCCACATCGCCGTCAAGGAAGCCGTGTTCCCGTTTGCCCGTTTCCCGGGCGTCGACACGCTGCTTGGACCGGAAATGAAGTCCACCGGCGAGGTGATGGGCCTCGACACCGATTACGCGCTCGCCTTTGCCAAGGCGCAGCTCGGCGCCGGCGTCGACCTGCCGCGCGAAGGCACGCTGTTCGTGTCGGTGCGTGACGACGACAAGGCTCGCGTCCTGCCGGCAGTCAAGCGTCTGGCCGATGCCGGCTGGCATGTTCTGGCCACCGGCGGCACAGCCCGCTTCCTGCGTGAAAACGGCATCGAAGCCGAGAAGATCAACAAGGTTCTGGAAGGCCGCCCGCACATCGAGGACGCCATCCGCAACCGTCAGGTCCAGCTCGTCTTCAACTCGACGGACGGCCAGAAGGCCATGTCGGACTCCAAGTCGCTGCGTCGCGCAACGCTGATGCAGAAGGTGCCCTACTACACCACGATGGCGGGCGCTGAAGCCGTGGCCGAGGCCATTCTGGCGCTCAAGGCCGGCAGCCTAGAAGTCCGCCCGCTGCAGAGCTATTTCGGCTAACCGCAAGCAACACTACGCAGCCGCCCGCAAATGACAGGCGGCTGCGCCTTGCTCTCCTTATGGAAGCGCGCGCTCATCCGCCCCGGCAGTGCGAAACTGCCGTCGATAGGCCATCGGTGAAATGCGGAACGCATCAACGAAGCGCTGCCGCATGGTGACGGCCGACCCGAAACCCGCCGCCTCGGCAATGGTTTCCATCCGCCTGTCCGTGGTTTCGAGAAGGCGCTGAACAAGCGCCAGCCGCTGCGCAAGAATCCACTGCGACACCGTTGTGCCGGTTTCCTTGCGAAAGCGGCGCGAGAAGTTGCGCCGGCTCATTGCCGCCTTCGCGGCCAGACGGTCAAGGCAGAGCGGCTCGCTGAGATTACCGGCGGCCCACTCCAGCGTTTCCTTCAGAAGATCGCCCTGAAGCGTCTTGTGCAGCGGCTGTTCGATATACTGCGCCTGTCCGCCGCTGCGATGCGGCGCCACCACCATGCGCCGCGCAACGCGATTGGCCGTCTCTGCCCCGTGGTCACGCCGCAGGAGATGCAGGCAGCAATCGATGGCCGCAGCCGTTCCCGCCGAGGTCAGAACATCGCCTTCATCCACATAGAGCACGCTGCGATCCAGAAACACATGCGGATAGCGCTCGGCGAAATCCTCCGCAAACACCCAGTGGGTGGAAGCCCGCCGCCCATCGAGAAGGCCCGCCTCGGCCAGAACAAAGGCCCCGACGCACAGCCCCACCAGCCGCGCGCCGCGTGCATGGGCGCGTTGAAGAGCCTCGAGAAGCGCCTCAGGCGGTCTGATCTCTGGCCCTGGCCAGGCCGGTACGATCACTGTATCCGCAGTCTCAAGCGCCGAAAGATCGTGTTCCACGAACAATGAGATCCCCGAGGTGGTCCCGATCCGCCCCGGTGTCTCGGCGCACACGATCAACGCGTAACGCGGCGCTGTCAGGCGCGCCAGGTCGTCGGCAAACACCATGCAGGGCACCGAAAGGTGGAACGGGCTGATCCCCTCAAAAGCCACGACCGCAATCCTGTGCACCCCTTCACTCCCCTTCATGGCCCAAATCCATCGCTCTTTGTCGTCCGGGACACTTGTGACTGAAAGGCAGTTAAACGATTTTCCGGATCGTTACAAATCGACTGGTAATCACGCAGCGAATTATCGTAACTGAACCTGTAAACGAGAGGCAGATTGATGACCGAAGCATTGCATCCGACCATTAGAACCATGACAGGAAGCACGCCGAAAGAGGTGATAAATCCGGGAAAAACCGCACTTATTGTTATTGATTTTCAAGAAGAATATTTTTCCGGCAGAATGCCTGTCCCCAATGGCGAAGCAGCGCTGTCCAAAGCGCTTGAGCTGATCGCATGGGCCGACGCGAACAAAATTGCTGTTTATCATATACAGCATGTAACGCCGAAAGGTGCGCCAATCTTCGCGCAAGATGGAGAAACGGTCGCATTTC
This sequence comes from Nitratireductor sp. GZWM139, assembly GCF_030068685.1. Classification (NCBI taxonomy): domain Bacteria; kingdom Pseudomonadati; phylum Pseudomonadota; class Alphaproteobacteria; order Hyphomicrobiales; family Phyllobacteriaceae; genus Nitratireductor; species Nitratireductor sp. GZWM139. The sequence continues at coordinate 155,124 of NZ_JAMQML010000002.1, read as the reverse complement.
ACCCGGAAATCGAGCCGGCAAAGCATCATCATGTCCTTTGCAAGACGTCCGTCAGCGTGTTCCCAAGCACCGATCTCGATGCCCGTCTCAAGGTGGATGGGATCGACACGCTCGTCATTGCCGGACTGATGACCCATGCCTGTGTTTCGGGAGCGGCGCGTGATGCGGTTCCGCTCGGATATGACGTGATCGTTGCCTCCGACGCCTGCGCTACACGCGACATCACCGGACCGGATGGCAAGGTGATTTCCCACGACGTTCTACACGAGGCATCGCTGGTGACGCTTTCCGACACCTTTGCCGAAATCCTCGACACGAAGGCCATTCTCGCTCTGAAAACCCGTTAGAGCGCGAATCCGGGGCTCCGTATTTCAAGGCCCCGCGCACACATTTAAAGCACCAAGGACTTTTCTGAAATGAAGCGCTTTGCAAGACATGCCCTGCCTCTTGTGGCAATGCTGGCTGTGATAGCAGCCTGTACGGACCAGGCATTGATCAAGAAAAGGATGATTTCCTTTCCCGTATCCGAACTCGAATGGATCGAGCTCCCGGATTCGGGTGGCATAAAATACGCGAATGTTCGGGGCGACCTTGCAGGCGAGAGCCCTTACGAGGCTCTCGTCCTGTTTCCGGCCGGCAAGAGCAATCCGTATCATTATCACAGTCGGGACATTTCGACGGTGGTGATGCAGGGCACATTTTACGCTGTGGTCGACGGCGAGCGTACAGAATATCCGGCTGGATCATTCTACTTCCTGCCGGGACGACTGGACCACTTCAGCGGTTGCGCTGAAGGCCAAGACTGCCTTCTCTTCCAGTATCAGGACGAAGGGTTTGACCTCGTCCCGCAAAAGGTGAAGGCCAAGGCAGATTGAATGAAGCAGAGCGCGCCCTTCTAAAGGGCGCGCTCTATTCTCTCACGCAAAGAATGCACCGCCTAACGGCGACGGTAAAGCCACAGAACGACTGGCGAAAGAACGACCGTCAGCAATGCCGGTGCAAGAAGCGCCAGGAGCACTTCACCACCTGTGGCCGTTCCCGCCATCAGCCCCCTCAAAGCCGTCGTCATATGCGAAACCGGGTTCCGGACCACAAAGGCCTCCAGCCAGCCAGGCATTGTTTCGGGACGCACCATGATGTTGGAGGCGAAGACCAGCGGGAAGATGAAGGTGAAGCCGATTGTCATCACCGTCATCGGCGTGCGGATCAGAAGCCCGAGCACGATGAAGATCCAGCCCGTGCCAAACCCGATTGCGATAAGCAGCAGGAAAGAGGCGACGATGCCCGTCAGCCCCGCTTCGGGCCGATATCCCAAAACCAGCCCGACAGTCAGGATGATGAGGCCCGCAATCGTGTGGCGCAGGACATCTCCGACCATCAATCCGGCAAAGGGTGAAAGGGACCAGATGGGCAGTGAGCGAAAACGTTCGAAAAGTCCTTTCGACAGATCTGTCGAAAGCCCCATGCCCGAATAGACGGAATTGAACACCACCGTCTGCACGAGAATGCCCGGCAGGAAAAACTGGAGGTAATCGCTGGTCGAGCCCGCGAGAGCGCCGCCAAACACGAATGTGAAAAGCAGCGTGAACATGAGCGGCGTCATGATCAGATCGAACAGCTGCTCGGGCACATGTTTGAATTTCAGCACCGCCCGCCAGCCAAAGGTCAGCGCATTTGCAATAGCCGAAGGCCGCGGCGGCCGCGCCACATTGGAAAGCATGGCAGGGCCAGTCTCTATGGCAGGACCAGTCTCGGCGGAATTCATGACACGTCTCCCTGTGCATCCTCTTCGATGGGCTGGCCTGTCAGCGCGAAGAACACTTCATCAAGGCTGGGCGAGCCCATGGAGAAATCGGAAAGTTCAATGCCAGCCGCAAGCAGCCTGGCGATTGCCTCATTGGCGGCTTTCGGAGACCCGGCGACGATGGAGAGCGTCGCCCCCTCGGCGCTGCGCTGCGCCGTACCGTCCAGCGCATGCTCCAGAATGGCCTCGGCCTCATCCAGACGCTCCGTATCGGCAACGGCCACATGCAGAAAGCCCGAGCCGATTGCCGACTTCAACTCGCGGCTCGTGCCCTCGGCGATCTTGCGGCCGTGATCGATCACTGCAATGCGGGCGGCAAGCTGGTCGGCTTCCTCCAGATACTGTGTTGTCAGGAGAATGGTGACGCCCGACTTCGCCAGCGCGCGGATCATCTTCCAGACACCCTGGCGCGCCTTGGGATCAAGACCGGTGGTCGGCTCATCGAGAAAGAGAACACCCGGCGTTACGATCAGGGACGCGGCGATGTCGAGACGCCGGCGCATGCCACCCGAATAGGACTTCACCTGCTTCTTCGCCGCAGCGGAAAGCTCGAAGGCGGAAAGCAGCTCATCCGCCCTCGCCTTTGCGGTGCGCCCGGCAAAGCCCCAGAGCCGCGCCAGCATGACCAGGTTTTCGCGCCCCGTGAGATCCTCATCCAGCGAGGCGAACTGCCCGGTCAGCGCGATTGCGCCGCGCACGGCATGCGGCTCGGTCGCCAGATCGTGCCCCATGACGCGCGCGGTTCCACCATCAGGCTGCGCAAGCGTCGCCAGCAATCGTATGAGCGTTGTCTTCCCCGCGCCATTGGGGCCGAGAATGGCGAAAATCATGCCGCGCGGCACGTCGAGGTCGATCCCGTCCAGCGCCTTGACGTCACCGAAACGCTTGACCAGCCCGCGCACTGAAATGGCGAGCTGCGCGGCGTCCTGCGCCGCTGAACCGGTCTGAACCGGTAAAGTATCGTTCATGCCTGTTCCTCCGGCAGCCTGTTGTCAGCTGCAAGACGGACCCGGGGGGCGGAATCCGACAGCGCGGAGAAATACACCAATGAGCAATTGCCCTGAACCGCATTTCGCGGGAAGCGGGCAGGTTTGCTGACATCTCTTGCCGTCAGCTGACGTCAGTTGCGCAGGCCGGTTTCCTTAAGGATACCCTTGCGCTTTGCGTCGTAATAATAGCCGCTTGCATAGAAACGAACGGCTTTATCCTCATTGCCGTCAGCCGTCATATAGGCGCCGCGCAGATATTTGACCGCGTATTTGAGGTTCGTTTCCGCGTCCAGAAGACCGGAAGCAGGCCCACGGTAGCCCATGGTCTGCGCGGTATCATGACGGATCTGCATGAGACCCCAGTAGATACGGTTGCGGGCAGCCGGGTTGAAATTGCTCTCGCGCTTGACGACACGCCGCACCAGCCGCTCGGGCACCTCGTAAATGCCCGCATATTGCGCGATCAGTGCATCGAGCTCAGCGCTGCGCGGGGCAACCGGCGACACCTTTCCGCCAGCCTCCAGCGCCGTCAGGGCCGCGCTGGGCGGACGCTGGCCCGCAAAGGCATCCGGCGTCACATCTCCATCGCTGATCTGGGCGTCCTGCTCTGCCACCAGGCTGTTTGCCACAAGCTGTGCATCGGCACGGCTTTCAGCGGCATCGGTCTTCGCCTGAACGTCGCTCCCCGCGGTCGTGCATGCAGCCAGCGACGGCAGCGCGATCACAAGTCCGGCAACGAGATAACGGGAGAAAAGAGGCAAGGCGCATTCCTTCGATCAACGAGTCCCCACCCGCGCGCCTTCTATCGCGCAACCTTGGGTAAGGCAATCATTTGTCAGGTGACCCTTCGTTCACTCTTCGTGCCAGAATGTATCCATGTTAGAGCTGGGCCGCGAAACGATCGGAATGGAAGCGCCATGTCCGTGCCCGGCCATCATGTATTTGAAACCGCCTTCGGCTTTTGCGGCGCGGGCTGGAGCGATGCCGGCCTCGTGCGCTTTGTCCTGCCAACGCCAGAGCCTGACGCGGTTGAGCAGCAGCTGAAAGCCCGGCTGCCGGATGCCGCGACTTCCACCCCATCCGGCGCGGTGGCAGAACTCGTGACGGCGGCGCAACGCTACTTCGCGGGAAGCGAAGAGGACTTTTCCGGGTTTCCCCTCGATCTCTCGGGCATCAGCCCGTTTCACCGCACGCTCTACACGGCCATGCGCAGGCTCGCCTATGGCGAGACCACGACCTATGGCGCGCTTTGCGAGAGCGTCGGCTTTCCCAGGGCCACCCGAGAAACGGGCGCAGCCATGGGGCGCAATCCCATGCCGCTCATCATACCCTGCCATCGTGTTCTGGCGGCCGGCGGCAAGATCGGCGGATTTTCGGCTCATGGCGGCATCGCCACCAAGCAGAAGATGTTGGCCATGGAGAACGCCCGCTCTCCGAATGCGGAGCCAGCCCAGGCGTCATTCTCATTCTAGCCGGGCTCCAGAGTCAGGGCCCTAGCCTCTGGTTGAATCTTGCTCTTGCGCACAAACACAGGTCGCGCATAATTACAGCGATTCTGGCGGTCCCGGTGGTTAGTGGGGACAGCCACAATCTTGCCGCCAATCGGTCGATTTCTTGGCGGTATTCTTGTTCAGCGTTGGGTCTCTTTTGCGTCAGTGTCATTCAAACCGACGAGAATTCCATGCGCCATTCAACCGACAACGGTATCAAGGACCGCCTGACCGAACCTTCCGAGATGGTTGCGGAGGTCAAACGCCTCCTGTCCAGTGGCATAAAGCTCGATCAGGTCCCCGCCGAGCTCTCCCAGCTGTATTACATCGACGTTGACCTCTTGAATGCCGTCCTGCGTGTCGTGCGCAAACATGCCAGCACGAATGCAGCAAAAGCCGGAAGCGCTTCGAGCCAGCGTCCGGATATTGACTCTCAGGCAGCGGCCTGAACAACAGGAAAGCCCTGAAAGAAGGGCTTTTTCATCAAATTGTAGAGAAGGCAGACACGGTTTCAAAATCCTCCTCTGGTAGCAAGAGAACAACGGGCGCAACCAACCGCCCAAACGCATCGACCAGAAAAGAGGATAGACCCTGTTGCTCGGCAATATCTTGAATCTGCCGCTGATTGGCGGACACACCTCCAGGCCACCGGCCCCGCCCCCCGCGCCCTCCACTTCCGAACCGTCTTCCGCCACGCCAGCACAGGGTGGAACCAGCCAGTCGCCGGCGGCGGCGGACACGTCCGGCACACCGGCATCAGGCGCAAGACCGGGCGCGCAGCCAGCGGCAGCGTCACATGCGCGCGGCGGCCCCTCCACATATCAGGCGAGTTCCGGAAGCTTCGCACCGGCAAAGGCCGATGACGACATAGCTGTTGAAGCATGGGCAAGACGCGCCGCAGTCGAGGTGCAGAGAAACGAACAGTTTGCCTCCATGCTCTCGCGCATTGCAAAACCGGAGGCATCAGAAAGCATCGTGCTGATGCAGAACCATCGGGAAGGCACGACGGATCTGGCGTCCGCCACCGCCGCCTATGGCGAGAACGACGCCTATGATGCACCGCCGGCAAGGGACAAGGCAGGCGCGTAGCTGCTCTCAGTCACAGGCCCGGTGCAAGCCGGGCCTGGATCGCCGGTCGCTTCTCTGGAGGCCAAGGAACGATACAGGCCCGTGATGGAACATCGGGGTGCCCGAAAACCGGATTCCACTTTTCGGCCCGATGCTCTAACGCAATGAAACGACAACCTTTTCAGGATCCCGGAAAAAGCGGTCGATTTCGAGTGGGCCAAGCTCCTGCACCGATCCGGCCATTGCCCGCCTTGCAAGCAGATCGCCCTGCACCAGATCTGCCCCGGCATCCAGCGCCGCTTCGAGCTGCGGGGGTGTCTCCACACCCTTCACAAGAACGCTGGCTCCCTGCCGCTTCAGCCCTTGCACGAGCTTTGCAAGGAGGCGTCTGGCAGGCGCAACGGGCGCGATCCGGCGGAACCAGCTCCCATCAATCTTGACGATTTCAGGCCGCAGCTTCTCGACGCGCTCAAGCGCGCTCTGCCCCGGTCCGAAACCATCGACCGACAAGCGCACACCGCTGCTGCGCATTGTCTCCAGAAGGCGCTCCGACACTTCTGCCAGCGGATCCGGAGCAGCCCGGAAACCGCAGACAAGCGCCTGAGGCGCAACGCCGGTCTGCGCAAGCCGCGCGAGCATGAAGGCAAGATGGCTCATTGCATCCGCGTCGCTCTGCCGCTCTGTGTCGAACCCCAGATGCAGCGACAGACCGTCCTCACGCATCTGGTGGCAGTTTCCAATGTGCAGGAGACTGCAAAGCGTTCGCACCTGCCGCTCGCGCTCCGGGGCGACCGACAGCAGGAACATTTCTGTCTCGACGGGCCGTCCATCGAGCATTGGCTTTGCGCAGGCATCCAGCGCCTCCGGCTCAAGGCTATCGCCTGAGACACGGAAGACCGGCTGATAAAAGGATTTCAGCCGGTAGGCTCCATGGAATCCTGTCTCCAGACCGATTTCATCGGCGATGATGGATCCGGCAGGCGCGCCGGGGACAGTCACGGCTCCCATGACATCACGCTCCGCGCCGGCCAAATGTGCGCCTTGCACGCGCAGCAGGCGCAGACGAAGTGTCATCCGCTGGCTTGCTCCGCTCCAGACGGGCCGCTGCATTGGAAAGGATTTCCTTGCGCGCAGTCTCGCGCGCGACTTCGAATTCATCGAACGCACCCGGCGCAAGCTGCGGTTTCGCCAGCGCAAAACCCTGCACCATCGAAACACCACAGCGCTCGGCCAGCTGAAGCTGCTCGCCGTTTTCGATGCCTTCGAAAACCGTGCGAATGCCTTTTTCGGAAAACGCGCTGACCATGTCGGTGAGCAGGCTGACGCCCGAGGCGGAAGCGAGCAGGCGCGCCGTCCACGCCCCGTCGAACTTCACGATGTCCGGTCCCAGAGCCTCAATCCGCTTCATGTCGGAATTGTCGGCGCCGTAATCGTCCACCGCCACGCGGTAACCAAAGCCCTTCAGGGCGCGCACAAACTCAAGCAGGGACGCATCGGAACCGGTTTCCTGCTCGGTGATCTCACAGACCACGCGGTGCGGCTCGACGCCTGCCTCGGCCAGCACTGTCTGAATGTCCCGCAGGGCGATTGTCGCAGAAGCAGCATCCACGAAATGCGACGGGTCGAAATTGACGAACAGGGAAGCCCCCCGGTTCAGGCATACACCGGCATTCAGAAGATGCACGGTTCGCGCCAGCGTCTCCACGTGAAAACGGTCGACTTCGGGAATGCTGGAGAAGAAAATGCCCGGCCCCACGGGCTGGCCATCGCGAAAAGGGCGCAACAGCCCCTCATAGGCGCTCACCAGAAGTCGTCCACCGCGAAAGGAGAAGATCGGCTGGAAGGCGGTTCTTAATGTGTAGCCACCCCAGACACCCACTGCACTTGCGTCCGCCTGTCGGACGATGTGGGCCAGGCCGATGCTGCGCGACATTCTGCGCTTCCTTGCAAGTCGTCATTCAATCCCGGCAGAATGGCACCCCAGCCTTTATTCGCGGTTAACGACTGGTTTAACGCTGCAAATTCGCTGGCGGCTTGCGATTTTGCTCGTGATCGGACAAGAAGGGAAACGCTGATCCTCAGCGTAAAATCTCACAGGAACCGGAGTCTTCCATTATGGCTTTCCTTGCCGATGCCCTTTCACGCGTAAAACCCTCCGCTACCATCGCGGTTTCCCAGAAAGCGCGCGAACTGAAAACGCAGGGCCGCGACGTTATCGGTCTTGGCGCAGGCGAGCCGGATTTCGACACGCCGGACAATGTGAAGAATGCAGCCATCGACGCGATCAATCGCGGCGAAACGAAATACACGCCGGTCTCCGGCATCCAGCCGCTGCGCGAGGCGATTGCCGCCAAGTTCAAGCGCGAGAACAATCTCGACTATGACTGGAAGCAGACCATCGTCGCCACCGGTGGCAAGCAGATCCTATTCAACGCCATGATGGCGACGCTCAATCCCGGCGATGAAGTTGTCATCCCGAGCCCTTATTGGGTCAGCTATCCCGAGATGGTTTCCATCTGTGGCGGCACGCCCGTCTTCGCCGAGACCAGCATCGACAATGGCTTCAAGCTGACGCCGGATGCGCTTGAAAAAGCCATCACGCCGAAGACCAAATGGCTGATCATGAACTCGCCGTCCAACCCGTCGGGCGCAGCCTACACCGAAGCCGAGCTCAAGGCGCTCGCCGACGTGCTCATGGCGCATCCGCATGTGTGGGTGCTGACGGACGACATGTATGAGCACCTCACCTATGGCGACTTCAAATTCTTCACCATCGCCGAGGTGGAGCCGAAGCTCTATGACCGCACGCTGACCATGAACGGCGTCTCCAAGGCCTATGCCATGACCGGCTGGCGCATCGGCTATGCGGCCGGCCCCATCGAGCTCATCAAGGCGATGGACATGATCCAGGGTCAGCAGACCTCGGGCGCATGCAGCATCGCACAGTGGGCCGCCGTCGAGGCGCTCAACGGTCCTCAGGACTTCATCACCAAAAACAAGGCGATCTTCCAGGGCCGCCGCGATCTGGTGGTTTCCATGCTCAACCAGGCGAAGGGCATCAACTGCCCGGTGCCGGAAGGCGCATTCTACGTCTATCCGTCCTGCGCCGAGCTGATCGGCAAGACCGCGCCTTCGGGCAAGGTCATCGAGACCGACGAAGACTTCGTGTCCGAGCTTCTGGAAGCCGAGGGCGTTGCAGTGGTGCATGGTTCGGCCTTTGGTCTTGGCCCGAACTTCCGCATTTCCTACGCCACGTCGGAAGAGCTTCTTGAAGAAGCCTGCAACCGGATTCAGCGCTTCACCGCATCGCTGAAGTAATTGCCTTAGGGGGTGTTTTGATTGCGCGGCAAAATATCTTTTTTGCCGCGCAACATTCTTAACGCCCCCTTAGAGTTTCGTATTGTTCTCTCCGTCTCCAGGGGCCTTGGGGAGAAAGCGGGGGCATGAGCATCCTCTCCACCGTGCAGCGTAATGGCGAACGGTTTTACAGCGGCGTTCAAGCGCTTTTGATTTCGGCGACGGCGATGGTGGCCATCGCCTATTTTGCGCCGCCTGAGGAAAGCGCTTTCACGACCTGGCTGCTGCTGACCTGCATGGTGCTCAGTGTCGCAGGCCTGGCCCTGCTCACCTATCTGCGACGCACCGTTTCACAGCAGCTTCAGGATGCCGTGCGCATCGAAGCCGAGCGCCACAGGGTCACCGAAACCGACCTCATGACAACCGCGCTCACACGCGGCCGTTTTCTTGACGAACTGAGCGCAAGCATCGGCACGCTGTCCAAGCCGCGACGCATCATGCTCCTGCTCGTCGATCTCGACCATTTCAAGCAGCTCAATGACGGTTTCGGCCACCAGTTTGGCGATGAGGCGCTTGCGCATCTGGTCGCCTGCGCGCGGCATTGCTTTCCCGACTGCGCCATTGGCCGACTGGGCGGCGATGAGTTCGCCATCCTGATGTACGGCAATGACCTCAACCGCTGCCGCACGCGCGCCCAGAAGCTGCTTGCCATGCTGCAGGACGGGCGCGCCTGCGAAGGACATCAGGTGCCGCTCAGCGCTTCCATCGGCATTGCCGTCGCGCCACAGCACGCGAGCAGCCACAAGGAACTGCCACTTCTGGCGGATCTGGCTCTTTACGAAAGCAAGGGCGCAGGACGCGGCAGGGTGACGGTTTTCGATCCGGACATGCTGTCGGAGAAACGTCAGCGCCGTCTTCTCGAGCGTGAACTCAGGGCGGCTGTCTACCTCAACGAACTCGAGCTGCACTATCAGGTGATCACCGACACGGAGCGAAACCGCGCGGCCGTGGAGGGGCTTGTGCGGTGGCGACACCCGGTGCGCGGAATGATATCGCCGGGCGAGTTCATCCCCATTGCCGAACGGTCAAGCCTGATCGACATGATCGGCGAATGGGTTTTCCGCCGGGCCTGCCTCGATCTGCACCGCTTCCCCGACAACCGCATCAGCATCAATGTCTCGGGCGAGCAGCTGAAGCGTGATGGTCTGGTGCACATGCTGGACCGCGTTCTGCAGGAGACGGATGCGCAGGCCAACCGCTTCATTCTCGAGATTACCGAAACCGTGGCCACCGCCGCCACGCCGGAGATCATCGCCCGCATCGTTCGGCTGCGCGAGATGGGCTTCCACATTGCGCTCGACGATTTCGGCACGGGTCACTGCGGCTTCAACTACATCAAGACGCTGCCCATCGATGCGATCAAGATCGACCGCAGCTACATTCACAATCTGGACGATGACCGCATCGCCCAGGTGTTCGTCTCCGCCCTCACCCAGATCGCGCGCATTCAGGATCTCGTCATCGTGGCGGAGGGGATCGAAACAGAGGAAGAGTTCCGGCTGGCCCGCTCGGCCGGCTGCAATCGCTTTCAGGGCTATTATCTGGGAAAACCGCAGCCTCTGCCCCCTTTTCGAGAAGCGCCCGGCCTCACTGAACGTCGGGCGCTAGCTCTCTCGGCCTGACGCCCCTTGCCCAAAACCCGCAGCCGTGTGACGATATTTTCACGGAGAACGTCGGCGCTCCGGCATGCAGATGCCACGCACGGGTTTCTCAAGGGCGCAGAATGCTCCTGATCATCCGTCAACGCGCCACGACCGCGCGACGGCCGCCGAGGCCGGCCGCCGCTCATGAAACGTGTGGGTGAAACGCGTGACAGGAGACCGCCAGCCATGGGAACACGCTCGGGAGAAAGAAGCCGCGGACCGAAATGCATCGCCATTGTCGGTCCGTTTGCAAGCGGTAAGACCACCCTTCTTGAAGCCATTCTGGAACGTACCGGCGCCATAATGAAACAGGCCGCGACCGGCTCCGGCGCGACAGTCGGCGATCATTCGGCAGAGGCCAGAGAGCACCAGATGAGCGTCGAGGCGAGCATCGCCACGACGGAGTTTCTGGGCGAGAGCATGACCTTCGTCGACTGCCCGGGCTCGATTGAATTCGCCCATGAGGCCGATCCCGTTCTGGCGGCTGCCGACATGGCCATCGTCGTGACGGAACCCGACGAAAAGAAGATCGCCGCCCTTCAGCTCACCCTCCACCGGCTGGACGAGCTGGGCATTCCGCGCATGATCTTTCTCAACAAGATCGAGCATGCCACGCTCGGCGTGCGCGACATGCTGAAGATGCTGCAGCCGACCAGCGACACACCGCTGATGCTGCGCCAGATCCCGCTGCGCAAGGACGGCATTGTCATCGGCTCCATCGATCTGGCGCTTGAGCGCGCCTACATCTACCGCGAACACGCCAGCAGCGAGATCGCGCCCATCGACGACGACGACAGGGCGCGCGAGGTGGAGGCCCGCTTCTCCATGCTGGAGACGCTGGCCGACCACGACGACAAGCTGATGGAGCAATTGCTCGAAGAGATCGAACCGCCGCGCGATGCGATCTTCGACGATCTGGCGGCCGATTTGCGCGACGGCAGTGTTACGCCGGTTCTCATCGGCTCGGCGGAAAAGGGCAATGGCATCCTGCGGCTGCTGAAGTCGATCCGGCACGATTCACCCGACATCGAAGCCACCCGCGAGCGTCTTGGCCTGCAGGAGACGGACGACACGGTTCTTCAGGTCATGAAGACCATCCACACGCCCCATGGCGGCAAGCTCTCGGTCTCGCGCGTGCTGTGCGGCACGCTCACCGACGGAACGGAAGTGCGCAACGAGAAGGCATCCGACAAGGTCTCGGGCATCTACACGCTGCTTGGCCGCGAGCAGAACAAGGTCGCCAGCGCACAGGCCGGCGAAACGGTTGCTCTCGGCAAGCTGGACGACGTGCGGACAGGCGATACGCTCACCACGGGCAAGACGCCGATTGCGCCGCTGATCGCGCTTGAGCCGCCTCAGCCCGTCTACTCCATGGCTGTGCGGCCCGGCGACAGAAAGGACGAGGCAAAGCTCTCGCTCGGCCTGCAGAAGCTGGCGGAGGAAGATTCAGCACTTGGCCTCGAACAGCGGCAGGAAACCGGAGAGACGGTGCTGTGCGGCCAGGGCGAGATGCACCTGCGCGTCACCCGCGAGCGGCTGGAAGGCAAATACCAGGTGCCGATCACCACGGCCCCGCCCAGCGTCGCCTACCGTGAGACGATCCGCAAAAACACCACCCAGCGTGGCCGCCACAAGAAGCAGTCGGGCGGGCACGGGCAGTTCGGCGATGTGGTTCTGGATATCCGCCCCCTGCCCCGCGGCTCGGGCTTCGAGTTCACCGACACGATCACCGGTGGCGTGGTGCCCAAGCAGTACATCCCGTCCGTGGAAGCCGGCGTCATCGATTATCTGAAATGCGGGCCGCTTGGCTTTCCCGTCATCGATGTGGCGGTGAACCTTGCAGACGGCTCCTATCACAGCGTCGATTCCTCCGACATGGCCTTCCAGCTTGCCGGCAGGCTGGCCATGAAAGAAGGGCTTGGCGACTGTTCTCCTGTTTTGCTGGAGCCGATCCTCAAGGTGGAGGTTCACACGCCGTCCGATGCGACGGCGCGGGTGACCGCCATCCTCTCTCAGCGACGCGGGCAGATCCTCGGTTTTGACGCGCGCCCCGGCTGGAACGGCTGGGACGTGGTGGAAGCGATGATCCCGGCATCGGAGACAGGCGACCTGATCATCGAACTGCGCTCGGCCACGGCAGGCGTGGCGGGCTATCGCGCAAGCTTCGATCATATGGCCGAGCTTACGGGGCGGCTGGCAGACGCCGCAATGAACGCGCAGGGGAAGGCGGCGTAAGCGGCAACAGCCGCAGGGCTTCAGCCCCTGCGGCACACAATCGTGAAGTCGTGTGATTTTGACAGGCGGGCATCTGGCCCTACCACTTGGACAAACTGGAAAAGCAAGCTGGAGAAAGCCATGCCCGCCATCCACCGCCGCCCGCGCTGGGCGGTCGCCGAACATGCGGCCACGCCGGAAGACGTTTTCGCCAACCGCCGGACCATTCTGAAAGGGCTGGGGCTTGGCATGGGCGCGATTGCCGGCGCCGGGTTGCTGCCCGGGATGGCACGGGCGCAGGGCGGGGATGACGCCGCAGGCCGCACCGCCGCGCTTTATCCGGCAGAGCGCAACACGGCCTACACGATCGAACGTGACGTGACGCCGGAAGACGTCAGCAGCGCCTACAACAATTTCTACGAATTCGGTTCCCACAAGCAGATCGCGCGCGCCGCACAGGCGCTGCCCACCCATCCGTGGGACATCGAGATCGACGGTCTGGTGGAAAAGCCCATGACCATCGCCTTCGAGGATCTGGCCAAACGCATGCCGCTGGAAGAACGTCTCTACCGGCATCGCTGCGTTGAGGCATGGTCGATGACCGTGCCGTGGACGGGTTTTCCGCTTTCCGCCCTTGTGGCGCTCGCCAGTCCGCTCTCAGCCGCCCGCTATGTGCGTTTCGAGACGTTCAACGACCCGAGCGTTGCCGGCGGACAGAAACAGGTCTGGTATCCCTGGCCTTATGTGGAAGGCGTCACGATGGAGGAAGCGGCCAACGACCTCGCCTTCATGGTGACGGGCGTCTATGGCAAGCCGCTTGCAAAACAGTTCGGCGCGCCCCTGCGCCTCGCCCTGCCCTGGAAATACGGCTTCAAGTCCATCAAATCGATCCGGCGGATCAGCTTCACGGAAAAGCGGCCCGTCAGCTTCTGGGAAGAGATCGCGGCCAGCGAATACGGCTTCTGGGCCAATGTGAACCCGCAGGTTCCGCATCCGCGCTGGAGCCAGGCGGAAGAGCGTGTCCTCCACACGGGCGAGACCGTGCCCACGCAGCTCTTCAACGGCTATGGCGAAGAGGTTGCCGCGCTTTATGCGGGGCTCGAAAACGAACAGCTCTATCGCTGACAATCGCGGTTTTGGGGTGCAGATAAAAAAAGAGCCGGATCAAAAGAGATCCGGCTTAGTCATTGGAAGTGCCATATAGGCGAAACCTCCAGAGGGGAACACTCGCGGGGGCAAATGGGAGGAGAACGCCCCCGGGAGTGCTTCTCATATGGGCAATCGCCGCCTAAATAACAACCACATGATTTTGCAATTCACCCATGCAATTTTGCATGACACGCCGTATTTCTTTGGAAATACTGCGTCAAAATGCCCAATGACGCGATTTTGAAATCAAGAAATCGCGGAAGGCATGCAGCTTTGCCTGATTTTTCATCACGTTCGGATAGCAGAAATAGGTGTCGAAGGATGGCACCGCCGTTTCGGGCATAAGCTGCACGAGATCGTTGCTCTTGCCGACCACATAATCAGGCAGCATCGCGATGCCGGCACCACGCTGAACGGCCAGCTTGATCGACAGGATGTTGTTGATCTGAAGCGCTGTCTGGCGCTTTTGGCCCTCCGGTCGGCCAGCGGTCTCCAGCCAGTTCATGTCGCTCAGATGCGGCGGCACTGCCTCGCCAAACGTCACGATCCGGTGCTTGTCCAGATCCGCGATCGACGACGGCTTGCCATGCTTGTTCACATAGGATGGCGATGCGAACAGGTGGAAATGCACGGTGAACAGCTTGCGCTGAATGAGATCCGGCTGCTGCGGCTGACGCATGCGAATGGCGCAGTCGGCCTGCCGCATGGTCAGATCCAGCTCCTCATTGTCGAGGATCAGCTGCAACTCGATGTCCGGATAGAGTTCGATGAACTCCGGCAGACGCTCCGTCAGCCAGCCCGTGCCAAGCCCCACCGTGGTGGAGACCTTCAACAGGCCGGATGGGCGATCCTTCGCCTCGGTCAGCCGTACGCGCACGCTTTCGAGCTGCATCAGCACCTCATGCGCGGTGCGGTAGAGCATCTCGCCCTGCTCGGTCAGAACGAGGCCGCGCGCGTGCCGATGGAAAAGCGGCACGCCCACTTCCTGCTCCAGCGCACTCACCTGGCGCGAAATCGCCGACTGCGAAAGATGCAGTATCTCAGCGGCGTGCGTAAACGAGCCAGCCTCTGCGGCAGCGTGAAAAACTCTGAGCTTGTCCCAGTCCAACGCCTCGTTCTCCTCTGTCAGGCGCTCGTACCGTTATGGGCGTTGCCGCCCGGCTGTCGTTGCGTGTTGTTCCCGCTCTATTCGGCAGCCGCCTTTTCTGTTTCCAGCGCCGCCAGGTATTTTTCCGCTTCAAGCGCCGCCATGCAACCAAGGCCCGCCGCCGTGACCGCCTGGCGGTAGACATCGTCGGCCACGTCGCCCGCTGCAAACACACCCGGCACATCGGTCTGTGTCGTGCCCGGCTGCGTCCAGAGATAGCCATTCGGCTTCTGCTTCAGCTTGCCTTCAAACAGCTCAACCGCCGGCGCATGGCCAATGGCCACGAACACGCCATGCGTTGCCAGCTCGGAAACCTCGCCCGAATGCACATTCTTGAGGCGCACGCCCGTTACCGATGCCGGCATTGGCGGCTTGGCCGGGGTGCCGGTGATTTCATCGATCACCGTGTCCCACATGACCTTCACATTCTCTTTCGCCAGCAGGCGCTCCTGCAGAATGCGCTCGGAGCGCAGTTCGTCGCGGCGATGAACCAGCGTTACGGTCTTGGCGAGATTGGAAAGATAAAGCGCTTCCTCGACCGCGGTATTGCCGCCGCCGACCACCACGACGTCGCGCCCGCGATAGAAGAAGCCATCGCAGGTGGCGCATGCCGAGACACCGAAGCCCATGAAGGTTTCTTCGGAGGGCAGGCCAAGCCACTTCGCCTTTGCGCCTGTGGCGATGATGAGGGCGTCACAGGTGTATTCCGTGCCGGAATCGCCCTTGAGCCGGAAGGGGCGCGAGGAAAGATCCGCTTCCACGATCAGGTCGTTGGCGATTTCCGCGCCGACATTCTCCGCCTGGCCGCGCATCTGCTCCATCAGCCAGGGGCCCTGGATCGGATCGGCAAAGCCCGGATAATTCTCCACCTCGGTGGTGATCATCAACTGACCGCCCTGCTCCATGCCCGCAACGAGAAGAGGCTTCAGCATGGCGCGCGCCGCATAGATGGCGGCCGTGTATCCGGCCGGACCCGAACCAATGATGAGAACGGGTGCATGACGACGTGACATGGAGTGAATCCTTTCTTCCTCGATGGCCCGCAGAAGCTGACATCTGGTCGCTTGCCGGCTGCAATTCTGGCTCTGCGCGCATCAAAGCAGCCACCCGCCAACGATACGCATTTTTTGGACGGCCGACCTATTAGGCCACCATCCGGACAATTCGGTGACATGATCTAAGTATTCACCACCCGATTGTGCAAGGCGAGGAATGCGTTTCCAACAGCTACCGAACGCCGCTACCGCTGTTTATCGCAGTCTGCATACCCTCAAACACGGTGGATAGAGCCCGTCGCAAACAAATGCATTGCTTGGCTTGCCATGACGCATGCCCTAATTTCGGTCTGCGTGCAGGAGAGATTCTCGCGCGCTGGGGCGTTTCCGCTTTTCGGGCTGTTCCGATGCTCCAGTAAAATGTAGATCGTCCTTTGTGCGCCGAGATGGACGCACGGCGATATGGCAACAGAATTGGGAAACACAATGCCGCTACAGGCCGATCTTGACGCAATCGACTGGAAAATTCTGCGCGAGCTTCAGGCCGACGGCAAAATGACCAATGTGGAACTGTCGCGGCGCGTCGGCATTTCCGCCCCGCCCTGTCTTCGCCGTGTCAAACGGCTCGAAGAGAGCGGCATCATCAAGGGGTACCGCGCCCTCCTGAATTCACCGGCCCTTGGTCTCGACGTGGTGGCGTTCTGCCTCATCGGGCTGCATTACCAGTCCGAGACGGAGCTCAAGACGTTTGCCGAGCGCACGCTCAAATGGCCAATCGTGCGCCGCGCATGGATGGTGTCAGGCGATTCCGACTTCATGCTGCATTGCGTGGCCCCGGACCTCACCACCTTCCAGACCTTCGTGATCGAGCAGTTAACCTCCGCGCCCAATGTCGACACGGTGCGCACCGCGCTCACCATCCGCCAGGTCAAGGACGAAGGCCTCGTCGCCATAGACTAGGCACGCGGAAGCTGCATATCGCGACTTCCTGCACTTACCCGGCATTGCTATTCGTAGTTTTCGAAATCGGGCGCAGGCACCAGTTGCAGAATGCGCCGGTGATATTCGAGCGTGAGCGGCGCAAGCACATCCCCAAGCAGAAAGCTCCACGGCACCGGGTAGCGTGAAGGCCCGTCGCCATAATCAACGCCCGGCACTTCCTTCGGGTATCGCGCGGGATTGGCCTTGAGATGCGGCAGAAGAATATCCAGCCGCTTTTCGACAATCGAAAGCCAGCGACCGGTCAGTTCCGTGTCAGGCCGGAAGATGAAAGCGCCGTTGCCGATCACATGCCCACGCAGCCGCTTTGTCCTGCGATAGCGCCAGGCCATCTCCAGCGCACCGGCCGGCCTATCCAGAAAATACCGCTGGCCCGCGATTTTCGACTTATGGAAACGCGCCGTGCCACCCGGCACTTCACCATATCCCGCGCCAAGCGCTTCTTCCCGCTCGATTGCCTCAAATGCGGGTTTCCATGAAGCGTGGCAGCGCTTGATGTCCGTGTAGCCGCCGCCGAAATGATGCATGAAATAGGCGCGCAGATAATCGGACTGGTGGATCGGCGAAAGAAACGCGAACGCCGCATGGAAGGGCCGTCCGGGCAGAACAAAGCTCGCAAGCGTCTGCTCGGTCACGAGGTGGACCCTGCATTCGCTTGTTGTCAGTGTTCGCAGCCCCTCAAGCCGCGTTTCGGAAAGCTCCGCTGGCCCCAGCCAGAACACGAAAATGCGGTCTCGCCAATCAGGTGCGATCTGATCACGGCTGGAAAGCCAGGAAGACGGATCCTGCATCTTAACGGAACTCCACGACCTGCCGCCGGCGTTTACCGGCAAGTCCCATGAGTTTGTTTGTCAGCGTCCGGCTTTCCTTACCCCAGACCTCGCGCAGCCTCTCGCCTGGCGGCAGCCTGCGCTTCACCTTGTCGTCGCGCCCTTCAATGCTGGTGTGCGGGTCATGCGTTCTGCCGTCGCCCGTCGTTTCCCATTGCTGAACGCAGATCGCCGGTGAAAGCTGATAGATCCTCGATGACTTGAAGACCGGCGAGAGACCACTGAAGAGAAAATCGTCCAGCGCCTCGCAGAATGCTTCGCTCTGCGACAGAAGCCTCTGCGCGCAATCGCGCGAGACGATGTAACCCGCCGCGCAATAGTGCGATGAACGCAGACGATGGAGCGCTCGACCATCGACAGCGCCACGGGCTTCTGCGTCCAAAAAGACACGGGATGCGGTCGTCTCGATCTTCACGATATCCGCGTCCTCGGGGATCCAGGCAGTGTCGCCCAGAACCGCGCCGGCATTCTCGCCAAGCAGAACATCATCCTCAAAGACAGCGCCAAAGCGCCCGCCATCCTCAAGCAGAGCGCGCCAGCAGGCCCGATGGCTCAGAAAACAGCCGACCTCGCCCGGCGTCAGCCGTCCCCAGCGCCCTTCCCCGGAAATGTGCCGATCCAGCTCGGACTGGTCCAGCAATCTGCCGTCGACGCCTTCGACGCGCGTAACCTCAAGCCCCGCCGCCCCGAAACGCTCGCGGAGCAGCGCCAGGCGATCTTCTGCCCTGCGAAGGTTTATCAGGTATAGCTTCATTTACTCGACACTGCCAATTTATTGCAGAAATCAGATTAAACCGACTCCTGAGTCGCAATAAACGACCTTATAAAATATCAATTGCCGCATAAATCGGGCGAGATCTAATTTAACCAACAAGAGCCCATCATTGTGGTGAGATCCGTCCCTTCCTTTCAGCGGAAAGGGACACGCACCCAGCGACGGTCGGAGAAAAGTCCGGTTACCACGCCGCTGATCACCCCACCCAATTGCTCGAAGGGGCGCGCCGCTTCACGGCGCAGCTTGTCAAAGCCCGTACGCCGCTTGGTGCGCCGCTCACCCTGCAGAGCGCTGCCAAGCGCCTGACCGGATGCCGGTTTCAGAAAAACTTCCTGGATCGCCACTGCGGGCATCAGCTGATAGATCGGCCTGCCATGCCACCCCGGCACCGTACGGTTGAACAGAAACTGATCCGCAGGATCGCAAAACGTCTCCGTCAGCGCCAGCAGTTCGCGCGCGCAGTCGCGGGAGATGATGTAGGCGCCCGCACCGGCATAATCGCGATGAAGCGCGAAGACGCCATGGCCCGCAATTTCCGCCACGGGAACCTTGCCCACAAGGGTCTTGAAGCGTGACGCTTCCACCTTCACGATCCCGCCGTCGGCAGGCATCCAGTCTCCACTGGCCAGCACTTCCCCGGCATTCTCGCCCAGAAAGAGGTCGTCCTCGCACACGAGCGTGTGGTTTTCCGCACTTTCCGCCGCGATTTCCCAGCATTTTCGATGGGAAAGAAAACAGGCCACCTCACCCACGCCGAGTTCGTAGAAATTCGGTTTGCCCTTTCGATACGCAGCAATCGTCTCGTCGGAAAGCCGGGCGGCATCAACCGCCGCAACACGCTGAAACGCGAGCCCATGCGCGGAGAACTCCTTGCGCATGTGTTGAAGACGCTTTTTCTCCCGGTCGAGATTGATGACCAGAATTAGCATCGGTCTGCAGCCGACAGGCGTCGCACGGCCTGCCTGTACATGAAGCGGTGATACTCACGCGAGACCCGCTGCCAAGGCGTCTTGCCACCCTGAATCGTGCTGCCGCCCGTCTCTTGCGTGCGATCGGAAACGCCAGACGGAACAACGCAGACCGGCGTAATGCCCGTCAGCCAGCGCATCTGGAGAAAGGTGTCCACCGGACGGTCGAAACGTTCGCTGAGATCGAGCAGTTTTTCCGCCGTTTCGCGCGAAACCAGCTGGGCAGACGTGCGCAATTGCGTGATTTCGGGCGAAACCACGTCAATCCCATCACCGCGTGCAACAGTGCGAAACGCGCCTTTCACAGGCCGCGTCTGAAACTGCACATAGGCAGCCCCCTTGCAGGCGGCCTTCCCCATCTCGAAGCAGCGCCCGAAAAGCGCGACGTCGAGCGCCACATCGTCTTCGATGATCAGCCCCGCATCGAGCCCGCGCTCCACGATCATGCGCCACACCTTGCGGTGCGACAGGAAGCAGGCCACTTCGGATTTGCGCAGGGCGAACGGATAAGCCGGCCGGTGAAGCTCCTTCACATAATGGCCTGCGATCTCTTCATCGCTCATTGCCTGACCGTCCACCGCGTTCACCACGCTGGCCTTGACCGGCAGTTCTTTCAGAAGATGATCCACCTGCTGTCGCCGGGCGGTCGCGCGCTGAAGGTGAATGATGAAGCCTTCGATCTTCACTTTGAAGCCTTTCGCCACAGATCCTCATAGATCCCGTTCAGCGTTTTTGCCTCACCTTCAAGGGGAAAATGCGACCGTGCATGCAAAAGCGCTGCATCGGCTGCCCTGCCCCGCAAGGCGTCGTCATCCATGTAATGCGCTGCCGCAGAAACCATCGCTCCGAGATCATCAACGGCAACAAGCGTGCCCGCACCGCTATTTTCCAATAACTCGGAGAATGCGCCCACATCCGTGGCGACGACAGGCACCGCTGTCGCCATCGCTTCGAGCGGCGTCAGGCCAAACCCTTCCCAACGTTGCGGCGCGATGAAAAGCGAAAGCGCACGGTACCAAGCGGGAATGTCTTCGCGGGTGCCAACGAAATGAACACGGTCGGCAAGTCCGGCAGCGCGCACCTTTTCCTTCAGCCCTGCCTCGAAAGCGGCGTGCGGCTGCGTCGCCTGACCGGCGATGATCGCAGACCAGCCCGGCCGCTCCGGCAGCAAGGCAATCATCGCATCGACGAAGAGATCGGTGCCCTTTTGATGCCGCACCCGGCCAAAGCAACCGACATAGCGCTGCCCTTCAGGCATGCCGACGGCCGCCGCCCCCTCGGCGGGGCCTGGCGGCGGCGAGAAGCGCGTGGTGTCGATGCCATGCATCACAACCTGATTGGGGACCTCGAGATAGCTCGCCGTCTTGCGGCTCGTCGCCACCACGCGGTCCATGCGGTTGATCAGAAAGCGCGTCCAGCGCGTGTGATGACGCTGGGAAGCGGAGGTGAAGACCAGTTTCAGGGGCGCGCGGAAAACATCACGCAGCACCACACCGGCCAGCATCTCCGGATTGCGCCGGGCATGCCAGACACGGAACGGACGGTTATGGGGTTTCAGCAAAAGACCCGGCACCTGCCACCAGCGCAGCTTCGGCAGTGTGTCGGGAAGGCCCGGCCCCACGGTTGTGATGGCCAGGCTCTCGGCCTGTTTGGGCACCAGTTGCACGATTGTGCTGGTGACGCCCGAAAGCCGCTTCTTGAAGTTCGGGGCCACCACTTCCACGTCTCTGACGGGAAGTGGCTGGCCGCTCGCGCTTGCGGGCACTTTGCCGGACATGGTCAGCCGTAGCGGACTTCTATCACTTCGTAGCCCCGCGCACCGCCCGGAGCATTCACTTCGATGGAATCACCAACGGCCTTGCCGATCAGCGCACGCGCGATGGGCGAGGAAATGGAAATACGACCGGCCTTCACATCGGCTTCCTGATCGCCAACGATCTGGTAGGTCTTTTCCTCTTCCGTGTCTTCGTCGACCAGCATCACGGTTGCACCAAACTTGATGGTGTCGCCGGACAGCTTCGACACGTCGATCACTTCAGCGCGGGCGATGTAATCCTCGAGCTCGCCGATGCGGCCTTCATTGAGGCTCTGCGCCTCCTTGGCTGCATGATATTCAGCATTCTCCGAAAGGTCGCCATGCGCGCGCGCCTCGGCAATTGCCTCGATGATGCGCGGGCGCTCTTCCTGCTGACGCCAACGCAGCTCTTCCTTCAACGCCGCAGCTCCGGCGAGCGTCATCGGAACCTTGATCATTTCATTCACCTTCCAGACATGAAAACAGGAACAGCTTCCGCACGCGATGCGCGAAACGCCGCCCTGCCACAGGCGCAGACATAAAAAGAAACGGTCCGAAAGCTTCTGCCTGCGGAACCGCTTCTCATGACCCCTGTCAATATAACAAGGTCATGACGTTTTTCACGCAAATTTTTGCGTTCCGAACGTACAACTGCTCCAATCGCGAACAAATCTGTCTTGCCTGAATGTGGCTACATCCTGTCTGTTGACGGAATCGCGTAATGGGAGAAAGTTTCATGCACAACCTGGTCCTGCGAACAGCTCTGGCTTCCGCCCTTCTGGCCCTGCCCTCATTTGCGGCTGCCAAATCGTTTGCCACGGACAAGGTGACCGTCTCCTCCGAAACGCTCGCGCGCGGTCTTTCCAATCCCTGGGGGCTCGACTTCCTGCCCGACGGCAGCGCTCTCGTCACGGAGCGGTCGGGCCAGTTGCGCCTTTACGCCGATGGCGCCCTCTCGGCTCCAATTCCGGGTGTGCCTGCCGTCGCCGAAACCGGACAGGGCGGGCTTCTGGATGTTGCCGTCGCGCCGGACTTTGCCGAGACGGGAACGATCTTCCTCTCCTATTCAGAACCTGGTGAGGGCGGAGCCGGCACGGCCATCGCACGCGCCCGGCTGGTTCTGGACGGCGAGACCCCACGACTTGAAGACGTGACCACCATTTTTTCGATGAACCGGAAAACCGGGGCCGGTCAGCATTTCGGCTCGCGCATCGTGCTGCATCCCGACGGAACGCTGTTCTTCACCATCGGCGACCGCGGCGAAGGCGGCCGCGCGCAGGATCCCACGGATCATGCCGGCTCCGTCCTGCGCATCAATCGCGACGGCAGCATCCCGCAGGACAACCCATTTGCAAACACGCCCGACGCCGCGCACGAGATCTGGTCCATGGGGCACAGAAACCCGCAGGGCATGGTCTTCGATCCCGTCACCCAGTCGATCTGGACGGTGGAACATGGCGCGCGCGGCGGGGATGAGGTCAACCGCCCCGAGGCCGGCAAGAACTATGGCTGGCCGGTCATCTCCTACGGGGTCAATTACAGCGGAACGCAGATCGGTCAGGGAACCGAAGCCCCCGGCTACGAACAGCCGGAATATTACTGGGACCCCTCCATCGCCCCGTCGGGAGCGGCTGTCTATGAAGGCGAAATGTTCCCCGAATGGGAAGGTGATCTTCTGGTTGCGGCCCTTAAATACCACCTCGTTGCCCGTCTCGAACGCGATGAGGACGGGGAAATCACCGGTGAGGAACGCCTGTTCCGGGGCGCGTTCGGCCGTATCCGCGATGTGAATGTCGCGCCTGACGGTTCGATCTGGCTTCTGACCGACAAGCGCAAGGGTGAGATCATCCGCATATTCCGACCGGAATAGCCCGAAACTTTCCTGCCGTTCTGGACCATAGGCCGCCGGGCCTGCGGCCCTTGCGCCGCAGGGTTGCGCTGCGTAAGGAATACGCTCTTTCTACGATCCGGATACGCGCATGACACGGGTTCAGGCCAATCTTCTTCTGCTTCTTGCCGGCGCCATGTGGGGCATGGGCTTTGTTGCCCAGTCCACGGCCATGGATGCGATTGGCCCGTTCCTTTTCATCGGTCTGCGCTTTGCAATCGCCTGCCTCTCGGTGCTGCCCTTCGCCCTGTGGGAAAGCCGCCGCAGCACAGCGAGCCTGACGGTTCTGGACAAGCGCAATTTCGTGGTCATCGGCGTGCTCCTCTTTGCCGGCATGGCTGCGCAGCAGGTGGGGCTTCTTACAACGACCGTCACCAATTCCGGTTTTCTGACCGGGCTTTATGTGGTGATGGTCCCCTTTCTCGCCGTCCTCCTGTTTCGGCAATGGCCGCACCGGATTGTCTGGCCGGCAGCACTTTCCGCCCTTGCCGGCATCTGGCTCCTTTCCGGCGCAGGCAAGGTTTCGCTCCAGATCGGCGACTGGCTCACGATCCTCTGCGCCCTGTTCTGGGCTCTTCAGGTGATCATGATCGGGCGCAGCGCCAGCCACACGGGGCGTCCCGTCACCCTGTCCGTGACACAGTTCGGGGTAACTGCCGTCATCGCGCTCGCCATCGCTTCATTCATAGAGCCCATCGATCTTGCCGCCATCCGCATCGCGCTGCCGGAAATCCTCTATGCAGGCGTCTTTTCCGGCGGCATCGCCTTCACGCTGCAGGTCATCGGCCAGCGCTACACGACAGCGCCGCAGGCAGCCATTTTCCTCTCCACCGAGGCCGTGTTTGCCGCCCTGTTTGGCGCGATTTTCCTTGGCGAACGGCTTCCGCCGCTTGGCCTTGCGGGCTGCGGACTGATCTTTGCGGCGATCCTTGCCGTCGAGATCGTTCCCGCCATCCGCAGCCGCCGGCGAAGCGTGGCCTGAGCGTTTTCTCACGGAGCGATCGTCAGGCATCGCGCTTTCAACATTTTCTGCGCTATCATGACAGCGTTTGCTGGAGGACATGGACGTGCAGAAGCCTGTCGAACGAGAATGGGAACTGTCGATCGATCCCGACACAGTGCGCCTGCTCGCAGGCAAGGCGCGCGCCATCAGCGCCGGCCTCAACAGCGACTATGACGATGGCCATGAGCATGAAGTGGAGATCGATGGCGAAGCGCGCGACACCCACCAGCATGACGGCCTCATTGAAGAGGAAGAAGAGGATCTGACGGAAGAGGAGTTCCGCGAACTCGTGGCCGACCTCAATGTGGATGAAGCGGCCGAACTGATGGCGCTCGCCTGGATCGGTCGAGGCGACTACGACATCAGCGAATGGTCCAATGCCGTCAATGACGCCAAACAGCACGGCGCGAAACGGGTGGCCACCTATCTTCTCGGCATGCCGATGCTCGGCGACTGGCTGGATGAAGCCCTCGACGCCATTGGCGCGCGATAAAATGCCGATCAGAAAAAGCGCTTATTTCCCGATTATCGGGTTTTGATGCAATCAACCCGCATGATCCACAGACCTGCCGTCCGGCGCGCCTTTCGGCCCATTCTGCTCAGTCTTTTCGCGCTGACACTGTCTCCGGCGCAGAGTGTCCTTGCCGAAAAGGGCGGGCGCATCACGCTTCCCTCTTCGGGACCCATTCCGCATTTACGGGGTGAGGTAAAGCGTCAGGAGATGTCGGTCGTTGTGCCGATCCCCTCTCCGCGCCCGACCGACAAAGGCAAAGGCAAAGAAAAAGAAAAGGCCGGGACCAAAAAGGATCAGCCAGCACCGCAGCGCAAGGATCAGCCCAGACTACAAAGCACACCGAAGGAAGAAACAGCCTGCCGCAAGGCGCTGTCCGAGCTTGGCGTCACCTTCGAGGATCGGGAGCCGATTGGGGACAAGGACATCGGCTGCAGCATCCCGCATCCCCTTGTCATCAAAGACCTGTCGCGGAAGATTTCGCTGGAGCCTGAAGCCACGCTCAACTGCACGACTGCGCTGGCGCTGGCCCGCTTCTTCTCCGGACAGGTTCCTGCCCTTGCTCGCAAGCACCTGAAGCAACCCATTCGTTCCGTGCGTCACGCCTCCGCCTATGTCTGCCGCGCGCGCAACGGCACGAACACGCTCTCCGAACACGCCTTCGGCAATGCGCTCGACATTGCAGCCTTCACGCTGGCAGACGGCGCCACACTGACCGTCTCCAAGAAGGACGACCTCAAGAGCGACGGTGCGCGCTTTCTCGACGCGTTCCGCAAGGCGGCCTGCGGCCCGTTCCTCACCGTGCTAGGTCCCGGCAGCGACGCGGACCACGCCGATCACTTTCATCTGGACATGAAATCGCGCCGCAACGACCGCCCCTATTGCCGATAGGTCCTCCCCCTCGCCACAAAGACGTCACAGGTCTGAACGGCGTCACTGATACTTCCTTTACCTTGACGCGCTAACCTTCAGCTTCTCTCAGCAAATTCGAGAGGTGACGGGGGCGTGTTCATGGCGGGTATTCGAGTTGACAGGCTGGTTGCACCGGTGCGGCGTCCGCGCGTGCGGCTCATGCTCGCCGGCCTGACGCTTGCAACCCTCTCCGCATGTTCCGTCAGCGATGTGATGTCGCCGCGACCGTCCGTGGATCTCGGTGTGCGCACCGCTGCCGTTCCCGCGGCCACGGTGAGCCAGATCGCACCGCCAGCGCCAGTCATGCAACAGGTTGCGCCGCCGGCACCGGTTCAGGCTCAGCTGGTGCAACCCGCAGCACCGGCTGCATCACCGGCGCCGGCCAGGGCGCAGGGCCTTCAGGCGCTCGTCCCGTCCAATCCGATGATGGTGTCCTATCCGCGTTTTACCGTACCGCGTGACGAAAGCTCCGCGCGCGTCATGCCGCCGGAAGAGGTCGCATGCCGCAAACGTCTGAAGCGCCTCGGCGTCCAGTATCAGGATCTTGAGCCGATCAATGATGGCGGCGCATGCCGCATCGACTGGCCGATCAAGGTCAGCGGACTGTCCGGCGGCATCGAGATGGCGCCCGCAGCGACGCTTAACTGCCAGATGGCCGAAACCTTCGCCCGCTGGACAAAGAACGAGCTCGCACCAGCCGCACGCACCCGCTATTTCACCGGCATCGGCAAGATCCGCCAGGGCTCGAGCTATTCGTGCCGCCGGATCGCCGGAACCAGCGTCGCCTCGGAGCATTCCAAGGGCAACGCGCTCGACGTGATGAGTGTGGAACTGAAGAACGGACGCGAAGTCGATGTGCGCAAGCCCGGCTTCTTCGCCTTCCGCCAGCGCGGCCTGCTCAACTCGGTTCGCGCCGAAGGCTGCGACTATTTCACCACCGTTCTCGGCCCCGGCTACAATTACGATCACCGCGATCATTTCCACTTCGACCTGAAGGGCCGCCGCAACGGCTATCGCGCCTGCAAGTAAAGCTGTGCGCTGAAACAGTCATACACACACACCAAGGCTCGCGCCGTCCTTTCCGGGGTGCTAAAGAGCAACCATGCTCATCGTTGAAATCGTCATTCTGTTCGTCCTCATTCTCTTCAACGGCTTCATGGCCATGTCGGAACTTGCCGTGGTGTCGGCAAGGCCCGCGCGCCTCAAGTCGCGCGCCGATCAGGGGCAGCGGGGTGCAGCCCGCGCACTGGCGCTTTCCGCCGATCCCGGCCGTTTTCTCTCCACGGTGCAGATCGGCATCACGCTGGTCGGCGTCCTTTCCGGCGCCTTCTCCGGCGCAACGCTGGGCACCCGGCTTTCGGAATGGCTGATTACACAGGGCTTTTCGACCAACGTGGCAAACCCGCTTGGCGTCGGCATCGTCGTGGCGCTCATCACCTATGTGTCGCTGATCGTCGGCGAGCTGGTGCCCAAGCAGATCGCGCTCAAGAATGCCGAAGGCATTGCGGTCAAGGTTGCGCCGATCATGGGGCTCCTGTCACGCATCACCCTGCCCCTCGTCTGGCTGCTCGACGTGTCGGGCCGTCTGGTTCTGGCGCTGCTCGGGCAGAGCGCGGAATCGAGCCAGCGCGTGACGGACGAGGAGATCAGGACGCTGATCGCCGAAGCCGAGAGCAGCGGCACCATCGAATCCGACGAACGCCGCATGATCGCCGGCGTGATGCGTCTTGCCGACCGCAAGGCGCGCGCCATCATGACGCCGCGTGGCGAAATCGACTGGCTGGACCTTTCGGCGGGCGAAGAGGCGCTGGCGGCCAACCTCAAGACTTCGGGACATTCACTTCTGCCGGCCGGCGAAGGCTCGATCGACGAGATTGTGGGAGTCGTCAAACTGCGCGACCTTCTGGCGTCCGATCTGGCGGGCGAGCCCCTCGACATTCGCGCCCATGTGCGCCCTGCCCCCGTCGTGCATGACATGGCGGATGCGCTGGATGTGCTTTCCATCCTGCGCGAAGCCGACATGCCCATGGCGCTTGTGCATGACGAGCACGGTCATTTTGAGGGCATCGTCACGCCGTCGGATATTCTGGAATCGATTGCCGGCCTGTTCCGCGCCGATGCCGAAGAAGGCGAGATGGACATTGTCGAGCGCGCTGACGGTTCGTGGCTGCTGCCGGGCTCCATGCCCGCCGACGAAATGGCGGACCATCTGGGCTTCACCCTGCCGCTTGACCGCAGCTACACGACGCTCGCCGGCTTCCTTCTGTCCGAGTTCACGCATCTGCCGAAGACCGGCGAAAGCACCGATGCGATGGGCTGGCGGTTTGAGATCATGGATCTCGACAATCGCCGCATCGACCGTGTTCTGGCGACCCGCCTCGACGAGACGCCGGAGGCCTGAGCGCCGTGCGTCCATTCGGACGCACAAAGGACGCTCCAGCCTGTTGAATCTGCGCACCGTGCTTTCTGAAAATCGATTCCGATTTTCGGGCCGATGCGCCAAGCCTCACTCCTCCGGCGGGACAGGCGTCGGCTTGCCATTGACGTCGAGCGCCACCATCACGAAATCCGCATGCGTCACCATCTCGATGGTCGGCGAGAGATAACGCTGCGCCCAGGCTTCCACCTTGAGCCGGATCGATGTGCGCCCCACGCTTTCGATGTGCGTGTAGATGCACAGCGTGTCGCCCACCTTCATGGGCTTGGCGAAGGCCATTTCCTTCACGGCTGCCGTGACCACGCGGCCATGCGCGCGCTCGGCAGCGCGAATGCCGCTGGCAAGGTCCATCTGCGCCATGACCCAGCCACCGAAAATGTCGCCGGCGGCATTGGCGTCACCAGGCATCGCCTGTGTGCGCAGCGTCAGGTCGCCGGTGGGGTTTTCCGGTGCATTCATGGTTCCTGGTCCCTTCATCCTGTCTGAACCGGGCGTAGCTGCGCGCCAATGACAGGTCAAGAAACCTGCCGCCTGGCCCCGCCGCAACATCCGGCACGCCGCTCCTTTACGCAAAGAATGCAGCGCGATTTTTCGATTCTGCGTCAAAGCCTTGGCGCGACAACGTGAATCAATGCGCGAAAAACGTGAATCAATACATCAACATCTTGAATCGATGGATGAGGTTTTACCGTAAACGTGCGGCAACGGCTCGCATAACCGCAGGCAGCGCCCGCCGGTCTCGCCACTTTTCACCAGAAATGCTTCACGGGGAAAATTTCGGTGGTGGTCTGCCGCCGCTCATACCGAACGGCGACACAACACCATCTCACCACAACACGGTTAATAGCCGTTTAACAACGTCCTGACGGTGCGCTCCAGAAGCGCTTCGCCGCCGGGGTTCCACCCCAGTGCGCGCAGCCGTTCGGTGTGCATCGCGTTGACGGCACTGCGGTCGGCAGCCTCCGGCAGCGCATTGCCGCATCCTGTTTCACGCGCCACCAGCGCCAGAAGATCGCGACGGTCGAGCACCAGATCGGACACGTTGAAGAGGCCCTGCGCAAGCGCCGCCACCGGTGCTTCCAGCATCAGCCGCACCGCGGATCCGACATCCTCGCCATGCACCTCGGTCGCCGCGCGCGGTGCGATCTCACGGCCGGCCAGATAGTCTTCGAAGAGCCCTGCCCATTTGTGCCGGCGGCCGATGCCAGCCGCCCCGTAGACGCCGGTCACCCGCAGGCTGATGCCGTGAAAGCCATCATCGCAGAGCGCTGAAAGCGCCTCTTCGGCAGCGCGCTTCACCTCGCCATAAAGCGTATCGGGAAGGCAGGTCTCCATCTCGTCCAGCATCACGCCGGGCGCACGCGGCCCATAGACAGCGCGCGTGGAGAGGAACACCGTTCGGGAAACCCCAGCGGCCCTTGCCGCGCGAAAAAGTGCAAGGCTGGCATCGAGATTGCGCCGCCGAAACCCTTCCGCGTCATCGCCCTCGCCGCCCCGGTATTTTCCGGGTGCATGGTCGAAGGCTGCATGAACGAAGAAATCCGCCCCTTCGAAAAGGGCAGTCGATATCGACGCCGGTTCGAGGCGAAGCGGAGCAAAGGCAACGGACTCAGAAAAGAAACCATCCGGCGGGGCGTTGCGCCCCATGATTGTGACCCGGTGCCCGGCCGTCAGCAGTGCCTCGACAATGAAGCGGCCGACAAGCCCGGTTCCGCCGGAGACGATGCTGTGCGGCATGCTCATGACGCAGGGTTCGCCAGCGTATCGATGTCGGGAATGTTCTCGCCCGTATG
Organism: Nitratireductor sp. GZWM139; assembly: GCF_030068685.1. Taxonomy (NCBI): domain Bacteria; kingdom Pseudomonadati; phylum Pseudomonadota; class Alphaproteobacteria; order Hyphomicrobiales; family Phyllobacteriaceae; genus Nitratireductor; species Nitratireductor sp. GZWM139. The sequence goes on along the minus strand of NZ_JAMQML010000002.1, from coordinate 125,357 downwards.
ATAGGCGTGCCAGAGATCGATGAGCGGTTTGAGCTCGCCCGCCCTGGGATGATCGCGCTCCCACGGCTTTTCATACTGGTAGTGAACTACGGAAACGGACGTCCAGTCCCACAGCTCCGGCAGGTTGAACCAGACATATTGCAGCATGTTGAAGAACACCGGCAGGCCATGCCAGTCGGGAAAGAAATCCTGCAGGAAGGTCTGGTCGGTGCGCCGCCAGAAGGCGTCGGGCCGGTCGAGCCGCTCAAGCATCGCAGCGAAGGTCGCCTGCGAAGGCTGCGCGACAAACACGCCGGAGTTCAGCCGGTGAAAATCCGCCAGCCCCTCATAGACATTGGGGGCGGCGGAGAATTCGGGATAGCCGAACAGCCGGTCGATGTTGCGCACGACAACGGCGTCGGCGTCGATGAACACCACCCGCTCATATTCGGTGAGCTGCCACAGGCGCAGCTTAGCGAAATTGTCGAGCGGTGTGTGGAAGGCCGGCTTGTTGCCCTTGGTAAAGGGCGCATTGGCGTGAAGCCGCGCCCGCTGATGCCGCTCATTGAAGGCATCGGAGGTCGGCAGAAGCTCCGCCGGCACCAGAAGCGCGCCAAGAGCCGCAAGCGGCTCCAGCGCCTCGGCCGGCGTGCCTCCGGTGTGCATCACCACAAGATCGGCATCGGTGCCCGTCAGCCGCAGGGAGCGCACCAGAGCCAGCGCGCCCATTGCATAATCGGCATTGGTGACGAGCGTCACATAGGCCTGTTTCGGCATTGGGAGCGCCGCTTAACCGACGCTCTTGAGGCGCTTGCCCTCGGGATCGCGCTCGATTGTCGGCGCGATGTCCTTGGTCCATGCGGAAACGGCAGGGATGCGCGAACGGTCGACGCGGTAGTCGAACTTCTTCGCCACATCCACCACTTCAGCCAGAAGCCCTTCCTCGAGCGTGATCGGATTGAGGCCCAGCGCAAGGAACTTGTCGTTCTTGACCACGAGTTCGTTTTCAGCGGCTTCCTTGCGCGGGTTGGGCAGATAGGCCACCTCGGCACCGGTCATGCGGGCGATCATTTCGGCCAGATCGCGAACGCGGTGCGTCTCGGTCATCTGGTTGAAGATCTCGACGCGGTCGCCGCGCTTGGGCGGATTGGCGAGCGCAATCTCCACGCAGCGCACGGAATCCTGAATGTGGATGAAGGCGCGCGTCTGACCGCCCGTACCGTGAACGGTCAGCGGGTAGCCAATGGCCGCCTGGATCAGGAAACGGTTGAGCACCGTTCCATAGTCGCCGTCGTAATCGAAGCGGTTGATGAGCTGCGGATGCTGCTTCGTCTCTTCCGTGTGCGTGCCCCAGACGATGCCCTGGTGCAGGTCGGTGATGCGCACGCCGTCATTCTTGGCGTAGAACTGGAACAGAAGCTGATCCAGCGACTTGGTCATGTGATAGATGGAGCCCGGATTGGTCGGGTAGAGGATATCGAGCGAAGCCGTATCGCCCGAAAGCGTCTCGACGCCAACCGGCAGATAGCCTTCGGGAATGGCTGCGCCGACCGAGGAATAGCCGTAAACGCCCATCGTGCCCAGATGCACCAGATGCGCGTCGAGGCCGATCTCCGTCATCGCGTTGAGCAGATTGTGCGTCGCGTTGACGTTGTTGTTGACCGTGTAATTCTTGTGCCGGTCACTCTTCATCGAATAGGGCGCGGCGCGCTGCTCGGCAAAGTGCACGATGGCGTCGGGGCGATGCTCATCGAGCCACGCCTTCAGCACATCGTAATCGCGCGCAAGATCGATCAGGTGGAAATGGATGCGCCGTCCGGTCTCCTGATGCCAGATGCGCGTGCGCTCCTGGATCGAATCCATCGGGGTCAGCGACTGGACACCGAGCTCGGTGTCGATCCAGCGCCGGGACAGATTGTCAACGATATGAACATCATGTCCGCGTGCCGACAGGTGAAGCGAGGTCGGCCAGCCGACGAATCCATCGCCGCCAAGAACTGCAATCTTCATGGAATTCTGCCTCCGGTAATCAAAGCATCGGGCTATGGGAACCATTCGATTCCCTTTCAGAGAGCCCCCTTAGCAAAGTTTTATGACAGTTTGTTCCGAAACAACAAACAAAAGAAAACCGGCCTCGCGTGGAGACCGGCTTTCCGTTCAGGTGAGAGTGGGCAGGATTACATTTGCGCGTCTACGGACGTCACCTCATTGGTCGTGTCATCGATGGTCAGCGTAACCGCCGCTCCGGACGCTATGCTGGCAAGATCGACGCCCTCACCAGCGGTGTAGACCGTGCCGTCGTCAAGCGCGATCGTCCGGGTCTCCGCATCCACGGATTGCACCGTGCCCTGCACTTCGGCGGCATAGGCCGAGAGCGTGAGAAAACCGGTGGCGGCCAGGGTTGCGAGGATCTTCTTCATCAACAGAACTCCCTTTGTTGCTCAACTGTCGGCCCAGTCCCCGGTGACAGTTCTTGGGGGAAGCGGGAACCAGGCCGACGGACAGAAAGATGGGGCGGAACACCGCCAATCTCAAATCAATCAGAGTGACCATCCAAAACACGGCCTGCGCCAAAGCTTTGCCGCAATCGCCCCTGCGGCGGGCACTCTCCGCGCAACAACGCGCAACAGCGCCAATGGTTCAATCATGCCGTGCTGCAAAGCGGACAAAATCCATGAAATGCGCGATCACATCCGCGCGTGTTTTTCCGCGTTCGGGCAAAGCCCGATAAACAACGGTTACCGAACGCACCCGACACGTGAATCGGGCCGGCGCCTGAGGGAAGCACCGGCCCGCGAATGACCGCGATGAATGGGAGAGAGGGATAAAACGGTCATCCGGCGTCCGCTCGCACCTCCTTTCCTTTGTTGCACTTCAGAAATGAGGGTTACAGGCGACAGCGATGACGGTAGCCGTCGTAACCAAGAAACGTATCGCTGTAAGCGTCATAGGAGCGGTAACGCGCATAACAGCGGGCCACGTGACGGTCCCAGGCGGAAGGAACGCCGTAGACAGGCGCAGGGCCGTAATACCGGGCGCGGGAGTCCGCGATCAGACCACCGGCGATGAAGCCGCCAAGCCCGGCAATCGCAGCCGCCTCACCCGGAGACAGGCTGCCGGCGCGGCTCTCAGACGGCGCAAACGAAAGCGCGGAAGCGGTGAGCGCGAGAGCCAGCAGGCCACGGGTAACAGTGCGTTTCAGGGTCAGGGTCATTTCATCATCCTCCTTTTGCAACGAAGGGCCGGCCATCCCGGCCGTCCGATATGCGTCTGTCGCGGAGGTAAGCGAAAAGGTTCACGCGCCCGGGCATTTTTTTGCCTCCAGAGCTGTCGCATGGGCGCAACATAGATTCGCCATAATGGAAAGAGGAAATAAACGTGTTACCGTATAGCGTGGGGCGAAGGTGGACGGCGGCAGAGGAGGTAACGCACGCCGACCGCAGCTCAACGACAGAGGAGGGCCGGACGATGGCCAAGTCTGGAGTACCGCATATCAGCGCCGGCATCTATGACGCAGCAGAGATGGCTGAAATGGAAAGCGCCATCGAAGCTGTCTGCAGCGAACTTGGCATAAAGCGTAGCGACAACAAGACCCGCGAACGTGTGGCAGGACATGTCATGCGATCATGGGCCGATGGACGCCGCACACCGCTCAACCTGGTTCAGGCCGGACTGGACGGCGGAACGCGGCTGGAAGCCTAGAGCATCAGCCGAACAGAGACTGCCCGACGCGCCGTGGCGCGAAAGGGTTTTGCTGCGCCCAGCTCCTCCCCCGAAAACTCTCGGAGAACCAGCGGACGCTGTCCATGACTGCGTCTCTCGCTTTGCCCGCCGTCAGGCCAGAATCACAAGCAGTGCGGCCAGCAACCATGGCAGCGCTGCAATCGAAACGCACTCCAGATTCAGAAACTCCGATGGCGTAACGGCGCAGTCCGGCCGCCAGCCATTGCGACCGCACATCAGGCTCTTCGCCATGCGCCAACAGGCAACCGATGCGAAGAAGGCGATCATCCCCTGCCCGGAACAAGAGAACTCCCGCCTTTCCCCCCGGGACCCCGGGCCTGCTGAGGAGCCCCTGCATTGCCTCCTATGGCATATCGACAACAGGGCCGGGCGAAAACGGAGTATTTCACACAGAAACACGCCGTGATCATTCCGCTCGCGCTCCGATCATTCTATCTTCGTGGGCGTGTTCGTCCCAAACAATGACCGGGGCCTTTCAGGAATGTTCTTCGCCCGCAAACGCTCCACCCCCGTGGTGGCAGCGCTCGCCATGACTGTCGCATTATCATCCGCGCCTCCGGAAGGAGCACGTGCGGCGGAACTGTCGTTCGACATGACGGCGATCCATGTGCGGCAGCGGGCGCGCGCGGCCGACAGCGAAGCGCGGCAGCTCTCCATCGTGCGTGAGCGGATGGCCAATACGCGCCAGCTCAGGGCGCGTGGCGGCAATGCCGAGGCAAGCCTCGTGCGGCTGCATGTGAAGCGCAGGCACGGTCATGATGCTGAAAGCCGGCTGCTCGACACCCGCCGGATCGTCGCGGCGGAGAAGCTGCGACGCACACCAAGGCTCGCCCGCTGGATGGGCGGCAAGGCCGTGCTGAGCGAGACGCGCGCCAATGACCGCCGCGCTTCGGCGTTTTCCACCAAGGGGCTGGCGTTTGGCGCAGATTACCGGGTGAGCCCTCGGCTCCTGATCGGGCATGCAACGGGCCTTGCCTATGACCGCTCGCCACTTGCCACCGACATGACCTATTCAACACGCATCCTGAGCCAGACCCTCTATGGCACGCTGTTTACCGGCGACCGGACCTATCTGGATGTGGCGCTGGGCGCATCGCGCAGCAGCTTTTCTGGATGGTCTTCGCTTGGCGTCCGGGCTCCGGGCGGCGATGGCGACCGTCTGTTCGCCATGCTGCGCGCCAGCCGCGCCTTCACACTGGATCGGCTAAAGCTGCGCAGCTATGGTGAAGCCACGTTTTCGCACATGCGCTTCAGCGGCGCGGCCAGCGGCCACCGCAATGAAGCGGCGAAGATGAAATTCGGCCTGACCGGCGAAACCCGGATTGAAACCCGGCGCGGACGGGTCACGCCGCGCGCAGGTCTGGAATGGAGCGCCGCCCGCAGCGAACGCACCGCGCCCGTCGCAACGCAGAAGGTGCGCCGCCTGGAAGACAGCGCAAAGATCACGGCCCGGGCGGGCTTCGACTGGGCGCTCAATCCGCGCGCGACACTGACCACGGATTACGGCCTGAGCGCCGACACGCGCGGCAGCGGCAGAAAGCAGACGCTGAAAACCCGCTTCACTCTCCGCTTCTGACGCCGCTCCAGCGCATTTTTGGCACAACCCTGCCGACGCTTTCCGGCCCTGCCTCCTCCATTCAGAGCGCGTAACGCACCCGTAAAATTGCCTCCAGAGTACTTCCTCTACCGGGGGGCACCTCAATCATGGGGTGCAACCTCACGCTTACCCGGAAACGGAAAACCGGGCGAACATCCAATGGGAGGGGAATTTGAGCGGAATCAAGGATGCCATCAGGCGTCAGATCGACACGAGTGGAACACTGCTATTACGTGTTTCCAAGACACTTTCGGACGACGGCTTTTTCGATGAGCCCGCCAATGGCGGCTCCATGGCCTGGACATTGACACATCTCTTTACGCTGCAGGACTGGGCGCGGATCCGCGTCTTTGGCGGTGTTGAACCAAGGGTCGACCGCGCGTCCCGCGAAGCCTTCAAGGGCGGGCGCGCCGTTTACGATGAAGACCGCGACCGGTTCGGCACAAGGCGAGAGATCGAGAACGCCTTCGCCAATGAGCAGTACCGAACGATTGCTGCACTGAACGCCTTCGATGTGGCCAAGTGGGACCAGCCAACCCCATCCGGTTGCCGCTTTCCGGCCTATGGAGCCCTGTGGGAACACCTCGCCGCGCACAATTACTGGCATCTGGGCGCACTCTCGGTGAGCCATCCCCACATCCTGCACCTCACACTGGTGGCGCCCCGCTTCTACAGCGTGGATCCGGAAGAAATGGCTGCTGAGGGAGTATGAAAATGCCCGGACAAGACACACATCACGCAGCAGCTGCCGAAGAACTGGCGCGCTTCTTCCAACTCCATGTCGCGCTCGACCGCCCGATCGAAATGTGGTCGGAGCGCATCGACAGGCACTGGCACGAAATGTTACCCGGCAGCGAGACCGCCGAGCCGGGCACATCCTCTTCGAAAGCCCATGAAGCCTATGACCGGTTCTGCATCGAGGCATGCGGCCGGCGCATCATCCACGCCGAAGGCAAGGGCCACGGGCTGATTTCATGGACTGCTGAATATGAAGAGCGGTTTGGGAAACTGCCCGAGATCTGGTTCATGAACGAGGGCGGTGTGGTGGATCGCCCTGCCCGCGACCACTATCTGCAAACCGGCATGGTCATCGCCTCGTGGGATTGCAGCCCGCTTCAGCCCGATCCGATGGAACGCAGGCCAAAGGATGACGGCAAGGACAGCGGGAAGACAGCACCTCCCAAGCCGATACGCGACAGCGACAAGGACAAGAAAACCTCCTCGCGCGGCGGGTAGGCCCGGCAATGCGCAAAGTCCGGGCACGGATGCGACTTGCGGAGACGGGAGAAGCCGAGATTGACGGCTTTCTCACCGCCTCCGCCCGCTATTGCCCCTTCATCCAGCAGGCACGGGCTGCGGGCACGATCAGAACGTTCAAGCTGGCGCAGCGCGACGCCGCATGCGCCCCCACATACGACCCCACATGCGCCGCCGGCACGGCGCATGTGGAGCTCTTTCGTGATGCTCTCCACGGTCTGACCCACGCTTTCCTTGCCGAGCGCAGCAGGCTTGACCGCGTTCCGGGACGCCTGCTCTGCTACAATGTTCTGCTTGCCGGCCTGCCGGAAAACACCGATCACGCATCCTTTCTCGGCGCGCTGCACTGGCCATTGAAGCGGGACTACACGAAAGCCGGCCTCATGTTCGGCAAGTTCTGGCCCGGCGAAGACAGTCATTCCCCAAAACACCGGCAGGTAATGCCAAATGCCCCTTTCCCGCTGATCTCGATACGCAGCGCGCAAAGGCGCGGTGACGGGCGGTTTTTCAGCCGTTCAGCCGATCTGCTTCAGGATTACATAAGCTGGCGGGCAAGCGCTGAGACAGACCAGCCCCTCTCCCCCCCTGCCTCACAGCCCCCGTGAACGCTTGCAGCCTTTCTGATCAGGCGTCAGAGTTCGCGCAACGTATCGACAACGAAGGAAAGGCGGCATGGATCATTTTGCAGGAGGGTGCCTGTGTGGCGCCGTGCGCGTCGAAGCGAAGGGCCAGCCCGACAGGGTCGGGATCTGCCACTGCCTTGACTGCCGCAAGCACCATGGCGCGCTGTTCTATGCTGCAGCGGTCTTCCCGCAGGACAGGGTGACCATCACCGGCGAGACACGCGATTATGAGGGGCGGCATTTTTGCCCGCGCTGCGGTTCATCCGTTTTCGCCAAGACCGGCGACGAAACCGAGGTGCATCTCGGCACGCTGGACGAACCCAGCCAGTTGAGCCCCTCCTATGAGTTGTGGAGCATCAGGCGCGAAGCCTGGCTCCCGCCCTTTCCGGTTGAAGAACGATACGAGCGGAACCGGGAAGACGACCAGCCACACTGAACCGGCCCCGCATCCGGCGCCCGTCCCTCATCGGACAGGCAGACCAGCTTCCCTGCGCCTCTTGCGGATAAGATCGCGGTTTTCGTCCACCTGCACGATCAAGTCGCGCAGTCCCGAGCGGATCGCGGCGAGATCGGAGGCATGCGTCGTTTTCGAGGTCAGGGCATTGCCATGGGCGGCGTCCCAGTCCAGCGCCCACTTCATCGCCTCGATCCATTCATCAGGATCGGCGGCGATATATTCGTTCACCGGACGCCCGACGGATTCCGTCAGGGCGGAAAGCAGGATGTTTTCATCCTGCCCGGCATCGCCGAGCGCCGTTACAAGAAACCGGTAGCGCAACTGGCCGGCATACATCCACTTTGCCGCCTCCAGTCCGCGCCCCTGCGCCATGAGGCGCGAAGAAAGAACGTAGAGTGCAGCCGGATGTGCCTCCGGCGCGACGTCGATCAGCTCCGGCGTGGACAGTGAATCAAAATCATCAATCGGCTGCGCCACCACCGCGCCCGACAGAAGAAGCGCGAAGGCGCAGGCAATAATACGTTTCATGATGCACTCGATTTCAGTCGCTTTAGGATGCCCGTCCGCATTGGATGGAGCCAGGCACCCTCGCCCTTCGACAGGCTCAGGATGAGGGTTACTTCTACGCTGGCGGAGGCCCCGAAGAGGGACGCTTCACATCTCAAGACCCCTCATCCTGAGCCTCATCTCAACAGCCCTCATCCTGAGCCTGTCGAAGGGCGGGGGCGCTTGGCACCGACCACAGATGAAACGTCCGTCCCCTGACGCACCACCGTGAAAACCCAGCCGCCTACCGTCCCGGCCGCCCGGTCTTTCCTGGCCGGCGCTTGCGGGCCCGGTCGTCGGCTGGATCTTCATAAGAGCCAAGGCCGATCTTGTGGCGTCGAACGGGCTTGGCGTCATCCTCCGGCTTCTGCGGAACCGGCCTGCGGACCGGCTTTTCCGTGCGCCCGACCGTCATCTCATCCAGATCGTTCTTGCGGAAGAGCCCCTTGCCAGCCGGCACGGCATGCGCGCCGGACGTGCCCATTTCATCAAGATCCGGCTTGTGAAAGAGAGAGGAAGCGGAGGCCGCTCCACCCTCACCCTGCGCCTGCTTCTGCGGTGCCTTCCTGCTGCGCGCCTTGTCGCGGCGGGACTTCTGGGTGTTCTCCACACCGGCGTCGCGGGCCAGCGGGTCGTCCATGATGGCGAGCTCGGTCTCCTTGAGGCGCTTGATCTCGTCGCGAAGGCGCGCGGCCTCCTCGAAGTCGAGATCGGCAGCCGCATCGCGCATCGCCTTCTCCAGATGCTCCAGATGGGCGGCAAGATTGTTGCCCACGAGGTTGTTGAGGTCCTCGCCCTTGCCGCGACCGCCGATATCGGCGCGGACATGGTCGCGCTCATAGACGGAGTCGAGAATATCGGCGATGTTCTTCTTGACGGAAGCCGGCGTGATGCCGTGCTCCTCATTATAGGCGAGCTGCTTGTCGCGGCGGCGGTTGGTCTCCTCCATCGCGCGCTCCATGGAACCGGTGATGCGGTCGGCATAGAGCATGACCCGGCCATCAACATTACGCGCCGCACGGCCGATGGTCTGGATGAGCGATGTTTCGGAGCGGAGAAAGCCCTCCTTGTCGGCATCAAGAATGGCGACAAGACCGCATTCGGGAATGTCGAGGCCCTCGCGCAGAAGGTTGATGCCGACCAGAACGTCGAACGCGCCAAGACGCAGATCGCGAATGATCTCGATGCGCTCCAGCGTGTCGATGTCGGAGTGCATGTAGCGCACGCGCACGCCCTGCTCGTGAAGATATTCCGTGAGATCCTCCGCCATGCGCTTGGTCAGCACGGTCACCAGCGTACGATAGCCCTTGGCTGCGGTCTCGCGGATTTCGCCCAGAACATCGTCCACCTGGGTCTTGGCGGGACGCACCTCGACGGGCGGGTCGATGAGACCCGTGGGGCGAATGACCTGCTCGGCGAACACGCCGCCAGACTGCTCCATCTCCCAGTTTCCAGGCGTGGCCGAAACGGCGACGCTGGCGGGGCGCATCGCGTCCCATTCCTCGAAGCGCAGCGGACGGTTGTCCATGCAGGAGGGCAGACGAAAACCGTATTCGGCAAGCGTCGCCTTGCGGCGGAAGTCGCCGCGATACATGCCACCGATCTGCGGAATGGTGACGTGGCTCTCGTCGATGAAGACCAGCGCATTGTCGGGAATGTACTCGAACAGGGTCGGCGGCGGCTCGCCCGGCGCACGGCCGGTCAGATAGCGCGAATAGTTCTCGATGCCGGCACAGGAGCCGGTGGCCTCCAGCATTTCCAGATCAAAGCGGGTGCGCTGTTCGAGGCGCTGCGCCTCCAGCAGACGGCCGGCGCGCTCAAGCTCCGCCAGACGCTGTTTCAGCTCGGCATTGATGCCCTTCACGGCCTGATTCAGCGTGGGGCGCGGCGTGACATAGTGCGAATTGGCGTAGATCTTGACCGACTCCAGGTCGCCGGTCTTCTTGCCGGTAAGCGGATCGAACTCGGTGATGGTCTCGATTTCATCGCCAAAGAGGGAAATGCGCCAGGCGCGATCCTCAAGGTGGGCAGGAAAGATTTCGATCGTGTCGCCGCGCACCCGGAAGGAGCCGCGCACGAAGTTGATGTCCTGACGCTTGTATTGCTGGGCAACGAGATCGGCCAGAAGCTGGCGCTGGTCCAGCCGGTCGCCAATCTGCATCTGGAAGGTCATGGCCGTGTAGGTTTCGACAGAGCCGATACCGTAGATACAGGACACGGAAGCGACGATGATCACGTCATCGCGCTCGAGCAGCGCGCGCGTGGCCGAGTGGCGCATGCGGTCGATCTGCTCGTTGATCGAGGATTCCTTCTCAATGAATGTGTCGGAACGCGGAACGTAGGCCTCCGGCTGATAGTAATCGTAATAGGAAACGAAATACTCGACCGCATTGTCGGGGAAGAAGGACCTGAACTCGCCATAGAGCTGGGCGGCCAGCGTTTTGTTCGGCGCGAGGATGATGGCCGGACGCTGCGTCTCCTCGATCACCTTGGCCATGGTGAAGGTCTTGCCCGAGCCGGTAACACCGAGCAGCACCTGGGTGCGCTCGTTCTCGTTCGCGCCCGCGACCAGATCGGCAATGGCCGTCGGCTGGTCGCCGGAGGGCGTAAACTCCGTGACCATCTTGATCGGCACGCCGCCTTCCGACTTTGCTGGCCGGGAGGGGCGGTGCGGGGTCCAGTTGGACTGAAGGTTGGGATCGCCACCCTCGATCAGCCGCGAAAGAGCGGCGACCGTGGCGGTAACGCCCGAGGAAGAAAGCCCCTCGGCCTCCTCCAGCGTGACGTCGAGACCGGCGACGGGCATCATGCCGGCAGCCGCGCGCTCTCGCGCAGAGGCCGCGCCGCCCATGGAGGTGCCGCGCGCGGTCTTCGAGCCGCCGGCGGAACGCTCAGCCGTTTTCTTCGGTTTCTTCGCCTTGTCCCTGGCCTTCGCCGGCGCGGGCTTCTCTGCTTCCTGCGCAATCTCGCTTGCCCAGTCCGCGATGGAACCGGTCAGCGGCGTGCCCGAAAGCTCGGGCTGAGGGGCTTCGGCGAAGCCGCCATTCTTCTTTTCGGATGATTTGGCCATGCCCTGAATATGGAATCGCTGCCCCCAAATGGAAAGGGGTGACGCATGGGGAAAGCATCACCCCGCACAGCTCCTGACACAAGGGTGTCAGGAGCCCCCGCCTGTCCGGATATCAGGCCGGGTAGCGCAGATGCAGAACCGGCTCGCCCGTGGGTTCGTCGATGCGCTGCTCCACTTCCGCAAAGCCGTAGCGTTCATAGAAGCGCCTGCCGATGTCATTCTTCACGAAGACATCGAGTTCCAGCGCGCCCATGCGCGCAACCGCATCGTCCACCATCGCTCGGCCCAGCCCCCGACCGTGACAATCCGGGTCGAGAAAGAGGCCACCCACCTGGTTGCCCAGAAGCGAGATGAAGCCGACAAGCCGGTCATCCGCCCAAACGGTGCGGGTGTCAGCCATGGGCAGATAGACATTGCGGATGTTGTCGGCTTCGCGCGTCAGGAAATCATCATCCAGAAACGCGTGGGCGAGCCGGCTCGCCTTGAGCCAGATGTCGACAATGGCGTCGTCATCGACGCCGGGTTGATAGGTCTTGATCATTTTCGTTTATGTCCAGCTATGCAGCATCAAGCGCGTCGACAACGACACACGCACTGCAGAATAATTTGGTTTGAAAGCGAAACGGATGCGCGGGACGGAACTGCGCCATCCATCATCCATTTCCGGGGCGAGACCCGCCCCCGCTTCACCGGGACATAAAACCTCCAGACATTTTGGCGCGATCTAGCGCGATCATGTAGGAAAGGCAAGCTTGCAGAAGCCACGCGCGGACATGTGAGGGTGATATGCTGCGCGCCACAAGAACAGTCGAGCGCCACTTCTCATGCAACTGATCCTCGCGAAAAAGACCGACAGGCCGCTGATCGACCGGATGCTGCGGGAATACCTTGAAGAACTCTCGCCCCATGGCGGCGTCGATGACGATTATCCCTATCTGGACCTCTACTGGCAGGAGACCGACAGGCGCTGGCCCTATCTCTTCCGCGACGGCAAGACCGTTACCGGTTTCGCGTTCGTGCGGGCGCTGGAGGAAGATGGCGTCACCTTCTCCATGGCGGAGTTCGCGGTTCTGTCGAACGCACGCCGCAGAGGACTTGGCCGGTCGATGGCCGTGAGCACCATGCACCGGCACCCCGGCACGTGGGAGGTCAGCATCATGGCCGGCAATCAGGCAGCACAGATCTTCTGGCCAAAAGCGATCATTGCCGCCGGTGCGGAGAACATCGAGAAAAGCAGCGACACGGACGAAACGATCTATCGTTTTTCGATTGCGCCGGCTGTCAGCTAGAGCGCCGTGCGTCCATTCGAACGCACAAAGGACGCTCTAACCTGTTGAACCTACGCATGGTGCTTTCCGAAAACCTGTTCCGATTTTCAGGCCGATGCGCTGAAGTCTTTCGGCTTCATGAAATGGAGCAGTCGCGCACCGCCAAAGGCCAGAGCGTCCCACCGTCCATCAAAGGCGAACCGGGCAAGCGCAGCGGTGGGGTATTTCTCGCGCATGCGCTCCAGCGCGTCTTCCCCGGAACCATTTCCGGCCAAAAGGCTGGCGAAGTCCTCCATGCCCGGATTGTGCCCGACAACGAGCACGCGCCCCGCCTCTTCCGGCACTTTGTGGAGAGCGGCCAGCAATTGCCCGGGTGTTGCCATGTAAAGCCCGCTTCCATCGCCAATCGCCGGAGCAGGCCCCTTCAGCGCTGACGAGACCAGTCGCCATGTCTGCTGCGCCCTGCGCGCCGGCGACACCAGCACCAGATCCGGCAACCAGCCACGCTGCGCGAGTTCTCGCCCCATGCGCGGCGCGGCGCGTCGTCCACGCGGCGCAAGCGGACGCTCGGCATCGCTCAGGCCGGGCTCATCCCAGCTCGATTTCGCATGCCGTAAAAGCAGAAGCTCTTTCATTCGCCCTCCAAGAAACGCGTTGAACCAGCCTTCAAGCGCGCCAGAACGCTAGGCACAGATGCTCAACCAGCGTCAAGGCTGCATTTTATCCGGGTATATTGACAGAAATATTATACCCGGGTAAAAGCCATTCGACATTCAACGGAGCCCCACCCCGATGTCCAGTTTCACAGGTTTTCATGGCGAGAAGTTTCTCGCCAGCGGCACCGCAACCGAGGTTGCCCTGGCAGCCAAAGCATTGCTCAGCGACTATCCCGGCGCGGATGTGCTTATCTTCAATGATGCGACTGGCCGGCAGACCGACTTCAACCTGACCGGCAGCGAGGCCGAGGTTCTGGAGCGGCTGGCCCCGAAACCGCAGGAGGCAGCGCCCGAGAAGCGCGCGCCGGGGCGCCCGAGGCTCGGCGTGGTGGCCCGTGAGATCACCTTGCTGCCGCGCCAGTGGGAATGGCTCAGTGAACAGCCCGGCGGCGCGTCGGCAACCCTGCGCAAACTGGTGGACGCGGCCCGCACAGCCGATATGCCGCGCGAGCAGATCCGCAGGGCGAAGACCGCGGCCGACAGGTTCATGATGGCGATGCTCGGCGACAAACCCGGCTACGAGGAAGCGGCGCGCGCGCTCTATGCAGGCGATGCAAAAACCTTCAAGAGCCGGATCAGCAACTGGCCGAAAGATCTCAGAACACATCTGGAGCGCCTGGCGGCGCCAGCCTTCGACACGAACTGAAACTCAGTTCAGTCGTTCAACAGGCAGGCCAGCCGCTTTCCAGTCCGGGAAACCATCGGAAAGACGGCTGGCCGCCAGACCTTCACGCTGGAGCAGAAGGGCGGCGTCCAGCGACAGCATGCAATAGGGGCCGCGACAATAGGCGATGACCTCGCGGTCTCGCGGCAATTCGGCAAGGCGCTTCTCCAGCGCATCGAGCGGCACATTCACCGCACCGGGCAGATGCCCCTGCGCAAACTCCTCCTCCGGGCGGACGTCGAGCAAAAGAACCGTCTCGTCGCGCAGGCGCGAAAGAAGCTCGTCACGCGAGACGGTTTCCACCACCCCCTTGCCGTTTTCGCCCCCGGCGACCAGCGCCATAACCTCGGCATGTGTATGCGCCACCTGCGCACGCAGGGCTGCCAGAAGCGGCACCACCGGCCCCTCCCCCAGACGATAAAGCACATTCTTGCCCTCGCGCCGGGCCAGAACGAGGCCGGCACGCCGAAGATGCTGCAGATGTTGCGAGGCATTGGCCATGGAAAGCCCTGTCAGCGCGGCGAGCCGCTCCACCGGGCGCTCACCCTGAGCAACATGCTCCAAGAGCGCAATGCGGTGCGGGCTTGCGAGCGCGCGCGCAAGCTCCGCCGCCTGGGCATAAAGCTGCTGCCCGGTTCGATCCGCCATTGACAAGTCCTCCTTCATTACGCAATCAATCAATAAAACAATTGAATGTTTATGTGAAGTGCTTTCACCAAGTGAAATGTGCTGCTGCGCGCGCCTTCCCAAACGCGGGACACGGCCATGTGCGGCAAAAAAAAAGCAACGCCCGGTCAGGGCAACGAGAAAACGGAACAAGCATGACGGCCGAAGCAATCGAGTTCAGCATACGCGCATTTCTGATCGGCGTGGGCGCTACCGCCTTCATGGATCTATGGGCGCTGTTTCAGAAACGGGCCTTCGGCATTCCCGCCCTCAACTACGCAATGGTGGGACGCTGGATCGGACATCTCGGCTCGGGAACCCTTTGCCATCAGGCTATCGGCGCTGCCCGGCCCATCCCCGGCGAGCGCGCCATCGGCTGGGCCGCACACTATGCCATCGGCGTGCTCTTCGCCGGTATTCTGATCGCAATGGCAGGGCTGGGCTGGGCGCGCCAGCCAAGCTTTCTGCCCGCACTCGCCATGGGCATCATAACCGTGCTTGCGCCCTTTCTCATCCTGCAGCCCGGCATGGGCGCGGGCATCGCCGCAGCGAAGACACCAGCGCCCAACACGGCAAGACTGCGCAGCCTCATCGCCCACACCTCCTTCGGTGTCGGGCTTTATCTGGCCGCACTTGGCGCCAACTGGCTCACCGGAGGATGAGCCGGATCAGGCCCCGCTTCTGACATCATCCCGGTTCGGGAAATACTGATAGAGCCATGTCTCGGTCAGCGCGCGGTCATCCCCGCCCTTCACATACATGCGCATATCGACGGGGTCCGTACCCTCAATCCGCGCATCGAAGAAAGCGCGGTAGAGGCCCGGCTGACCGACAACGGGATGGGCGTCCGCCAGCGTCACCTCGCCGCGTGAGAGATCGACCACCGGCTCGGCATCGCCGCGCTCCAGCGCACCCACCTCTCCACCGCGATAGTCAACCACGAAGCGGGTCGTGTTTTCCGGACGCGGCTGGCCGGGAATGCCGCCAGTGCCGGTATAGGTCGCCATGACGCGCCCGAGCTCTGCCGGGAATGGCTCGTCGGCCGTCCAGTAAAGACGATAATCGAACTGGAGCGGCTTGCCCGGCTCGACCGGGGCATCCGGCACCCAATACATGACAATGTTGTCGTGGATCTCGTCATCGGTGGGAATTTCGACAAGCTGAACCTGACCGGAAGCCCACTCATTGACCGGCTCGATCCAGGCGGAGGGACGTCGCTCGTAGAAGACGCCGTCATCCTGATAGTGGTCGAAATCACGGTCGCGCTGCAGTAGGCCGAAACCGCGCGGGCGCTCATCCATGAAGGCATTGGTGACGGTTTCGGGCGGATTGTTGAGCGGCCGCCAGAGGCGCTCGCCATTACCCATCCAGATGGCAAGCCCGTCGGAATCGTGGATTTCCGGCCGCCAGTCGACAGCCTGTTTTCGGTTCGTTTCGGAATACCAGTACATGGAGGTGAGCGGCGCAACGCCCAGCCGCTCGACGGTTTTGCGCGGATAGAGCCAGGACGAGACATCCATCACCGGGCCGTCGCCCCGCGCACAGTCAAAACGATATGCGCCGGTGATACCGGGACTGTCGAGCAGCGCATAGACCAGAACGCGGTCCGGCTCTCCCTCCATGCGCTCAAGCCAGATGCGGCTGAACCGGGGAAACTCCTCCGGCTTCGGCAGGGCCGTGTCGATGGCAAGACCACGCGCAGAGAGACCATACTGGTTCAGCTCGCCTGAAGACCGGAAATAGGATGCGCCGAGGAATGCCAGCCAGTCGGTCTTCTGCGACGGCTCATGCAGGCGGAAGCCGGAGAAACCGATATTGTCGGGCAGTTCGCGCGCGGGATGATCTTCGGGCAGATCGAAATAATCCGGCCGGTAAAGCACTTCCCGCGCCTCGCCATTCTCCACGACATGCATGAGAACCGGTTCCTGAAAGTAGCGCCCGAGATGGAAGAACTGCACCGGCGCGCCGCCTTTCCCATCCGCCCAGAGCGCATGATCCTTGCGAAAACGGATCTTCTGAAAGGCGTCGTAATCGATCTGCTCAAGGATCTCGCCATGGGGCGAGCGGCCATCCTGCCACGGGGCCGCGGCCAGCGCCTCGGCCTCTTCTTTCAGTGCATCGAAGCTGAAGGTCTTTGCGGGACCGAAGGTCAGCCCCGGCGCTTCGGCTGCGGCAAACGCGCTGCCCGACAGTCCTGCGACCACAGAAGACGACAGCGCGAACGAAAGAAAATCCCGTCGGTTAAGATCGGTCATGGATGTACAGTCCCTTGCTCATTCATGAAATGCTGGAGTGAAATTGCGTGAACCGCCGGACGGCGGATCACTTGGCGGGTGCGGCCCGGGCTTTCACGTCATCAGACGAGGCCCGGTCACGCAGAAAAGGAACCCTGCTGAAATAGGTTGCGCGCTCGCGATAAAGCGCCGGCACGGCAAGCGAGGCGATGGCCGAGAGCGCAATCGCCGTCTTGGTCCACTCCGAGAACGGACCATAGTGATGCTCGAACCCTTTCAGGAGGTAGATCACGATCACGTGCCAGGCATAGACCTGCAGTGAATGGCGACCGATCAGCCGCAGGAAGGAAAGGCTGAATATCCAGCGCAGGCCATTACCCAGCGCCCGCACGATCCGGTTGTCCGCGAGTGACCCCGCCATGACCATCCAGGCCACGAGGTAACCGGTGGCCATGAAGTTCACCAGATAGACGAAGCTGAACTCGGTTCGATTGTCGAGGCTCCTGAAGCGCTCCATCATCGGCTCGGGCAGAAGCTTGAAGGTGAAACCGAAGCGGAAACCCATGAAGACCAGCACCAGAGCGAAGGCCAGCCAGACGAGCGCCGTGCGTTTCGGGTTCATCACCTTTTCCCAGTCGACCCTGCCAGTGGCGGTGAGCGCACCGAGAACGAGGCCGGACATGAAGACCGCCTGCCAGGCAAGCACATTAAAGGCCGTGCGAAACATCTCGCCCTCATGCACCTCATCAAGCAGCGCGCGAATGCCGCCGGCAACCGGGAAATGAAGGCCCAGCTGAACGGCCGCCCAGAGAAACGCGGACAGTGCCGCAACCCACATCCAGCGCCCTGTGACGCAAAGCCAGATCAGCGGCGGCGACACCAGCATGTAGACGATGTATTGCGGCAGGATATCCATATAGGTGGGCTGGTAGAGCAGAAGCAGCGAGGCCAGCGCATAGAACGGATTGTGGTCGGCGAGATCCCAGAGCCACGGCTCCCAATAGGTGGAAGAGGCGCTGAGCACCAAGCCGAGCAGAAAGACGATCACGAGGCAGGCCACCGCATAGCGATAGATTTCGAAAGCGCGCTTTCTTACCTTCGCCGCACCCGCAGCATAACCATCGCGGAGCATGCGGCGCGCATAGACCATGCCGACAAGCAGGCCGGACAGGAACACGAAGCCCTGCGCATCCTGCACATATCCCAGTTCGCCGTGATTGAATTTGACCAGCAGATATCCGCCGGCAAAGGTCAGGTGGTTCAACACCATGAAGACAAGGAAATATCCTCGCATGCCGTCCAGTATTTCCAGGCGTCGCATATTCTCTTCCGCAGACTTGGAACCACCCCCGTGGACAAGCGCGGGTACCATGTGCGGGTTCCATCAACGCCATCACGATCTGTTCGCAACGGTGTCAGGCGCGTGAGGTGGAGCACCGTCCGCTTACGGAAAACAGGGCCCTGACCCTAGACCTCCAACCGCTTGTACATCACCGTCGTTGGGTCGAGACGATCATCAAAGGGATCGCGGCAAAAATCGGGAATGACGCCCGAAACCGCGTAACCAAGTGCTGCGTAAAGCGGCTCGGCGCTGTCGCCCGTGCGGGTGTCGAGCGTGATGAGGCTGCGGCCACGCATGCGGGCTTCGGCCTCGAGCGCGAGCATCAAAGACCGGGCGAGCCCGCGACGACGGAACGCCGGACTGACCAGAAGCTTGGAGACTTCTGCCCGGTGCGGCTGATTGGGCGGCATGTCCACCACAAGCTGAACCGTTCCCGCGAGCACCGCCCCCTGTCGCGCCACGAACAGCACGCGATCACCGGATCTGACCGCAGGCAGGGTCTTTTCACGCCAGAAGCCCTCCGCCTCATGCACATCAAAGGGCAGGACAAAGCCGACGCTTGCCCCGCCATGCACGCATGCATGAAGAAGGGACGCCAGCTCAGGCAGCATGCCTTCAGCCTGCGAAGCGTCGAGGCGATCAATCGAAAAGGCGGCGGCATCCTGCATGGTCACACCGTAAAGAGGAGATAGCGCGCGCCGCCCTCTTCCCCGGCCTCGAAACGGCTGGGGCCGCGCAGCTGATAGCGAAGGCAATCGCCCGGATGAACCATATGAACAGCACCATCGACCGTGATGCGGAGCGCACCTTCAAGCATGACGAGATGATGCTCCAGGCCCGGGCGCGGCGGACCATCATATGAGACGGAAGCGCCCGGACGCAGGCACCCCTCCATCACCTCTCCGGCAAGCGCACGGGCCGGTGGCGAGACGACGCGGCGAACGAACCCGGACTGCGCATCTTCCCAAAGCGCCTGCGCCGCGCGTGGCGCCAGCGGCGGGAAATCGTCTTCCACGAGATGCATCAGCCGCGAGAGCGTCATGCCATAAGCGGCGCAGAGCCTGCCCAGCACATTGGCCGTGGCGCTCACCTCCGCATTCTCAAGCCGCGAAAGCGTGGCGCGACTGACGCCACTGCGACCGGCAAGATCGTCAAGCGACCAGCCACGCTCCTGACGCAGCGCCCGCAGGCGCTCTGCAATGCGCTGATCAATCGTGGGGTCGGGTATCGAGATAGAATCCATTTTTGAGAAATTATCCCGGATATGAAATCCGTCAAGCGTCGGGCGAGCTGCCCATCCATCCGAAGCCGAACGGGGAAGCGAGAAAGATGGCTCGACAAATCAGCGCGAAGCAAATTATCTATAATCATGAGTGATCGCAAAGAGACCAAAGCCGCACAGATCGCGCGCACGCTTGCCGACCGCATCGTCTCCGGCGCGCTGGAGCCGGGTGCACGCCTGCGGCAGGACCACATCGCCGAAGAATTTGGCGCAAGCCATGTGCCCGTGCGCGAGGCCTTTCGGCTGCTCGAAGCGCAGGGGCTCGCCAAGAGCGAACCACGGCGCGGCGTGAGGGTGGCGGCGTTCGATCTGAACCAGGTGCGCGAAGTGGCTGAGATGCGCGCCGCGCTCGAAGTTCTTGCCCTGCGCAACGCAGCACAGCACCTGACACCGGCAATCCTCAAAGCTGCGGAAGAGGCAATCCTTGAAGGCGATCAGGCGCGCGACGTGATCGCGTGGGAGACCGCAAACCGGCGGTTTCACAGGCTTCTGCTCACGCCGTGCAGCATGCCCCGCCTGCTGGCGGCGATCGACGACCTGCATGCGGCAAGCGCGCGCTTTCTTTTTTCGGCCTGGCGCTCGAACTGGGAAACCCGCACGGACCGCGACCATCGCGCGATCCTTGAGCACCTGCGGCGCGGCGAAGTGGATGCGGCCTCGGCCGTGCTCGCGCGGCATGTGCAATGGATCGGACGCAGGCCAGTTGAAACCGCATCCGGCAAGCGACGCGAAGCCTTCGTGATCGAAGGCTAATTAAGGCTCATTCCGGCCCGACGGCCACCACCAAAATCGCGTCCAACCTGTTCCCCGAGCGTCACACTGCCCTGCCGTGGCGCAATTGCGTCTGGGCGCAGCGCAGAAGACGCAATGCGTGAGATTTTGCACACCCCCTTGCCAAGCCGACGCGAATATGGACTCAATAATAGATGAAGACTCATAATTATCTATAATTTGAGAGAGACCATGCCTCACAGCTTAACTTCACAGCAGACCACCGGCCTCATCGGCCACGCCGGCGCACTCCGGCTCAACGAGAAGTCGCTCGCCTTCAAGGCCGGCGCAGTCGTGCTTGGCACGCTCTTCCTGGCAGTGGCGTCACGCATCGAAGTTCCAATGGTGCCCGTCCCCGTGACCATGCAGACATTCGCCGTCGCCATGATCGGCGCACTTTACGGCGCAAGGCTCGGCACCCTGACGGTGCTCGCATGGCTCGGCGAAGCCATGATCGGCATGCCGGTTCTGGCCGGCGGCGCAGGCGGCCTTGCGCATTTCGCAGGCCCGACGGGCGGCTATCTCGCCTCATTCCCGCTCATGGCGCTGCTTGTCGGCGCACTCACGGAACGCGGCTGGAATGCGCAGCGCGCGCTCCTTGCCTTCACCTCCATGCTGGCCGCGAACGCCCTCTGCCTCGCCATGGGCGGTCTGTGGCTTGCCGGTACGATCGGCCTCGAAAAGGCAATCATGCTTGGCGTCACCCCCTTTATTGTCGGCGCAATCCTGAAATCGGCACTGGGCGCTGCGTCGCTGGTGGCGCTCTCGCGCACCGCAAAACGGGGCGATGCGTAATGACGGTGCGGCTGCGTGCACACCATCTCCTGTGCATGCTGACCTATGTCGGGCGGGGCTACAGCCCCGCCTTCACCGCCAATTACGACGGGATCATCGAACGCCTCAACGCAGGTGAGCAGATCCTGATCGTCGACGGTCCGGACGACATCTGCCAGCCCCTCATCGCGGAAGAGGCAACGCCTCATTGCCTGAATGGCAGCGTCCGCGAACGCGACCGGCGCGCCGCAGGGGCGCTGACACGCTGGCTGGGACAACCAGTCGAAATCGGCCATTTGCTGACGCCCGACCGAAAGCTCCTCGACCGGATGCGGACCAGCTTCGCCAGAGGCGCGACACGCCAGGCATGCCTTGGCTGCGAATGGACTTCGCTCTGCTCATCGGTTGCCGGCAACAGTTATGCCGAAAGCCTGCTGACACTCACTGCCAGCGGCTGAAACAACATCAGCCACGACCGGCAGGGCATCCTTTTGTCGGAAAACCGCCCTCTCCTTCGTCCTTGGCCCCCCCCCAAGGCAAACCAGAAGGAAAGGACGTGACCATGAACATCACACAACACCTCTGGTTCGAGAAAGACATGGAGGCCGCAATCGGCCTCTACACGTCGCTGATACCCAATTCCCGGATCGACAACGTCACCACGCTGCCGGCAGAGACGCCGGCCGGACCTCCAGGCAGCGTGAAAATCGCAGAACTCACACTTGCAGGCCAGCGCTATCGGGCGCTGGAAGCCGGGCCGCTCGACAGTTTTAACCACAGTTTCTCCATCGTCGCCGAGTGCGAAACGCAAGCCGAGATCGACAGGCTATGGGAGACGCTGAGCGAAGGCGGCGCGACAGAGCAATGCGGCTGGCTGAGGGATCGCTGGGGACTGAGCTGGCAGATCGTTCCCGCAATGCTCAACGCCCTCATCAGCGATCCCGACCACCCCAAAGCGAGACGGGTGACGGAGGCAATGCTGGAAATGGTGAAGCTCGACATCGCGCTGCTGGAGGCCGCAGCCCGCGATTGAAGCCGGCTCAGCATGCGTAAATCATAGACAATTAGCTAGTACACGCAGTCTTGTAGCCATTTCCCTTTCGTGTCATAGATTCCCCGCGCTCGGGTGATTGCAGACCCGGAGACTGGAAGCTTTATGATTTGGACGGCCCCTTTCCCCGATTTTCTTCAAACTCTCGAACCACCGCTAATCTGTGCACGTTGCGCAGGCGCGAACTCTCAAAGGGAAAAGGAGTTTCCCAATGGCCCAGACAGGCACCGTTAAATTCTTCAATGCGAGCAAAGGCTTCGGCTTCATCACCCCGGACGATGGCGCGAAAGACGTTTTCGTACACATCTCCGCAGTTGAGCGCTCCGGCATGACCACGCTCACCGACGGCCAGAAGGTTTCCTTCGAGGTCGAGCCCGATCGCATGGGCAAAGGCCCGAAGGCAGTCAACCTTTCGGCTGCCTAATACCGGGTTATCTCGGTTGTAGAGTTTGAGCGCGGCGTGCAAACGCCGCGCTTTTTCTTTGCTCGCTGGAATTGCAGACGCAGACACCTTCGCAATTCGTATTATTCATAAAACTTTCTCTTGATACCCTTGAAAAAATCGGGGAAGCTCCCTGCCATTCGGGCATTTGCGGGCCCGGAGACTGGAATGGCATGCCCCAATAGCGGGTCCATTTAGGCCCGTCTGGGAAGTCGCACCGATAGTAAGAGGACAATATGCTTGTGCGGGCGAAGAGCCCACAATCACGGGTCCCCACTGCGAGGCGCGAAGCTGACTGTTTCTTCTCCCCCAGTAAACGACCGATGACGCCATGGGCCTAAAACCCTTCAAGAGGTTGGCCCGCCGAAACCAGCATAAAGGGAGAAAGGACTCCTTCCTATGTCGCAGAGTGGTACAGTAAAGTTCTTCAACCAAGCCAAGGGATACGGGTTCATTACCCCGGATGATGGCGAGAAGGACGTTTTCGTTCATATTTCAGCAGTTCAGGCTTCCGGTCTGGCGGGACTGGAAGACGGGCAGAAGGTCACGTTCGAGACCGAGCCCGACAAGCGTGGCAAAGGTCCAAAGGCCGTCAACCTGATGGTTGCCTCCTGACCAGGGCCTGCGGCGCCTGAGGCGCCGTATTGCCTGCCCTCCGTGGCAGGCCCACCTGCACCCGGAGAGGGTGAAGACGCACGACCGGCAGATGGT
This sequence comes from Nitratireductor sp. GZWM139, assembly GCF_030068685.1. NCBI lineage: Bacteria > Pseudomonadati > Pseudomonadota > Alphaproteobacteria > Hyphomicrobiales > Phyllobacteriaceae > Nitratireductor > Nitratireductor sp. GZWM139. Next base: position 102,163 of record NZ_JAMQML010000002.1, on the reverse strand, counting down.
CGCGCGATATGTCTATTCGGCCTGAATTAAGCTTCTTCTCCAAAACACCGACCCCGCGCGAAACCGGATTGCTCATCCCTGCAATGAACACTCCCTTCTGCCTGTACAATTTTGCGCGCCCTCCAGGCAAAGGCAGACAGCCAGACCGCCCCCGTACAGCCATCCTCGCGGCAACACGGAATATGTGGCCCCTTCATAACGGTTGAACACAAGATGGCAGCCTTATTCAGGCAGCATTCAGGTGCCAATGAATAAACCCTCTGTGACAGCTGCCCCCCCCCTCCCCCTGAACACGGCAGCGACACTTGAAGAGGTAAGGTCATGAAACGCATCCTGAAGACGGGCATTCTTTCGCTTGCCGTGGCTGCAACAACGCTTGGGGCGATCTCGACGGCCGACGCCGGCCACCGCAATCGCCACCGGCACAACAACAACAATGACGCCATCGCTGCTGGCGTGCTCGGCCTGGCTGCGGGCGCCATTGTCGGCGGTCTGCTCTCGGAATCGAGCCGCGGAAATGAGCGCGTCTATATCGATCCGCCGCGTCGTCCGCGCTACCCGGATTACCAGCCGGTCTACCGCGATTACTATCCGAGCGCGCCCGCCTACCGCGAACGCCCGGCCTATCGCGAACGTCCCGTTCAGTATCGTGCGAGCATGGAGCCCTGGTCGCGTGAATGGTTCCGCTACTGCTCGAACCGCTACCGCAGCTTCGATGGCCGGACCGGCACCTTCATGGGATATGATGGAAACCGGCATTTCTGCCAGCCGCGCTAGACACCCGGAGTTTCCCTGCTCCAGAAAAAGAGGCCGGGCTTTGCCCGGCCTTTCTTCATGAAAAAGCTGATCAGGGCGTCAAGACACAGCCCGGATAACACGCATGAGTAAAACGAGATCAGAACACGAGAGACTGACGCGGGACAGATTACGCGTCGCCACTCCGGAAATCGCCAACACGGACAAATGCGATTTTCGGGACAAATGCGACCCTCGGAACAAATGCGATCCTCGGAACAAATTCTGCATTCTCAGGATGCAGAATTTACCTATAGATGATTCTTAATAAAAAATTCAACCCTGCGACGCATTGGCGCATAGCACCCTGAAAGCAGCCAAAGCGCCAGCCACCCTGTCCGCAACAAAGTCCGCACCGGGTTCTGGCAGCACCCCGATGATCCGCCTGATCTGCAGATCACCGATGAGAAGCCCGAGAAACCACTCGGCCGCCGTCGCAGCGGAAGGGGCCCGGATCGCACCGCTTTCCATGGATTGGCGAAGCAGCGCCTCGATCAGCGGCGCAACCGCATTGCGCCCTCCCTCTGCCAGCGCCGCTCCAAGCTCGCCGGTTTCATCGGCAGCGGCCGCGCGGTTGAGCAAAACCGCCTTCTCTCCAAGAAGCATGGTGAGGAGAACCGGCGCGACTTTCTCAAGACTGGCCAGAGGATCAGCCCCGCTGTCGATTGCATCGCGGAGCGCGGCCCGGATATCACACGCATTGGTCTCGACCATCGATTTGAAGAGCCCGCGCTTGTCGCCATACCAGCGATAGAGCGTTTCATTCGAGGCCCGCGCCACTCTGGCGACACTGAGCATCGATGTTGCGCCATACCCCTTCTCGCCAAGCAGCGCGTAGGCAGCCTCTTCTATCTGGAGCTGTCTCTGCGCCCGCGTTTCGTCCCGCATCCGAATCTCCGGTCTCGTTGACTCAAATCGTACATCAATGTACGGAATTACAAAACCGTACATATATGTACGAAAACAGAGGAGATGATGATGCGCGCATTGACCACTGCCGTTTCGGTAACCGCGATCCTGTTTGCGGGGGCGATTTTCGGCTTCTTCTATGCCTGGGTCTGTTCGACCATGTGGGGGCTCGATCAGGCAGATCCCCGCGTGGCAATCCAGGCCATGCAGGCGATGAACGCCTCCGTGCGCAACGCGGTTTTCTTCCCGGCATTCTTTCTGACGCCGGTGGTGATGGGGCTTGCCGCGTTCCTGATCCTGCGCAGCGGGCAGAAGACGTCCGCAGCCTTTTTCGGCGTCGGAGCGCTTGTCTATCTCGCACTGGGGCTGTTGCTGACAGCGGCAATCAACGTGCCGATGAACGAAGCGCTGGCTCTTGTCGTCGTGCCCAAGGAGCTGGATGCGGCGCAGGAAATCTGGACCGACTACTCTTCGCGCTGGCAGTTCTGGAACCAGACGAGAACGATTGCATCAGGCATCGCCCTCGCCCTGGCGGGATATGGCCTCGCACGACTGAACCCGAACCGGGCCTGACGTACGAAGCAACCCGCAAGTCAGCCAGATAACCGGCCCTCGCGGGAATGCGCGAGCAGTAAGGAGAGATGGCGTAAGCAGCGTTTCCACGAAACGCTGCCTGGAACTAGACGAGGAAGGGATTGCTGCGGCGCTCGTCCCCAAACCTTCCGCCGGGACCATGCCCGCACAGAAAGCCGATATCATCGCCCAGCGGCAGGAGCTTGTCCTTGATCGACCGGATCAGAGCGTCGTGATCGCCGCCCGGAAGGTCGGTGCGGCCGATGGAGCCATTGAAGAGCACATCGCCGACATGGGCAAAGCGCGCATCGCGATTGAAGAACACCACATGGCCCGGCGCATGCCCCGGGCAGTGAAACACTTCGAAGACATGATCGCCGAAGGAAACCGTCTCGCCTTCGGTCAGGTAGCGATCCGGCGTGACGTTGCGCACACTTTGATCCAGCCCGAACATGCGCGCCTGATTTTCCAGATTGGAGAGAAGGTCGCGATCATCCTCATGCGGCCCGATCAGCGGCACGCCAAGCGCCTCTTTCAGGTCCATCGCGCCGCCCGCATGATCGATATGACCATGGGTAAGCCAGATGGCCTCGACGGCAATGTCGTTTTCCTCAATCGCGGCACGGATGCGATCCACCTCGCCACCGGGATCGACAACGACACCAACCTTCGCCTCTTCATCGAAGAGGATCGTGCAGTTTTGCTGAAATGGCGTCACGGGAATGACACCGGCGCGAAGATTTCCCATGAAGCCCTCCAGGTTACAGATGCCGCAATGCGGCAAAAATGCAAAACGGGCAACCGCAAGGCTGCCCGCTTCGAGAATTCGACAGAACTCAGCTCTTGTTCATGGCGCCCATAACGACACCGACAAGGCCAGTCAACACACCGCCACCGACAGCGCCGCCAACGGCATCGCCGAGCAGACCGCTCAGCGCGCCGGCGTCACCGCCCATGCCCGACAGCAGAGCACCGCCGCCAACACCGCCAATGATGCCGCTCAAAATCTTGGCGCCATGGCCCATCGCGGCTTTCTTCACAACTGTTCCGATGGCTTCGCCACCGAGCACACCCGTTACCGCCTGAATGATAATCGGAAGTAGAGCTTCCATATTCGGTCCCTCATGTAGAGCCGACCGTTCGTGGCCGGCGCGCCCATGAAAACGCGAATCCGGCCCATGTCAAATAAAGGGTGTATAGAATCAGAGGATAAACCTCTGATTGCATCCCTTTTACTCCGCAGCGACGCGCAGGCTCGGACGAACCTCGCTGGCGTAGTCGTTCATCAGAAGACGCGTGATTTCACCGACTTCGAAACGGTACGGCCCGATCTCTGCAACCGGCGTAACTTCGGCGGCCGTGCCACATAAGAAGCACTGCTCGAAGCCTTCCAGCTCTTCGGGCATGATCGCACGCTCGACAACCTCGATGCCGCGACGGCGCGCGAGCTCGATCACCGTGCGCCGGGTGATGCCATCCAAGAAACAGTCCGGGGTCGGCGTGTGGAGAACGCCGTCCTTGACGAAGAAGATGTTCGCACCGGTCGCCTCGGCAACCTGACCGCGCCAGTCGAGCATCATCGCGTCGGCATAACCCTTGGCCTCTGCGGCGTGCTTGGACAGGGTGCAGATCATGTAGAGACCGGCAGCCTTGGACCGGGACGGCGCAGTGCGCGGGTCCGGACGGCAATATTCTGCGATATCGAGACGGATGCCCTTCAGGCGCTGCTCCGGATCGAAATAGCTCGGCCACTGCCAGATGGCGATGGCGAGGTTGATGCGGTTCTGCTGGGCCGAAACGCCCATCAGCTCACTGCCGCGCCAGGCAATCGGGCGCACATAGGCATCGGAGAAGCCCTGACGCGCCAGAAGTTCGCGGCACGCATCGTCGATTTCTTCCACCGACCAGGGAATGGTGAAGCCGAGAATCCGCGCCGATTCATGCAGACGCTCTGTGTGCTCGGTGAGCTTGAAGATCTCGCCATCATAGGCGCGCTCGCCCTCGAACACCGCGCTTGCATAATGCAAGCCATGGGTCAGTACGTGAATCTTGGCGTCTGCCCATTTGACGAATTCACCATTGAGCCAGATAAAGCCCTCGAGCTGATCAAAAGGAACCGCTGCCATGTAACCTCTCCTGCCGGTCCGTATTCCAACGACCGGACAAACCGAAATGCCGCCCCTCGGGCGGCGCCTTCAATCGTCTTAGCCTACCTGTGGCGGACAGGAATTTGAAGGAAGTTCCGTAAAAGCTTCTTCCAGATACCAATTTGTGCGCTACAGGCCTAAAACGTTGTCAAAAATTATCAACGCGCCGAAATTATGTCAATAAGGCTGACATAATTTCTTCGCCAACAAATGAAATCGACTGCAAGCAGCCCATGAGCACAATCGACGATGAGCCGATCAAAACCCCGCTGACGCTGGACGATGGCGTGGATTTTGCCGTTATCGAGCATCTCTTCTTCGCCTATCGCGACTTCACCGCCGATCCGGACGCCATCCTTGCCGAGTATGGTTTCGGGCGCGCGCACCACCGGGTGCTGCACTTTGTGAACCGGTTGCCCGGCCTGACCGTGGCGGAATTGCTGGATGTTCTGAGGATCACCAAGCAGAGCCTGGCGCGCGTTCTGAAACAGCTGATCGATGATGGCTACATCGTGCAGGTTCCCGGCCCGCGCGACCGCCGCCAGCGCGAGCTCTATCCCACACAGAAGGGGCGTGACCTGGCGATGGAACTCGCCCTGCCACAGTCCCGCCGCATCCGTGCGGCACTTGAAGAGGCGGAGCCGGGCGACGTCGCCGCAGTGGAGCGCTTCCTGCGCGCCATGGTGAACCCGGAACTACGCCCCCAGATGGACAAACTGCCAAACGGGCGTTCTAAGTAAGGCACCGATTCAGGCGCCACGAGTTCAGGAGGTCATCACGATGAGCGAAACCGGCAATCTCGAAAAGGACAAGACGGTCCTGAGCGATGATGCGCCGCATTTGCTGGTCGTGGACGATGACACACGCATTCGCAGCCTTCTCAACCGCTTCCTGCGCGAAAACGGTTTCCGCGTCACCATCGCCAGCAATGCCGCCGAAGCGCGACGCAAGCTCGTCGGGCTCGACTTCGATCTGGTGGTTCTCGATGTGATGATGCCGGGCGAAGACGGCGTCTCGCTGACCAAATCTCTGCGTGAGGAAAAGGAAACCCCGATCCTGATGCTGACGGCGCTCTCGGAGACCGACAGCCGCGTATCGGGGCTGGAAGCCGGCGCGGACGACTATCTGCCAAAGCCTTTCGACCCGCGCGAACTGGTTCTGCGCATCAACAACATCCTGCGCCGCAGCAGCCCGCAAACCACGCCAAAGGTGGAACAGGTCGTTTTCGGCCCCTACTCGTTCCAGATTGCCAAGCGCGAACTGAAGCACACGGGCAAGCTCGTGAAGCTGACAGATCGCGAACGCGACATCATGGTCATCTTTGCCGAACGCGCCGGAGAGACCGTGCCCCGGCACGAGCTTGTGGGCGAGGATTCGGAAGTGGGCGAGCGCACCATCGACGTGCAGATCAATCGCCTGCGCCGCAAGATCGAGCGCGACCCGTCCAACCCCGTCTATCTCCAGACCGTGCGTGGCATCGGCTACCGGCTGAGCGTGGAATAGTCTTAGACCGGCAAGGCCCGATAATTGGCGATGTCCGCCCGGATACCCAGACGCTCCATCATTTCATGACGGTCGAACCCGGTTTCCCGGTGCATGCTGGCGACAGCCTGTGAGGCTCCGGCAAAGGCTGCTTCATCGCGCCATTCCACCAGCGTGACAAAGTTGAAGTCGCCCGGCCCCGAGGCCTGCTCCAGCACGACATCGCGCACAAAACCATCCTGCCTGCGCAGGGCATCGTGGGTCGCTGACACGCGCTCCAGAAATTCCTGACGCCCGGCCGCCGGAACGGCGAACTTGTCGACCCGGTAGACCGGTGCGAACGCGGCATCTGTCGAAATCGTCGACATGCATCTTTCCTTCTGAAATGCCGGCGGCCCATCCACCGACAGGCAGAGTGTCGAAGTTCAAGTCGACTTGAAGTCAAGCGCAGAAATTACCCTCTGCCAGAGAGACACTGTTTCGGGTACCTGATGTGGCAAGACCGGATTCCACTTTTCGGCCTGATGCTCTACGATCAAACCGAAATCGCATCTCGGGAATGGGCGCCCACAGGGCGGAAGGCGAACTTGCAGGTTAACTCGAACGAAAAGATCACGCCGCTGGCGCGCCTGAAACAGGCACTGGGGGCGATGCGCAGACCATGGCGGCGCTTCTGGCGCGTCATCTCGCGCTATATGCCAAAACAGCTTTATGCACGCTCGCTGATCATCGTGATTGCGCCGATGCTGCTTTTGCAGTCGGTCATCGCCTTCGTGTTCATGGAACGTCACTGGCAGACCGTCACGCAGCGCCTCAGCCAGGCGGTGACACGCGACATCTCCGCGATCATCGACATGATAGAGACCTATCCCGACGACGACGGCTACGCCCAGGTGATCCGCATTGCGCAGGAGCGGCTGGCGCTGAAGATCGACCTCCTGCCGCCCGACCCCCTGCCCGCCCCCGGGCCCAAGCCCTTTTTCTCCATCCTGGATCAGACGCTGGGCGAAGAGATCACACGGCAGATCAACCGCCCCTTTTGGCTGGACACGGTGGGCAATTCGAACATTGTCGAGATCCGCATCCAGCTCGACAACAGGGTTCTGCGCGTCTTTGCGCGGCGCAGCCAGGCCTATGCCTCGAACACGCACATCTTCCTGTTGTGGATGGTGGGCACATCGCTTGTCCTGATCGCCATCGCCGTCGCCTTTCTGCGCAACCAGATCCGTCCGATCCTGCAACTGGCAGAGGCTGCCGACAGTTTCGGCAAGGGAAGGCCGACGCCAAGCGGCTTCCACCCGCGCGGCGCGGAGGAAGTGCGCCGCGCCGGCAGCGCCTTCCTGCTGATGCGCGAGCGCATTGAAAGACAGATCGAACAGCGCACGGCCATGCTGACAGGCGTGAGCCACGATCTGCGCACCATCCTGACCCGCTTCAAGCTGCAACTGGCCGTGGCCAGCAGCAAGGAAGACATTGAGGCGATGAATCAGGACATCGAGGACATGCGCTCAATGCTGGAGGGCTATCTTGCCTTCGCCCGTGGCGAGGCGGCGGAAGATCCGGGCGAATTCAATCTCGCCGCCTTCTTCGAGCGCGCGCAGGAAGAGGCGGGCCTGCGCGACTGCGAGCTGAAGATCGTGACAACCGGCGACACGCTTCTGCATGTGCGGCCCAATGCCTTCAGCCGCCTGCTCAACAATGTGATCGGCAATGCGTTCCGCTATGCCGACAAGGTGGAGATCACGGCGCGCAATGCAAACGGCATTCTGACCATCACCGTGGACGATGACGGGCCGGGCATTCCGCAGGACATGCGTGAAAGCGTGTTCAAGCCGTTCGTGCGGCTGGACGAGGCGCGCAATCAGGATGAGAGCGGCACCGGGCTTGGCCTGTCCATCGCGCGCGACATTGCGCGCAGCCATGGCGGCGACGTGTCGCTGGATGACAGTCCGCTTGGCGGTCTGCGGGCGGTGATCCGGGTTCCGGCCTGAGGCCGGGCCGCAGGACCCGCCCCGTCCGGTTCAGCGCGTGACCGGCCGCGCTGGATGATCCAGTTTGAAGACAAGCGTCTGACGGCCATCAGCCTCAATGCGGATGCGGCGCGCGTGGATGATGAAGACCAGAGCCTCGCCATCGCCTGCGAGTTCCACGAAGTCTCCCGTCTGCGCCCATTCGCCAAGCACCAGCCCGGCGACACGGTCACCGAGGCCTTCAGCGTCCACCTTCCGGCGCGCGGTTTGGGTCAGTTCAATAGCCGTTTTCAAGAATTCCGCTCCAGACTGTCGAAACTTTTGTCGAAAAATACGCGCGCGCTTGACGTTTTGCTTACAAAAGATTGCACCTACGCCTTTCGTCTAACACACTGAGTCGCGCCCGGGCCACAGAAGAATGGTTTTGCCCGGTCGCTTATCGGAGGGAAGGGGCAAATGACCTCACGTTACGCAAAAATCGCCATGACGCTGGCCCTCGCGGCTTTCGCGTTCATGGTTACGTTCAACAACATCACCGACTACGGCTCGAACTTCGCGTTCGTGCAGCACGTGTTCAGCATGGACACGACGTTCGAAGGCAACTCGGCCATGTACCGCGCGATCACGACGCCCGCGTTCTGGCATGCCGGCTACTGGCTCATCATCGCAGGTGAAGGCCTGACCTTCGTCCTGTTCCTGCTCGGCGGCCTGAAGATGCTCGGTGCCCGCAACGGCTCGGCCGCAGAATTCAACGCTTCGAAGAAGCTGATGATCGCCGGCGCAACCATCGGCTTCCTCGTATGGTTCTTCGGCTTCATGGTCGTTGGCGGCGAGTGGTTCCTGATGTGGCAGTCCAAGATCTGGAACGGCCAGGACGCTGCCTTCAAGTTCTACGTCGCGATCCTCGGCGTTCTGATTTTCGTCAACCAGCGCGACGAAGAACTCGCCTGACGCAAATCACTGCATTCGGCCCATAAGGTCGTCTGGGGCCGTGCGGAATGGGACCTCCGCACGGCCTTTTTCATGCGCGAAGAACAATCGGTTCAGCAAGGAGTTGGCGGATCAGAAAACCGGCTTCGCCAGCATCAGCCAGACACCGGTGATCGGCTGAGCGCTCAGGGCGCCGCAATGAAGAGAAAATCGGCGACTGCGACCGTTGACGCCAGATGCGCGGGCAGCAGTCTGGATCGTCCTTCATGCACCCAAACGGACGCAGGGCGATCTAGTGCAGGCGGCTGCCGTTCGGCACCTTCTTGTCGGAGCCTGCCAGAACGATCGCGCCGTCTTCATCCGAGAAACCCATCACGAGGATTTCGGACATGAACTTGCCGATCTGGCGCGGAGGGAAGTTGACCACGGCCACAACCTGGCGACCGACGAGCGCCTCCGGCTTGTAGTGAGCAGTGATCTGCGCCGACGATTTCTTGATGCCGATCTCGGGACCGAAATCGACCTTCAGCTTGATCGCCGGCTTGCGGGCTTCGGGATAGGGCTCTGCCTCGACGACCGTGCCGATGCGAATATCGACCTTCAGGAAATCGTCAAAGGTGATTTCCGGTGTCTTGTCGGAGGACATGCCCGCTCCCCTGCCCTGCAGCTTATGCGTTGCCGTGCGTTTCGAACAGGACGCTGTTGAGCGCTTCCTGTGCGGTGCTGCCGGACCAGATGACATACTGGAATGCCTGATAATAGCATTCGCATGCCTCAAGGGCGCTGTTCAGCATGGTCTCGACCTGCTGGCCCGTGGGCTCGACGCCACCGGACAGAACGAGCGCCTGGCGGAACATGACGACGTTCTCGCGCTCCCAGAGATCGAAATGACCGAACAGCATCTGTTCGTTGATGAGCGAAAGGAGCCGCATGACCTCGAGCGTGCGCTTCGCGGGCACCTTCAGATCGAATGCGCATGCCACATGCAGCGCCTCGAACTCCTCCATCCAGGAGAAGGACACGTTGTAGTCGGTCCAGGTGCCGGCCACGGCGATGGCGATCTCGTCGTCGCCATTGCGCTCGAAGCTCCAGTCATTGGTGTTCGCGACATGTTCGATGACATCCACGGGATGCGCATCACGGGTCATGTCGAGTTCAAGAAGGCTCATTAATCTGCTTTCCCGTATCTGGAGGCACCGAAGCACCCCGCAAGAATCCACGGCGGGAGGGTTCCCCCGCAAGACGTTTCAAACCTGAAACACATTGTGGAGCGACAACGACAACGCATGGAACTACTACGGGCCCGCCCCTGCCCAACTGCATGACCAGTTACGAATCACGCTGTAAATTCAGTCTATTGATGCAGAGTCGCGTGACCAGACCTTTTTTGCCGAAAGGACCGGGGGCGTGTGGATAGAAACGCCGCGCTGCCAAGGGCAACGCGGCGTAAGCGACTCTCGAACAAGGATTTTTCGACGCCATACACAGGCGACGGTAATAAAAAATTATTTTTTCGTCCGGGTGGATGACGCCGGCTTAGAATCAGTTTTCGCAGCCTTGGACGCTCCGGCGTCAGCAAGCTGAGCCTCAAGTGCTTCGATACGCGCTGTCAGGGCAGCGTTTTCTTCGCGCGCCTTGAGCGCCATTTCGCGCACCATCTCGAATTCTTCACGCTGGACGACGTCCATCGCGTTCAGGGCCCGCTCGGCCTGCGCCTGAAATGCGGTCTCCACCTCGCGGCGCACGCCCTGGGCCGCGCCTGCGGCATCGGTCATCAGCTTGGCGAATTCGTCGAGGATCCGGTTGCTTCCGTTGGTCATGGCGCGCCTTTCAGGTTGATCCATTTGAGGTAGTGGGCCCGCGCGCCGAATGCAAGGTCATTTGCTGTCGCAGCGCCATCAAGAACGCAGCCTAAAGCGCGCCGCCGGCAAGCACCCAGATGCCGAGCGCAATCAGAACGCCACCGGCCATGCGTGACACCGGCCAGCGCGGCGGCAACAGTTTTTCGGCGAGCACGAAGATCGCAATGGCGGCAATCCAGAGAACGTTCATCACGCCGCCGACAAACAGAAGCGCCATCAGCGCCCAGCAACAGCCGATGCAGTAAAGCCCGTGATGGAAGCCAAGCGCCAGCGCACCCAGAGGCTCGCGCCGGAAGCCGCCATGGGCATGAACAAAGGCAAGCGGCGCCTGACAATGGCTCAGACAGGCATCCTTCTGCGGGGTCCACTGGAACAGACCGGCGGCAATCAACACAAGCCCACTGAAGAGCGCGCTCGCGCTTGCCATCATGGGTGTCAAAAGAAGCGCCTGCTCCAGCGCCCATTGGCCGAGGGTCGCGATAAGGGAGAATGCGGTCCAGGCAAGAAGATAGCCGCTGGCAAAGAAACCGGTCGCCGCAAGCGGCCTGCCCTTTTCTTCAGCGGCGCGACCGACGCGGGCATAGATGAGGATCATGGGCGCGGCGGATGGCGTCATCATCCCGACCATCATCACCGCCCACATGACGAACATGAAGACGAAATAGGTGAAGCTCCACGGATGCAGGCCCGCCATCACCGTCTCGCCCATGGCCATGTCGCTCATCGCCATGTCGCTCATCGGCGCAGCGTCCTGCATGGACGAGGTCATGTCGCCTGCAGGCATGGTCATGCCCATATCCATGGTCTCGACCAGCCACAGTATGTAGAGCCAGGAAACGACGGTCAGCGCGGCAAGGGCCGCGCCAACAATCAGGCGATCACGCCGCAGAGTGATTTCCAGTGCGGTGGAAGCCATGCCTTTGTCCTCCTCGAAGGATCAGGTCAGTGAACAACGCCCTCGCCGGTCATGTGGACCCTGGAAAAGTGGGCGTGCGAGTCGGGTATCGACATTGCAATCGGCCCCTGCGTGTCCGCCCAGCCGCGTCCGACCTCGCAGACATCATATTCAAAGCCGTTCGGCAGGTTGATGCGTGCGTTGTGTGGCTGGCCGCTAACCGGATTGATGATCGGCTCACCGCGCGCCTCGATCAAGCCGGGCACGTTCAACGTCGCCGAGCGGCCAGTGACGTCCACATCGGAATCGATCTTTGCGAAAACCGGATCATGCACTTTCTCATAGGTGGTTGAGAAAACCTGGAAGAAGGTTGCGCCGGGCTCCGTGTCCTCACCGCTCATGATCCGCAGCATTGCCTCGCGCTGCTTTTCATCCGCGCGCTCATCTATGATGGGCACGACACTCCCATGGCCTTCGTGAATGGCGCCCGGCCATGACACGATCATGGCCATGCTCAGACCGTCGAGTTTGACGTCGCCATGCCGGCCTTCATCGATATGCACCACCCCGACAGCGTGACAGCCTCCATGTGTGGGCCGGGCATTGAACTGGCATGGACATCCATAAGCGCAGTTGCAGTGAATAAATTCACGTCCCCTGATCATCCACTTGGTATCGGTCATCATTACCTCCCGGGGTTGATACTGCTCCTTATCGAGAAATCTGTTGCCGAGACTGAGGAGCCGGAATTCTACGCCTCGGGACTTGAGGTAGCGACTAGGCTGAAAGCCTTAGCGCCTTCTCCAGATTGAAGATGGGAAGCCGCGGCACTGCGCGCCTTGACCTCGCCCCGATGCTCCGCAATACCTGCCGCGTCTGAATTCACGCGCCGGGAGACCCGATTGACCGACTATCTGATGACGCCGCTGGCCGCCCTGCCTTTCCCCAACATAGACCCGGTGGCGCTACAGGTGGGACCGCTTGCCATTCACTGGTACGGGCTTGGCTATGTGGTCGGCATTTTGCTCGGCTGGTGGTATGCGCGACGGCTGGTTTCGAACGAACGTCTTTGGGCCGGCGGCAAGCCGGCAATGACGGTCACGGATCTCGACGATTTCGTTCTGTGGGCCGCCATCGGCATCGTGGCCGGCGGACGCATTGGCTACATTCTCTTCTACGATCTCCCCCGCTACATCGCGAACCCGCTCGACATTCTCGCCGTGTGGGAAGGCGGCATGTCGTTTCACGGCGGGCTGCTCGGCGTCACGCTCGCCATGCTTCTCTTTGCGAAAAAGCGCGGCATCAATGCATGGAGCCTGTTCGACACGATTTCCGCCGTTGTGCCCATCGGGCTCGGCCTCGTGCGGGTCGCCAACTTCATCAATTCGGAACTGTGGGGCCGGGTGACGGACGCGCCCTGGGCCTTCGTCTTCCCCAATGGCGGACCGGAGCCGCGCCACCCGAGCCAGCTTTACGAGGCCGCACTCGAAGGGCTGGTGCTGTTCGTGGTTCTGCGCCTTCTCACCCATAAGGGGCTGAAGCTCAAGATGCCCGGCTTCGTCGCCGGCGCGTTTGTGTGCGGCTACGGCCTGTCGCGCATCATTGTCGAATTCTTCCGCGAGCCGGACGCGCATATCGGCTATCTGGCGGGCGACTGGCTCACCATGGGCATGGTGCTCTCGACGCCGATGGTGCTGGTGGGCGTCTGGGCAATGCTGCGGGCACGGGCCAAGGCCGCTCCGGCGACAGCCCTATGAAAACACTGGAAGAGCGCATCAGGGCGCAGATCGCGACGACGGGGCCGATGAGCGTCGCGGATTACATGGCGCTTTGCCTGTTCGACCCCGAACAGGGCTACTACACGACGCGCGAGCCTTTTGGCGCGGCAGGCGACTTCACCACCGCGCCCGAGATCAGCCAGATGTTCGGCGAACTGTGCGCCGTCTGGCTCTACACCGCGTGGAAGGCCAGCGGTGCGCCGGGCAATCCCATCCTTGCAGAAATCGGCCCCGGCCGGGGCACGCTCATGAAGGACATGCTGCGAACCTGGGCAAAGATCGACCCGGCGTTCAGCCGGCAGATGCGCCTCTACATGATCGAAGCGAGCCCAAGGCTGAGCGAGGTGCAGCGCAAGACGCTCGCGGCATCCGGCGCTTCTCCCCGGTGGATCACCGATATCGACGCGCTGCCGGACGGCCCGCTCTTCATCATCGGCAATGAGCTTTTCGACGCCATTCCGGTGCGCCAGTACGTAAAGACCGATTCGGGCTGGCGCGAGCGCACGGTCGGCCTCGACGCCAATGACCGGCTTTCATTCATGGCCGGTGCAGGCGCAGCCGATGAGACGCTTCTGCCGCCCGGTGCAAAAGAAGCGCCCTCTGGAGCCATTGTCGAGCTCGCACCGGCACGCAACGCGCTGATGACACGCATGGCGGAACGCATTCGCATTGAGGGCGGCGCGGCCCTCTTCATCGATTACGGCTATGCGACGCCCGCCCCCGGCGACACGCTTCAGGCCATGCGCAGCCATGCCTACACGAATATCCTGAAGGACCAGGGCAAGGCTGACCTGACCGCGCATGTGGATTTTTCCGCCCTTGCACGCGCTGCACGGGACGAAGGGCTTGCCGCAGCGCTGATGGATCAGGGCGACTTCCTCATCGGGCTTGGCATTCTGGAGCGTGCCGGGCGACTGGGCGCCGACAAGAACGGCACGGAACAGCAGGCAATCCGCAACGCCGTGGAGCGGCTGGCCGGGCCTGAGCAGATGGGCACGCTGTTCAAGGTTCTGGCCGTAACGTCATCCACAGTGACGGTTCCACCATTCGTTTCGCCGCATTGACTTGGTTTCGCCCCTGCCTCACGATCCGCCCGCTTGAGACTATCTGAGAAGGCGGCGCATGCACGAGAATACGAGACCGGAGCCCCTGCGGTCGCCGCTTTTGGACCGCGCCGGGAAAAATGGCGTGGCGCACGGGTTCTTCACCCGTGCAGGCGGCGTCTCGACCGGACTTTATGACGGGCTGAATGTCGGCTACGGGTCCAGCGACGAGCCCGAAACGGTGACGGAAAACCGCCGCCGCGTGGCCGAATGGCTGGGCGTTGCGCCCGACAATCTCCTGACAGTCCATCAGGTTCACTCGCCGCATGCGATCATCGTCGACGGGGCATTCGGTTCCGAACGCCCGCAGGCCGATGCGCTGGTGACAAACCGGCCGGGGCTGGCGCTTGGCGCGCTGGCCGCCGATTGCGGGCCGATCCTGTTTGCTGACGACACGGCGCGGGTCATCGCCGCCGCCCATGCGGGCTGGAAAGGCGCGCTGACCGGCATTCTGGAAAACACGATTGCGGCGATGGAGCTGCTTGGCGCGGAGCGGGAGAACATCACCGCCGTGCTCGGCCCCTCCATCAGTCAGGCAAATTATGAAGTGGGGCCGGAGTTCGTCGAGCGGTTCGTGAACCACAATCCGGCCAATCAGATCTGGTTTCGCGCGTCGGACAAGCCGGGCCACGCGCTGTTCGACCTCAACGGCTATACGGTGGCGCGGCTGACGGCGGCGGGCGTGAACGCCGCACAGCTTGGCCGCTGCACCTATGAAGAAGAAGAGCATTTCTATTCCTATCGCCGCGCCACGCATCGCGGTGAAGCCGATTACGGACGCCAGATTTCAGCGATCGTCTTGGAGGACATTTGATGGCGCTTCATTTTGAACAGGCAGAATTCGATTCCCGACGCGATCGCCTCGTCATCGAAATGGCCGAGCGCAAGCTCGATGCGATGCTGCTTTTCGCTCAGGAGAGCATGTACTGGCTGACCGGATACGACACGTTCGGCTTCTGCTTCTTCCAGTGCCTTGTGGTGAAGGCCGATGGCTCGATGGTGCTTCTCACGCGTTCGGCCGATCTGCGGCAGGCGCGGCACACCTCCACCATCGAGAACATCGTTCTGTGGACCGACCGGCACGACGCCAACCCGGCCGCCGACCTGCGCAATCTCCTCAATGATCTCGATCTTCTGGGCGCGCGCATCGGCGTGGAATATGACACACATGGCCTGACCGGTCGCAACACGCGCCTGCTGGACGAGCAGCTCCAGACCTTCGGCAAGATCGAAGACGCTTCCGACCTCGTGAGCCGCCTCAGGCTCTTCAAGAGCGAGGCCGAGATCAAAAAGGTGAAGCGGGCCGCCAAACTCGGTGACGAGGCGCTGGACGCCGCCCTCCCCCTGATCAAGCAGGGAGGCGACGAGGCCGCCATTCTCGCCGCCATGCAGGGCGCGGTTCTGGCCGGTGGCGGCGACTACCCGGCCAATGAGTTCATCATCGGTTCGGGCGAAGATGCGCTTCTGTGCCGCTACAAGGCTGGCCGCCGCAAGCTCAACAAGAACGACCAGCTCACACTCGAATGGGCCGGCGTCTATCACCATTACCACGCGGCGATGATGCAGACCGTGCTGACCGGCAAGGTCTCCAAGCGCCATCAGGAACTGTTCGACGCCGCGCGCGATGCGCTGACCGCCGTACAGAAGGCCATGATGCCGGGCAACACATTCGGTGACGTGTTTGACGCGCACGCCCGCGTGATGGAGACCCACGGCCTGACCAAGCACCGCCTGAACGCCTGCGGCTACTCCCTTGGTGCCCGCTTTGCGCCCTCGTGGATGGATCCGCAGATGTTCTATGCCGGCAACAGCGAACCGATTGCGCCCGGCATGACGCTGTTCGCGCACATGATCATCATGGATTCGGAATCCGGCAACGCCATGTGCCTTGGCCGCACCTACCTGACAACGGATGAAGCCCCCGAGCCGCTTTCGCGCTACGGGCTGGACCTGATCACCCGGTAGAGGCAATATGACGATGTACAACCAAGAGTATCCGGGGGACCGTCGCATTCACGCAAAGCGCATCATAACGGGCCTTGCCCTTTTGGGTGCTGCAAGCCTTGCCGGCTGCAACACGGGCTCCGTGCTCGACATGAATTCGGGGCCGACGCCGGACGCATCCGTTCCCGGCGCAGCCTCGCAGCAGGTGGCGGCACCACAGGAAGCACCATTGGCGACTGCGCTCGCAGCCACGGCCGATCCCGCCACACAGGCTGCCGCAGCGCCCATTCAGGCCGTCACGGGCAACCAGCGGATCCAGTTCGCCCCGGTTGTCGGCGCGACCGCGCAGGCCGTACCGGCGCTCTCACGCCGTCTGGAAGCGCGGGCCCGCCAGAGCGGCATAGCAATCGTGCCGCAGGGCACGAGCGCACCGATGGTGATGAAAGGCTATTTCTCGGCGATCGCCGATGGCGGCAAGACCACGGTGATCTATGTCTGGGATGTGCTCGATCCGTCCGGCAACCGGCTCCACCGCATTCAGGGCCAGCAGGCAGCTCCCGGCGGCAGCGGCGATGGATGGTCTTCCGTTACCAGCACGACGATGGAAGCTGTGGCCGACTCCACGATGAGCCAGCTCACCGCCTGGCTCGCGCAACGGCAGGGCTAGCCGCAGGCCCCCGAGGGGCCTAAACTGCCTTTGCAACTCGATAGCCGACAAAAACTGGTTCGGGAAGAAAACCGGATAACAGACGCGAAGAACAGCAGGTGGGACATTTCCACACAGTTCTGCCTTAAAATGCGTTTTTTTCCGTCATTCCCTTTGCAATACAGTCTCACCCCGTTAAAAGCGCGGGCAAGCGTCAAGGCGTTCTCCGAGGACATTCCATGAAGCTCTTTGCGGGCAATTCCAACCGGGTTTTGGCAGAGGCCGTCTCCCGCTATCTCAACATTTCTCTTGGCAAAGCGACGGTCAAACGTTTCGCGGACCAGGAAATTTTCGTCGAAATCCAGGAAAATGTGCGCGGCGAGGACGTCTTCGTCCTGCAGTCGACCGCATATCCGGCCAACGATCACCTGATGGAACTTCTCATCATGATCGATGCCTTCCGCCGTTCTTCGGCCCGCCGCATCACTGCGGTGCTGCCCTATTTCGGCTATGCAAGGCAGGACCGGCGCACATCGGGCCGTACGCCGATCTCGGCAAAGCTGGTCTCGAACCTGATCACCCAGGCAGGCGCTGACCGCGTTCTGACGCTGGACCTGCATGCAGGCCAGATCCAGGGCTTCTTCGACATCCCCACCGACAACCTTTTCGCCGTGCCCGTGATGGCGCGCGACGTGAAGGCCAACTACACGCTCTCCAACGTCATGGTGGTTTCGCCGGACGTGGGCGGCGTGGTGCGGGCGCGCTCGCTGGCAAAGCGCATCGATGCGCCGCTTGCCATCGTGGACAAGCGCCGCGACCGGCCGGGTGAGTCTGAAGTCATGAACGTGATCGGCGATGTGAGCGGCAAGGACTGCCTGCTGATCGACGATATCGTCGACTCGGGCGGCACGCTGTGCAACGCGGCCGACGCACTGCTCAACAATGGCGCAACCAGCGTCACCGCCTACATCACCCATGGTGTGCTTTCGGGCGGCGCAGCAGCGCGCATCAGCGGCTCACGGCTCAAGGAGCTGGTCATCACCGACTCCATTCAGCCGAGCTCTGCGGTGGAAGCAGCACCAAACATTCGCACGATCACCATTGCCGACCTGATCGGCGAGGCGATCTCGCGCACGGCATCGGAAGAATCGGTTTCGAGCCTGTTCGACTGAACCAATGCTATCGACACAAAAAAGCCGGCCTCTGTGGCCGGCTTTTTTTATGGCTCTTGCCTGATGAAGTCAGGCGGCGGCGCGCTCCGCATCAGCGCCGACCCACGCAGAGAACCTGTCGACGAACTCGGCCAGGAAGGCCCTGGTGTCCTCATTGGTGATGTCGTTGTTCCCGTCGATGAGGTCGGGCTTCATCTGCAGATAGACCTCGGGGCTGGTCATCAACGTTGCGCCAAGGCTTACCAGAATGGAGCGCAGGTGGATCTGCGCGGCGATGGCGCCCATTGCGCCCGGGCTGGCGCCCACAACGGCGGTCGGCCGCCCGGTCCAGCTGTTCATGCCCCAGGGACGCGAACCCCAGTCGATGGCATTCTTCAGAATGGCGGGAATGGAACGGTTGTGCTCCGGCGTGACGATCAGAAGACCATCATTTGCGCCGATTCGATCCTTGAGGTGCTGAGCAGCCGCAGGATAATCCGCAGCGTCGTCATCATTGTACATCGGCAGCGTGGACAGGTCGAAATACTCGAATTCGAGCCGACCCTCCGCAAGCTTCTCAAGCGCCTGCGCGAATTTGAGATTGATCGACTCCCTGCGATTGGAGCCGACGAGAACCAAAACTTTCTTCATTTTCATTCCTCTGTCCGGCCGGGGTCAAAATCCCGGTGGTATCCTTTGGTAACCAGGCCTATATCTGACAGCAGGAAACCCGTTGCAAGAAGGCACCTTTATGAAACCGCGTCATGGGCACATATCCGAGAGCTGCCGCCCGATCAGCGAAATCCTGTCCCTCATCGGCGACAAGTGGACATCGCTCATCATCGGACGCCTGCGCGGGGAACCGCTACGCTTCAACGAGCTGAAACGGCGCGTGGACGGCATCTCCCAGAAGGTGCTGACCGCATCGCTGCGCGCGCTGGTGCGTGACGGTTTCGTGGAGCGCATCGAATATCCGACGGTGCCGCCCAGCGTGGAATACCGACTCACCCCGTTCGGTCACGAACTCGCCGAACCGCTTTCCGTGCTGCAACAGTTCGCACTCGACAATGCGGGCCGGATGGAGGCCGCACGCGCTGCGTATGATGCGCGTACGGGCGGTGAGAAGCCGGGTCGGCAGGAAACACAGCCGATACAGCCCGCCGCCGTGCCGTAAAAGGCGTTGCGCCCTTGCGCACGCCCCCTCCATCGGCTATAGACCCGCCGTCCGCGTAGACACCCTTGGAGGCACCGCGGATGGAAGTTCGCCCGATACAATTCGGTCTTCAGGCAGCGCTTGTAGCGCCGTCCGGTTCCGTTTCGGACAGCTTTCACGTTTTCAGGTTCGCCTGAAAGCGCTCCACAACATGAAAGGACAGGCCATGAGCCAGAGCTATGAGCTGAAGGCCGAGGCGCGCGAACGGGTCGGTAAGGGGTCCGCCCGGGCTATTCGGCGCAACGGAAAGATTCCCGCCGTGATCTACGGCGACAAGGATGCCCCCATCTCCATCACGCTTCCCTACAAGGAAGTGTTCATGAAGATCCACGCCGGTGGCTTCCTCACCACGATCGCGACGATCGACGTCGACGGCAAGAAGATCAAGGTCCTCCCGAAGGATTACCAGCTTGATCCCGTCCGCGACTTCCTGATGCATGTGGACTTCCTGCGCATCGGCAAGGGCACCGTCGTGACCGTCAACGTGCCGGTTCACTTCATCAATGAAGAAACCGCACCCGGCATCAAGCGCGGCGGCGTTCTCAACGTCGTTCGTCACGAAGTCGAGTTCACCTGCCCGGCTACGGCGATCCCCGAGTACATCGAGGTTGATCTGGCTGGCATGGATATCGGCGATTCCGCACATATCTCCGCAGTCAAGCTGCCGGAAGGCGTGGAACCCACCATCACCGACCGCGACTTCACCATCGCAACCGTCGCAGCACCGGCCGGCCTCAAGTCGGAAGAAGCTGCCGAGGGCGAAGAAGCCGGTTCGGAAGAGAAGGAGGGCGAGGGCGAGGAGTAATCCTCCCCTTTCCTGCAAGATCTCATGCTGCTTATTGCAGGGCTCGGCAATCCCGGCCAGCAATACGAACGGCACCGGCACAATGTCGGTTTTATGGCGGCGGACGCGATTGCGCGCCGCCATAATTTTTCGTCATGGTCAAAGAAATTCAACGCGCTGGTGGCCGAAGGGCGCATCGGCGGCGAGAAGGTGCTGCTGATCAAACCGCAGACCTTCATGAACCTTTCTGGCCAGGCGATCGGCGAAGCCATGCGGTTCTACAAGGTCGGTCTTGAAGACCTGATCGTCTTTTATGACGAGCTGGACCTTGCCCCCGGCAAGCTGCGCCTGAAGACCGGCGGCGGCTCGGGCGGACACAACGGCATCAAGTCCATCGACGCCCATTGCGGCAAGGACTATCGCCGCGTGCGCATCGGCATTGGCCATCCCGGCGACAAGGCGCGTGTGAATGCGCATGTTCTGGGTGATTTCGCCAAGGCAGACCAGGCCTGGCTCGAACCGCTTCTCGACACGGTGGCAGACAACATCGCCATGCTGGCCGAGGGTGACGAGTCGGGTTTCATGAACCGCGTCAGCCTCGCGGTGAAAGGGTCCGGCGCTGAGCCGGCCGCCAAACAGGAAAAGAAGCCCGCCCGGAAGCAGAGCCACATTCGCCAGGCGCGGCAACAGGGGCCATCGGCCTCAATACCGGAAAATGGCCCCATGGCGGCCATGCTGAAGAAACTCCTCGGCCAGAAGGAATAGGAAATGGGTTTCAAATGCGGCATCGTCGGTCTGCCCAATGTCGGCAAATCGACGCTCTTCAACGCACTCACCAAGACGGCAGCCGCACAGGCCGCCAACTACCCCTTCTGCACCATCGAGCCCAATACGGGCGAGGTGGCGGTGCCCGACCCGCGCCTGAAGAAGATCTCCGCCGTGACCGGCTCCAAGGAGGTCATCCCGACCCGCATTTCCTTTGTCGACATCGCCGGCCTGGTGCGTGGCGCGTCCAAGGGTGAAGGGCTCGGCAACCAGTTCCTCGCCAACATTCGCGAAGTGGACGCCATCGTTCATGTGCTGCGCTGCTTCGAGGATGACGACATCACCCATGTGGAAGGCCGGATCGACCCGGTCGCCGATGCGGAGACGGTCGAGACCGAGCTGATGCTTGCCGACCTGGAGAGCCTTGAGCGCCGCACGCAGCAGATGCAGAAGCGCGCCACCGGCAAGGACAAGGAAGCCCAGACGCTTCTGCCGATGATGGAGCAGTCGCTTGCACTGCTGCAGGACGGCAAGCCGGTGCGCGTGCTGCTCGACGGTATTGCAGCCGAAGATCTGAAGATCCTGCGCAGCCTGAACCTTCTCACCTCCAAGCCCGTTCTCTATGTGTGCAACGTGGCGGAAGGCGACGCAGCCGAGGGCAATGCCCAGACAAAGCGCGTGGAAGAGATGGCTGCTGCGCAGGGTGCCGGCACCGTCGTCATCTCCGCCGCCATCGAGGCCGAAGTCGCCCAGCTTTCCGATGAAGAAGCCGTCGAGTATCTGGACGCCATGGGACTGGAAGAGCCGGGCCTCGACCGCCTCATCCGGGCCGGCTACGAACTTCTCGACCTGATCACCTTCTTCACGTCCGGCCCGAAGGAAACCCGCGCCTGGACCGTGCACAAGGGTGCCAAGGCCCCGCAGGCTGCCGGTGTGATCCACACCGATTTCGAGCGCGGCTTCATCCGCGCCCAGACCATCGGCTATGATGATTTCGTGACCCTCGGCGGTGAAGTCGCCGCCCGTGACGCCGGCAAGGCGCGCGACGAGGGCAAGGAATATGTCGTGGTTGATGGCGACGTGATGCTGTTCAAGTTCAACACCTGAGGCACCACGGACCACAATGAAAAACGGGGGTGTCGCCGACAGGCTGCACCCCCTGTCTTCTGCACATCCCGGCATCATGTCTTGACGGCGTCACAATAGCCGGAAATGGTCGCCCCGGGATTTTGCAGGAGAGTAGATGTGATTAAGACTTTTATTTTTGAGAACCAACGCCTTAAGCCTGTCGAATTTGCAGACGCCGAGCGTGAAAAAATCGTCTGGTTAGACCTGCTCGCCCCGACCGACGAAGAAGAAAAAACCGTCGAGGACTGGCTCGGCATCGACGTGCCAAACCGCAAGGACATGGAGGAGATCGAGGTCTCCAGCCGCCTCTACAGCGAAGACGGCGCGCACTTCATGACCACCACCCTGCCCGCACAGAGCGAGAAGGATCAGCCCGAGATGGGGCCGGTGACGTTCATCCTGTCGCCGGGCAAGCCGCTGGTCACCGTACGCTTTCACGAGCCCCGCGCGTTCCAGACATTTCCGCAGCGGGCGGAGAAGAGCGCCCTTGGCTGCGCCACCGGCGAGGCGGTTCTGATCAACCTGCTCGACGCCGTGGTGGAACGGCTCGCGGACATTCTCGAACGCGCCGGCCGCGAAGTTCAGGAACTCTCCAAGGGCATTTTCCATCCGTCGGAAAAGAAAGCGTCCAGCCGCGACCGCAGCTTTCAGATCATTCTGCGCAGGATCGGCGGCAAGGAAGACCTGCTCGCCAACCTGCAGGAAAGCCTGCTCACAATGCAGCGTCTTGCCACCTTCTTCAGCGCCGTATCGGCAAAGAACAGCAAGGAGCTGCGCGCCCATATCAAGACGCTGTCGCGCGATGTTGAAGCGCTTTCCGTTCATGCTTCCAGCCTCTCCCACAAGATCAACTTCCTGCTCGACGCCACGCTTGGCATGATCAGCATCGAACAGAGCGCCATCATCAAGATCTTCTCGGTGGTGGCGGTGGTGTTCCTGCCGCCCACCCTCGTCGCATCGATCTACGGCATGAACTTCGAGTTCATGCCGGAGTTGCAATGGACCTATGGCTACCCTCTGGCCCTTGTCGTGATGGTCCTCTCGGCAGTGCTTCCCTTCTGGTATTTCAAGGGGCGCGGCTGGCTCTAGGGCCAGGTCCTTGAAGAAGGCCGCGCTTGCGGCCATAAGGTTCAAGCCTGAACAGGAAGCAATCATGACAGACAAGAAGTGGGCGTTCGAGGATCTTGAGCCGGGACTGACAATCCCGTTCAGCGAGAAGACCGTGAGCGCAGAAGAGATCATCGCGTTTGCAAGACAGTTCGACGCGCAACCCATGCATCTGGACGAAGAAGCCGGCAAGGCCAGCATACTGGGCGGTCTGGCGGCCTCCGGCTGGCACAGCTGCGCCATGTTCATGCGGATGCTCTATGACGCGTTTCTGGTCGATTCCACGTCTCAGGGCTCGCCCGGCATCACCGACGCGCGCTGGAAGCGCCCCGTCATCGCCGGAGATACGCTCAGCGGCCAGACAACGGTGCTGGAGCGCCGTCCGCTCAAATCGCGCCCGGGCATCGGCCTGGTGACGTTTCGCCATCTGGTGACCAACCAGCGCGGTGAGACGGTGATGGAGATGGAGAACCCGATCATGTTCAGGATGCGTGCGACGGGAGCGGCAGCATGAGTATCGACCGTTTTCTGCGGCTTGGCGAAACCGTGACGCTGGGCACGCACACATTCAGCGCCGAGGAGATCATCGCCTTCGCCCGCGCCTATGATCCGCAGCCTTTCCACACGGACCCGGAAGCCGCACGCGACAGCGTGTTCGGGCGGCTGTGCGCCTCTGGCTGGCACACCTGCTCCATGTGGATGCGCTACAATCTCGAAGGCATTGAACGCGACGCCCATGGCGCATGGGACGGCCCCGGCGAAAAACCCGAATTCGGCCCCTCCCCCGGCTTCTCCAACCTGAAATGGCTAAAACCCGTCTTTGAAGGCGACACGATCACCTTCACGCGCACGGCAACGGCGCATCGTCCGCTCGCCTCACGCCCCGGCTGGCATCTGGTGACGCTGATGGCCGCCGCCTGCAATGGCGACGGCGAAACGGTGATGCAGTTCGACAACGGCGTTCTGATGAAGGCCGCAGTCAATAGCTGACCGACAGGCCGAGCGAAACCTGGTGCTGATTGCCGGCCCCGTAAAACGCGCCGGCATAGCCAATTCTGGCGGACGCACCGGTTTCCGGCAAATGCAGATCCAGCTTCGCCGCGATATCAAGCCTGTCACGCCCCACCCCTTCGGCCCGCGCTTCCAGCACACGGCCGAGAAGCGTGGTATCGACCGCGAAAGCGCCCGGCTTGAGAACACGCGCGTAAGCGAGCTCCAGTCCCGGCTCGACCTCCCAGTCCGCCAGACCGAACCTGCCGGACAGGCGGATGCCCGGGCCAGCTTCAACCGTGGTGATGCGGTCGGCGCTCACAGTCTGACCGAGCAGTTCCAGCCCCGTTTCATGTGCCGGCCCGAAGCGCTGGGTGATCCCCGAAAAATGCGCAAAGAGCGTTGCGTCCCCCCAACCGAAAGCCCGCCGATAACCGGTCTCCATCGTTCCGAAACCACCATGGGCGACATTGTGTGACTGCGCCACCGGTTGGCCCAGCGCGGTCACCGTGCCGGCAAGCCCCGGGATGGTGCGCCGCGTGTGGGTCTGGCGGAAACGGCTGACGCCCGCGCTGGCCCGCAGGCGCCAGTCGCCAATATCCCAGGTCCCATAGGCGAAACCATGCACGCCTTTCGCATGCGCGGTGTTGGCAGTGGCACGCTCACTGGTGTCCACCTCAGCGTAGCCAACGCCAAAGCCGGCGGTAACATTGACCTGATCGATCAGATCGACACCCGTGTAGAGCGTCCTGATGCTCGCTCGCGCCTCTGGAAAACCGGGTGAGACGGAAGTTCTGGAATGCAAGAAACTGCCACTCATCCAGAGCCGGTCGTTTAGCGGCGCGCGTCGCCGCATAGTCTCAAAAGGCGCGCGTGCCGCCTGCGCCATCGCCATGTGCCTGCTGCGGGAAGAAGCGGCAAAAATACTGCGCCCGGCCGGGGAAATAGTTTCCGTCAGATTGCCCAGGTCAAGCAGGCCCCAGCCGAAAACCGGATCAACGCCCGGATCACCGATATCGAGCGCGGTGCGAAGGATCAGCTTGCGTATGTCGCGCGTATCAGCCTGCGGAAACATCTGACGCGCGATTGCGAGCCCGCCGGTGACATGCGGTGCAGCCAGCGAAGTGCCCATGCCGGAGAGATAACCTCCCCCTGTCCGGGCCGCATAGATGCCATTTGATGCACCGGCCTCTCCGCCAGGCGCTGCCAGACACCAACGGGCGGCGAAGCCGCATTTGTTGGCGTAATAGGCGAGCCGCCCATCCGTATTGACTGCGGTGACGGCAAGCGTGGTGCTTTCCAGTTCAGGAAAGACAAGCGGGAGGCTCGGAAGAAGCGCAACAGATTCACGGCCATGATTGCCCGCCGCCCAAACTGTCAGGATCCCCGCACCGGCGGCTTCATGCACCGCAAACAGAGTGTAACTCAAAGGGCTGAGAACCCCGGGATCATCGTCGGGGTACAGAGGCACGTAGGTCTGCAGCCCAAACGAAGCATTGATGAGGTCGACCCCCATCTCCAGCGCATACATGAAGGAGAAAGCGAATGTGAGGTCGAGAGGGTCGGAGTGCGACAACTGAACGGACATGAGCGTGGCGTCATAGGCCACTCCATGCATACCGTTTCCGTCCCTGTTCCCGACCAGAACACTCCCCACCATCGTGCCGTGTCCAACAGGGTCACTGCTGCCATACATGAGGCCACGAAGATCAAACGACTTCGATGAAACCCGCCCGAAAAGCTCTGGATGAGAAGCGTCGGCTCCGCTGTCGAGCAAGCCGACCAGGATGCCCCCGCCGGTGAACCCGGCCCTGTGAGCCAGGTGGGCATTGATCCGGGAAAGTCCCCACTGAGCATCGGTTTCCGCGTCTCCCGTCGAGCCGACAGGAAAATGAATGACGGCCCCCTCCTGCGCCAAACACGCAGTGGAGAGCTCTCCGCCAATAGCGAAGAGCACCAACAAAAAAGACAATCTCATCTATATATATCTAAATTATAATATAATTAAATAAAAACAACTCCTTATGAGGGTATACTGAAAAACTTCAAGAAACAACAGTATTCAATCGCCTTCGAAGGCGATCAGGGTGTGGACGTCGACCCCAAGCGCTTCAAGCTTGGCGCGGCCGCCCAGGTCCGGCAGATCGATCACGAAGCAGGCTGCGACGATTTCCGCACCCATCTGGGTCAGAAGCTTCACCGCGCCTTCGGCGGTGCCACCGGTGGCGATCAGGTCATCGACCAGAAGAACCTTCTCGCCCGGCTTCACCGCGTCCTTGTGCATCTCCATCTCGTCGATGCCGTATTCAAGGCTGTAGGCCACGCGCACGGTGTCGTGCGGCAGCTTTCCCTTCTTGCGGATCGGAACAAAGCCCGACGACAGCTGGTGCGCCATGGCGCCGCCCAGAATGAAGCCACGCGCTTCGATACCAGCGATCTTGTCGATCTTGGTGCCGGCATAGGGGTGCACCAGCTCATCCACCGCACGGCGGAAGGCGCGTGCATTGCCCAGAAGCGTGGTGATGTCGCGGAACATCACGCCGGGTTTCGGATAGTCCGGGATCGTGCGGATTGCGGAAAGAAGGGTTTCCTGAAGTGTCTGCGAAGCTGCCATGTGCCCTGCCCTGTTTCGCCTGATTGTCCGCTTCACCTTTCACACAGAACGATGAAACGGCAGATGGTCTGCTGTTGCCCTGTCTGCGCGAGATCAGGCGTTTTCACCTGACTGTAAACTGCATCATCGCGCAAAAGAAAAGGGCGCCGGCGGCGCCCTTTCAAATCTCTTTATGTGGACGGCGCGTCAGTGTGCGTCAGACCAGATCTTGCGCTTGGTCAGATAGACCAGACCGCCGAAGAGCAGAAGGAAGATCATGACCACGAAGCCCGTGGACTTGCGTGCTTCCATGTGCGGCTCGGCTGCCCACATCAGGAACGCGGAGATATCGCGCGCATACTGATCGACCGTCTCGGGCGCACCGTCATCATAGGTCACCATGCCCTCGGAGAGCGGCGGCGCCATGGCCAGCGAAGCCGAGGAGAGGAAGTACGGGTTGTAGTAGGTGCCAGCCGGAACTTCGTGTCCCTCGGTAACGTCACTGTAACCGGTCAGCAGGGCGTGGATGTAATCCGGGCCTGCCTCGGCATACTGGGTGAAGATGTCGAAGACGAAGGTCGGGAAACCACGCTCGACAGCGCGTGCCTTGGCAATCAGCGAGAAGTCCGGGGGGACTGCACCGCTGTTGGAGGCGGCAGCCTGCTGCGGGTTGGCGAACGGAGCCGGGAAGCGGTCCGACGGCTTTGCCGGGCGCATGTACATGTCACCGGCATCATCCGGGCCGTCCTCGACCTCATACTCGGCTGCAATCGCACGCACCTGGGCGTCGGAGTAGCCGAGATCGGTGAGGTTGCGGAACGCCACAAGATTCATCGAGTGACACGCCGCGCAGACCTCGCGGTAGACCTTGAAGCCGCGCTGCAGCTGGCCCTTGTCGTAGGTGCCGAACGGGCCGGCAAACGACCAGTCCTGCTCGACCGGCTTCTTGATCGGGAACTCGGCGGCATCGGCTGCCGTAGCGACAGCCAGACCGAGACCGAGCGCGGCCAATCCGTTGAGGACGTTCTTCATTTCGAAAATCCCTTTGCGCATTCTCTCGCTCAGCCCTTTGCCTGTTCGGTGGCCGGCGCGCCGGCGGAGGACTTCTTCTCAAGCACCGCTTCCGTGATGGAATTGGGCAGACGGCGGGGCGTCTCGACCAGACCGAGAACCGGCATGATCACGATGAAGAAGGCGAAGTAGTACAGCGTCGCACCCTGTGCCATCGCCACGTAGATGCCTTCTGCCGGACGCGAGCCGAGCCAGCCGAGGAAGACGGCGTTCACGACGAAGAGCCAGAAGAAGAGCTTGAACCACGGGCGGTAGACAGCCGAACGAACCTTCGAGGTGTCGAGCCAGGGCACGACAAACAGAACCGCGATGGCGCCGAACATGGCCAGAACGCCGCCCAGCTTGGAGTCGATCGGTCCGATGTTGAAGGTGATCGCACGCAGGATCGCGTAGAACGGCAGGAAGTACCATTCGGGAACGATGTGCGCCGGGGTCTTCAGAGCGTCAGCCTCGATGTAGTTGTCGGGGTGACCCATGTAGTTCGGAATGTAGAAGACGAAGTAGGCGAACAGCAGCATGAACACGACCATGGCGAACGCGTCCTTGACGGTCGCATAGGGCGTGAAGGCCACGGTGTCGGTCTTCTGCTTCACTTCGATGCCGGTCGGGTTGGTCTGACCGGTCACATGCAGCGCCCACACGTGCAGGACGACAACGCCGGCGATCATGAAGGGCAGCAGGTAGTGCAGCGAGAAGAAGCGGTTCAGCGTCGGGTTGTCGACGGCGAAGCCACCCAGAAGCAGCTGCTGGATCCACTCACCCACCAATGGAATGGCGGTGAAGAAGCCGGTGATAACCGTTGCGCCCCAGAAGCTCATCTGGCCCCACGGAAGCACGTAGCCCATGAAGGCCGTCGCCATCATCAGCAGGTAGATGATGCAGCCGAGGATCCACAGCATCTCACGCGGCGCCTTGTAGGAACCGTAGTAGAGGCCGCGGAAGATGTGCACATAGACGGCGATGAAGAACATCGACGCGCCGTTGGAGTGCAGGTAGCGCAGCAGCCAACCGGAGTTGACGTCGCGCATGATCTTCTCGACGGAAACAAAGGCAACTTCGGTGTTGGCCGCATAATGCATGGCCAGCACGATACCGGTCACGATCTGCGCCACCAGCATCAGCGAAAGGATGCCGCCGAAGGTGTATGCATAGTTGAGGTTGCGTGGCACCGGATAGGCCACGAAAGAATCATAGACCAGACGCGGAAGCGGCAAACGCGCATCCATCCAGCGGCCGAGGCCGGTCTTGGGCGTATAGGTCGAATGTCCAGCGCTCATTGAAAATCCCCTCTCGCCAAGCCTTAGCCGACCTGAATGACGGTGTCGGACACGAATTCAAAAGTCGGAACCGCCAGGTTTTCTGGAGCCGGACCTTTGCGGATGCGGCCAGCGGTGTCGTAGTGCGAACCATGGCACGGGCAGAACCAGCCGCCGAAATCACCGGCCTGGCCGAGCGGCACGCAGCCCAGATGGGTGCAGACGCCAACCATGACGAGCCAGTTTTCCTTGCCCTCGCCCGCCGAGCGGTCGATGTCCGTCGCCGGTGCATCGGCAGCAATGTTGGCATTGCGTGCGATCGGGTCCTTGAGGTCGGCCAGAGCAACAGCCTTGGCTTCCTCAATTTCCTTCTCAGTCCGGTTGCGGATGAACACAGGCCGGCCGCGCCATTTCACGGTCAGGGACATGCCGGGCTCAACGCCGGACACGTCTACCTGAATAGACGCCAGCGCCCGGGTGGACGCATCTGGCCGCATCTGGTCGATGAACGGCCATGCAACGCCGGCGATGCCAACGGCACCGGCAACGCCTGTGGCGACATAAAGAAAGTCACGCCTTGTATGTTCGGTCGAATCGGTAGCGCTCACGGGACTGCGATCCTTTCACCTCAGTTCGGCCGGTCGGGAAGCCTCATTGCACCTCAAACACGGGCATTTTACCACGCATGGCAAAGCTGCCCGGTTCTACCCCCGGCATTTTTCGATGGTTTCTATGCGCCACGCAGGAACTTGTCCAGACGGGGGCGGCTTTAGATGGCAGATTGTCGCGGGTAAAACACAGCGAATAAAGATGAGTGAAAAACTCTTATTTTTCAACGAACGCGCCTCCCACCATCCTGACACCTGCCGTCCAGATCACGCGCCGGCGACCGCCTCGAAGGTGAAGCTGACTGCCTCAGGCCCGGGCTTCTCATCGGCGCAATAGTCGCCATGGACGCGAATTTCCTTGAAACCCGCGGCTTTCAGGGCGAGTTCCATCTCCAGAACGCCCCATAGACGCAGATGGAAGAGCTGCAGCTCACTTGCCACAAGAACATCATCGCGCCACTGCTCGTAACGCAGGTGGGAAAGCATGGTCTGGCGCTGGAAGCAGGTTTCCACACGCTGCTCCGACAGCGTCAGAAGACTGTCCCCGTCGCGCCAGTGACGCGCGGTGCGGGACGTATCGGCGAGTGAGGCCAGCGGATCGAGATCAAGCAGCAGGCGTCCGCCCGCACAAAGAGCGTCATGGAATCGCCGAAGGACGCCAAGTGCTGCCTCCGGTTCCGTGACAAGCTGGAACGAACCGGCGGGAATGATGATGGCCTCAAATCGCTCAGGATAAGAGAACGTCTCGAAGCGCTGGATATCGACCGGCGCCGACAGCCCCCTCTTCGCGCACTCCGCCCGGCAATGGGCGACCATCTCGTCCGACGCGTCGAAACCACGAATATCGAAGCCAGCTTCAAGAAGCGGAATCAGCACCCGGCCATTGCCAGCCGCAGGCTCAAGGACGGGACCGCTGCAGCCTGCCAGACGATCACGATAAAACCCGATATCGCCGAAGGAGCGGCCTATGGGCTTGTCGAGGTGATAGACCCAGGAGGCCAGCGTGCCGTACCGGTTTTCCATTGCGTAATCTCTTCTGCCTGCATCTGTTTGCAGACCGGGACTGCCATCGCAACGCGGCAACGGCAAGCGGGCCAGAATAAGGGATTCGCCAGACCAGAGAGCGGATGCGGCCTGGTTGTCAGGTCGCGCCCAATCGGGCCAGAACCCTGCCCGGGATGGCCATGTCCTTGATGACATCATCATGCCTGCGCATTCCGCACAGCTCGCGCTGAATGAAATAGCCATGAACCGCATCAGCAGCGGCGTGAAGCAGGCGGTCGCGCGCCTGCGCATCGCTTTCATCCGCTTCGGAAAGCCGCGCCAGCGCCTTCTCGACCCTCCGGCCTGCATGCCCCAGAGACGACGCCTGCTCTGCCGCAATCTCGTGCTGCAAAACCGTATCGCCACTCAAGGGGTGAGACACGAGGCCGGTGATGGAACTGGGCATCTTCAGCATGGGGCAGCGCGGCTCCACCGTTGATGGACAAAACGAAAGACTGCCTTCTATATAGCATCACACCCAGTCCCGCATGAACCGACAAGGTGACCTTGATGACACTGCTTGAGCTTGGAACCTTCACTCTCGTCGCAGCGCTTCTCGTCGTGTCACCCGGCCCCAACGGGGTGCTGATCGCCAAAACCGTGCCGACTTCCGGCAAGGCGGCGGGCTTTGCCAATGTCGCGGGCTTCTTCGCCGCGTTCTATGTGCACGGCCTTCTTTCCATTCTGGGCATATCGATCATTCTGGTGCAGTCAGCCCAGCTCTTCTTCATCGTAAAAATGCTGGGCGCGGCCTATCTCTGCTATATCGGGGTCAAGGCCCTGTGGCAGGCATGGCGCGGTCTTGCAGCGCCGCACTCCATCACACCGGCCAAGAGGCGGCGCACGCTCGCGAAGGCGGGGCTCGAAGGGTTCCTGACCAACGCGCTGAACCCCAAGGTTTCAATGTTCTATCTCGCTGCGTTTCCGCAGTTCATTCCGGCAAGCGCGGATGCAACGTCCTGGGCGTTTGCGCTGGTGGCGATCCATTCGCTGCTGAACGTGCTCTGGTTCTCGGCGCTCGTGCTCCTGTTCTCGAGCATGAAGTCGCTTGGCGGCAGCGCCAGCATGCAGCGCTGGCTGAAAGCCGTGACCGGAACGGTGTTCGTCGGGTTCGGGTTGAAACTCGCCACCATGCGCCCCTGAAGAAAACGGGCGGGCCGGCTCCCCTCGGGAAACCCGGCCCGCCCGCATCACATGACTGAGCGGCCAGCTGCGGCTACGGCCACTTCACCTCTGGCGGCATGCTGGACAGGATGGAGTTCACATTGCCGCCGGTCTTCAGTCCGAAGATCGTGCCGCGGTCATAAAGCAGGTTGAACTCGACATAACGGCCCCGGCGCACGAGCTGCTCTTCGCGGTCGGCCTCGGTCCAGTTGGTGTTGAAGTTCTTGCGCACCAGATGCGGATAGGCGACGGCAAAGGCGCGTCCCACATCGCGGGTGAAATCAAAGTCGGCCTGCCAGCCGCCCTTCTCGTCCGGCGTTTTGAGCCAGTCATAGAAGATGCCGCCCACGCCGCGCGGTTCCTTGCGATGCGGCAGGTAAAAATACTCGTCACACCAGGCCTTGTATTTCTCGTAGTCGACAATCCCGGCATGACGTTCACACACGAACCGCATGGCCTTGTGAAAGGCCACGGTGTCGGGGTCTTCCTGCGAACGACGACGGTCAAGCACCGGGGTCAGATCTGCGCCGCCGCCAAACCACTGGCTGGTGGTCACCACCATGCGGGTGTTCATGTGAACGGCCGGCACATGGGGGTTCTGGGGATGGGCGATCAGCGAAATGCCGGAGGCCCAGAAACGGGGATCCTGCTCCGCGCCCGGTATCTGCTTGCGGAACTCGGGAGAGAACTCGCCATGAACCGTCGAGACATGGATACCGACCTTCTCGAAAACGCGGCCATGCATCATCGACATGACGCCCCCGCCGCCTTCACCGCCGTCGCGCTCCCAGGGCGTACGCTCGAAGCGGCCCGGCGTGCGCGTGGACAAAGGCCCGGTCAGCTCATCTTCAAGATTTTCGAAGGCTGAACACAGCTTGTCGCGCAGTTCCTCGAACCAGGCGCGCGCGGCTGCTTTTTTTTCTTCGATATCGTCCGGCAATCCGGTAGGGAGTTCTGGTCTTTCCATCATCATTCCTTTCGCCCGATCCTACGCAACGCCGCAGGAAACGGACAGCCCCACAAATGACTCGCATTTTTCAACAGCGTTGCCTAAGCTTCTTATCAATCGGGTCAAGGAGTTCTTTCGTGCGTGTGCCCGCAAAACCACCCCTGGAAGGGCTGAAACGCAGCCTCGACAAACATCGCGCAAGGACGGGTCGTCTGCCACGCGACGGATTTCTACGGGAGAGTTTTGCACTGCCGCGCGCGCAGGCCCGCGACAAAGCGCGCGAATGGCTGGAGCGCTGGCCCAAGCAGGCTTACTGGACAGAGATCGAAAGCTGGTGTGAACGCCCCGGCGACATGATCGAGTTCACGATGCGCCGATTACCAAGCGCCGACTGACCTCCCGCGTCTTCCATCCAAGATTTCAGATATACGTGACGGCCTGTTTCAGACTGCGTTTCTGAACAGCATATGCGCGCCTCGCGGCTGTTGACTTAAAGTCGGCTTGAACCTGTAGGCAGCTCTTTCCGAAGCCAAGGAAAGAGCCCGATGCAGCGTGAAACGCCCCAGGATGATGACCTATCGCAACTGCCTGAGCGCCTCGCCGGCGGCCATCGCGGCCGTCATCGCAAGGTTGAGACTGCGCGCGCCCTCTTTCATGGGAATGGTCAGCCGCGCATCGGCGGCGGCGTGGACGGCTTCCGGCGCACCGGAAGATTCCCGACCGAACAGAAGAATGTCGCCATCGGCATAGGAAAAGTCCGTGTAACCCGCCTCGGCCCGGGTGGTGAACAGGATAAGACGCCGGCCCTCGCGCTTGCGCCAGAGCTCGAACGTTTCCCAGGACGGATGGCGGGCGAGCGCGGCACGCTCAAGATAATCCATCCCCGCGCGCTTCAGATTCCGGTCGGAGAGATCAAAGCCGGCAGGCTCGATCAGATCGACCGTGAAGCCGAGGCAGGCGGCGAGACGGAGAATGGCGCCGGTGTTTCCGGGAATGTCTGGCTGGTAAAGCGCGATACGCATGCGGCTGTGTCTCTCGACATGGCTGAGTGTTGCCTTCCGGACACAGCTGAGGACGTGTCGACCGAAAGGCGTAATTACGGGTGGCGGGTCGCTGCAACTGTGGGTATAAGCCCGCCATTGTCAACGCGAACCGAAGGAGAAAGGCATGACAATGCGACGACATCACATGATCTGGCTCCTCGCCGGTGGCCACAAGGCCTGACGGCGGACTCGGTCCGGCACGCTCCTGCACCATTCCAAGGCAGCTACCCATCGCAGTCCGTCGGGATTTCCTCCCGCTCCCCAAGGACGTTCGCGATGCACAACCGCTTCCCCCGGCGGCCAAACGGCCGCAATGACGATTTTTTCGTTCCACAACTAGACCCCACACGCCCTACCCTGCAGGACCGCAGGCTTGAAGCATGGGCGCTGACCCTTGGTGTGAAAACGCCCCTCATCCATGAGGACCGGACGCAACGGCCGCATCGCGGCCAATTGGCGGATATCGACCTCGGACAGGTCGCG
Organism: Nitratireductor sp. GZWM139; assembly: GCF_030068685.1. Lineage (NCBI taxonomy): Bacteria > Pseudomonadati > Pseudomonadota > Alphaproteobacteria > Hyphomicrobiales > Phyllobacteriaceae > Nitratireductor > Nitratireductor sp. GZWM139. The sequence goes on along the minus strand of NZ_JAMQML010000002.1, from coordinate 67,780 downwards.
CCGGCAGCGCGTATCGGCCTGATGGCGAAACTGAAACGGCTGTTGCGATGAAGAGCGCCTGCCCCTCTTCGCACCCCTCATTTCCCGCTTCGCACGCCTGCGGAGCGGGCACGATCACGCATGCGCCGACACAACCGCAGATGGCAGCAGAGAAAACGCATCCTCTGGTCAAGCCCGAACAACACGGTTATAAGGTGCATCCCATCAACGAAAACCGCTGGAGGCGGCAATGGACAACAAGATGCTTACCTCCTTCGCTGGTCTGCGCCCGTACATCGCGGCGCCATACCAGGCCTGACGGCGGCTTTCGTTCTTCAGCTTTTCTAAGATTACCAAAGCAGTTCACGAGCGAATCCGCCGACCGTTTCTTCCGGTTGACACATGGGATTTGCATCATGACTGCACGCTTTCCAAACGGACGCACCGCGTCTCAAGACAATAAGATTTCAGGCACCGACCCGGCCACCGCCGCGTTTTTGCGCGGACATGACAGCGCTCCTGCCACGTCTCTTTCAGGAGCCTTCAAGGCCGCTCTCGGAACCCAGGCGCAGCCACCGCGCACAAAACCGCACGACCAAAGCGGCGGCACGCCTCCGCCCTTCCTGAATACCGGCTCCATGAAGGAGCCAGGCAATAAACGCGCAAACCGGCCTGCGGCATCCGTGCCGCGCAAGGGCCACATCTAGCCGAACGCATTTGCTTTTCCGCCAGCCGCCGCCCGCGGAAAAGAGCACGAAAACAGACGTTTACACCGCAAACGCGACTCGACGCGTCGCGTTTGCGGGCACGAGAATGAAAGACGCCAAAGACAATGTATCAATGGTTCGAACGACGACTTGAGCCCTTCCCCGCCGAAGAACCGCAGGAGCCGCCGCGCACCTTCTTCGCCTTCTGCCTGCACTTCACCAAAGGGGCATGGCCCTATATCGCCATTTCGGCGGTCCTGATGATGATCATCGCCATTGCAGAGGTCTGGATGTTCTCCTTCCTCGGCAACATCGTCGACTGGCTGGCCGAGAAGGACCGCGCGACCTTTCTGGATGAGGAAGGCGCAAAGCTGATCGGCATGGCTGCAATCGTCGGCATCGCCCTGCCGGCGGTGGTGTTCCTTTATGGTCTGGTCACGCATCAGGTGCTGATGGGCAACTATCCCATGCGCATCCGCTGGCAGGTGCATCGCTATCTGCTCAAACAGTCTATGAGCTTCTATCAGGACGAGTTTGCCGGCCGCATCGCCACCAAGCTGATGCAGACGGCGCTTGCCGTGCGCGAATGCGTGATCAAGATGACCGACGTGATGAACTATGTGACGGTGTACTTCACCGGCATGCTGGTTCTCGCGGCCTCGGCCGACTGGAAGCTGGCAGCACCGCTGGTGGGCTGGCTGGTGGGGTACATCCTGCTCATGCGCCATTACGTACCCAGGCTCGGAAAGATCGCGCAGCGGCAGGCTGACGCGCGCTCGGTGATGACCGGCCGCGTGGTCGACAGCTACACCAACATTCAGACGGTAAAACTCTTCTCGCATGGCCGACGCGAAGCGTCTTACGCCCGCGAGGGCATGGGCGGCTTCCTCGACACGGTGCATGAGCAGTTCCGCAACATCACCGGTCTCTACGGCCTGCTCTACCTGCTCAACGCCCTGTGCCTCGTCGTGGTCGGGTATCTCTCCGTCACCCTGTGGGTGGCCGGTGCGGTAAGCGTCGGCGCCGTGGCCGTGGTGCTCGGCCTCGTGCTTCGCCTGTGGGGCATGTCGCAGTGGATCATGTGGGAGCTGACGGCGCTGTTCGAGAATGTCGGCACCGTGCAGGACGGCATCAGCTCGATCTCCATGCCCCGGCTGGTCGATGACAAGCCGGACGCAAAGGCCCTTGCAGTGCCGGAAGGCAAGATCGATTTCGACGGGATCGGCTTCCACTACGGCAAGAAGGGCGGCGTCATCGAAGAGCTGTCGCTAACCGTGAAGCCCGGCGAGAAGGTCGGCCTCGTGGGCCGTTCGGGCGCGGGCAAGTCGACGCTCGTGAACCTGCTCTTACGCTTCTACGATCTGGAGCGCGGGCGCATCGTCATCGATGGCCAGGACATCGCCGACGTGTCGCAGGACACGCTGCGCGCCGCGATCGGCATGGTCACGCAGGACACGTCCCTGCTGCACCGTTCGGTACGCGACAACATCCTCTATGGCCGCCCCGACGCGACCGAAGAGATGATGCTTGAAGCGGCCCGGCGCGCCGAGGCGATGAGCTTCATCGGCGGACTGACGGACCCGAAGGGCCGCGTGGGCTTTGACGCCCATGTGGGCGAACGGGGCGTCAAACTGTCAGGTGGCCAGCGCCAGCGCATTGCCATTGCCCGCGTCATGCTCAAGGATGCGCCGATCCTCATTCTCGACGAGGCGACCTCCGCACTCGATTCCGAAGTCGAAGCGGCGATCCAGGAAAACCTCTACCGCCTGATGCAGGGCAAGACGGTGATCGCCATCGCCCACCGGCTCTCCACCATCGCTGCCATGGACCGCCTGGTGGTGATGGACAAGGGCCGGATCGTCGAGGAAGGCACGCATGACGATCTGGTTGCCGCCGGCGGGCTCTATGCAAGCCTCTGGCAGCGCCAGTCCGGCGGGTTTCTCGATCTCGAAGCAAACGAGGCTGCGGAATGAAGGAAGACAGCGAAAAGACGGAGCCCCACCAAACCGACAGCCTGTGGCGCAGTCTCGAAGAGGTCATAGACCCCTTCGGCGACACGCCGCGGGCGGTCCTGCCGGTCAAGGCGCATGAGTTCATTCTCTTCTTCGCCCGGCAGGCCAAATGGCCGTTCATCCTGCTGCTGATCGCCGGCGGCCTGATGGGGGCCGTCGATGCGGGGCTTTACTGGGCGCTTGGCTGGCTGATCGACCTGCTGGACTCCTCCTCGCCGGCGACGCTGATCGCCGATCACTGGACGAAGCTGGCCGGTTTTCTGGCCCTGCTTCTGGTGATCCGCGCCGTGGTCATCATCGTCAACACGGTGCTGGAAGAGCAGGTCATCGCGCCTGCCTTCTACCAGCGTGTGCGCTGGCAGTCGTTCCGGCGGGTGATCGAACAGCCCTATGAATTCTACCAGAACGACTTCGCCGGCCGCATCGCCACAAAGATACTGCAGGGCGGTGAAGCCACGGGCGACTTCATCATCAACGTGCTGCAGACCATGTGGAGCTTCCTCACCTTCGTGGTGCTGGCGCTCTCCATTCTGACGGTGCTCGACCCGTGGATGGGCGTGGTCATCGTGCTCTGGCTCGCGACCTACATGGCCATCGCGCGCTTCCTGCTGCCGCCCCTGCGGCGGGCAGGCCGGCGCACGGCGGACCAGCGTTCGATCCTCAACGGACGCATGGTCGACGCCTTCACCAACATTCTGGCGGTGAAGCTGTTCGACAGCGGCCAGCGCGAGCATTCCTATGTGCGCGAGGGCATGGCGCATTTCCTGAGCGCGGTGCAGAAGCTGACGCGCGCCATCACCCGCGTGCGGGTGACGGTGGCCATCGTCAACGGCTTCATGATGGCGGCAATCTTCGTGCTGGCGGTGTCGCGCTGGCTCGACAGCGCCATCACCACAGGCGAGATCGCGGCGGCCATGGGCCTCGTCTTCCGTCTGAACCAGATGTCGGGCTGGATGATGTTCAACATCAACGGGCTGATCCGCAACTACGCGACCGTGCAGGACTCAACCACCGTCGTTTCGGTGGAGCCGTCGATCCGCGACGCCGAGGGCGCAAAGGTCATGCCGCGCGCCGAAGGCGACATCCGCTTTGACGACGTGACGTTCAATTACGGCAAGGAAAGCGGCATCATCGAGGGGCTGAACCTGCACATCAAGCCGGGCGAGCGCGTGGCGCTGGTCGGGCCTTCGGGCGCCGGCAAGACCACCATTGTCAGCCTGATGCTGCGGCTTTTCGAGGCCGAGCACGGGCGCATCCTGCTCGATGGTCAGGACATCACGCAGGTAACGCAGGCCTCGCTGCGCGCACAGTTCGGCGTGGTGAGCCAGGAGCCGATGCTGATGCACCGCTCGATCCGCGACAACATCGCCTATGGGCGGGGCGACGTCACCGAAGAGGAAATCATCGCGGCGGCAAAGCGCGCCTCGGCGCATGAGTTCATCCTCGATGTGACCGACCCGAAAGGCCGGACCGGCTATGACGCGGTGGTGGGCGAGCGGGGCGTAAAGCTCTCCGGCGGCCAGCGCCAGCGCATCGCCATCGCCCGGATGATGCTGAAGAATGCGCCGATCCTCATCCTCGATGAGGCAACATCGGCGCTGGATTCGGAGATCGAAGCGGTGATTCAGGAAAATCTTGAGCGGCTGATGGAGAACAAGACGGTTATCGCCGTGGCGCACCGGCTCTCCACCATCGCCGCTCTCGACAGGATCATCGTGCTGGACCGGGGCCGCGTTGTCGAAGAGGGCTCGCACGACGCGCTGGTGGAACAGGACGGGCTTTACGCCCAGCTGTGGAAACGCCAGTCGGGTGGCTTTCTGGGCGAACGGATGGCTGCTGAGTAAGCCTGGACACGAATGCCGGTGGCTGCACTGATGGTGCGGCCATCGGCTCTTCTTCCTCATGGTCTTCAAAACTGGAGCGACGCAGCGGCAAATCCGCCAGCTCGCGCTCCGACATGCCGCGAAGAGCCGGATGCGCCAGCGGATCACGCCACCAATTGTCATCCCAGGCATCCTGCACCGCTCGCCGGTGATTGTCCCTGAAGGTTTGAACCATTATCCAGAAAAACTGAAACATGGTGCCTTCTCCATCTGTGAGATTTCTCTACGAGAGCCAAAATCCCGGCGTTTGGCATTATTTTCAATGGAGATTGCCTGTGGTTTGTTTTAGAAAAACTATATGAAACACCTGCCACGCGTTCACCTGAACGGATTGCGCGCCGTCGAAGCGGCGGGTCGGTGCGGCTCACTCAGTGCGGCTGCCGATGAACTCGGCGTTTCGGTGGGAGCCGTCAGCCAGCAGATCATCAAGACCGAAGCGCAGCTCGGCGCGGCAATCTTCGAGCGGACGGGACGCGGCATCCGGCCAACCGGGCTCGGCCAGCAGTTCATCGACCGGCTGAGCCTCGGCTTCCAGACACTCGACGCAGCCGTCGCGATGACGCGTCACGACACGGATTCGGTCCTGACCATCTCGGTCGCGCCCGTCTTCGCATCCAAATGGCTCGTGCCGCGGCTGGCGCGCTATACGAGAGCGCATCCGGAAACCAAGCTGCGGCTGGAGGCCTCGACCGACCTCATCAATCCCGACAGCAGCGACATCGATCTGGCGATCCGTGTGGGCGAAGGCGACTGGCCGGGCGTGAAGAGCGAGTATCTTCTGCCGCAGGAAGTGTTTCCGGTCTGCGCGCCGGCGCTGGCCGACGCGCTCGAGACGCCTGAAGACATACTCACAGCGCCGATCATCCGCGACGCCAACTCGAACATTGCATGGGATGTGTGGCTGAAACCGCTTGGTCTTGACCAGCGCGACCTCGTTGAGGGCGACAGTTTCACCGACGCCGCGCTCTGCCTTGATGCAGCCATCGCCGGACAGGGCGTCATGCTTGCCTGGCACACACTCGCTTATGATGCGCTTCAATGCGGGCGGCTGGTCGCGCCGTTTCAGGAGCGGGCCAGAACACGCTACAGCTATTGGCTGATCACCTCGGAGAACCGGCAGGAACCGGCAAAGGTGCGTGAATTCAAGGCATGGCTGCGCGGCGAGATCGAGGAAATGCTTGAAGTCTGACGGCACGGCGGATGACGCTGTGGGCTAGCTCAATGCCAATCAAGTTTGTTTCCCTCAGCAACCTCTCGCCGCATTCCGTGTTATAGTTTAAGGCACGCATCAACCGAGAACAGGAGGACAGTCTCATGAAGGAATTTCATTGCGGCTCGCTCGTTCCAGGCTGCGACTGGCACACACGCCATGAGGAAGAAGCGGAGGTGATCCGCCGCGCAGCCGAACATATGCGCGATGCCCACGGCGAAACGGTGATCCGCGAGAGCATGGTGGAAGCCATCCGCTCTCGCATCGGGCAGGCCAAGAACGCGGCCTGAGCCGCGCCCTGCCCCCCCAAAGACCGCAGCCCCGAAAGGGTCAGCCTGCGGTCGAAATCATCCGGTCGAAATCATCTCTGCGGCGCGCTCAAGCAGCGCGTCGCGCTTCAACGAGAAATCAGACTCGATCCACTCGTCCTGAAGCCGCGACAGGACTTCACCGACCGCGCGCCCCTTTTCCAGCCCGAGCTTTGCCAGATCGCCGCCATCGACCGGAAGCACCGGCTTCTGCCATGCGGCGGCGAGCCTCATCAGGCGGGTGAAGCCGGCAGCCTCCATCAGCGCCTTGTCATCCTCGGCAGCGCGCGCCCGCGCGCTCACAAGCGCAAGCTTCAGCCGCCACAAAAGACCTTTTTCATCAGACCTGTAGGCAAGTTTTCTGAATCCGGCCTCATCGAGATCAGGCTGCGGAACGGGTGCCCTCGCCCAGCCCATCAGCGTCGCCTTTTCCGCGTTGGAAAGGCGCAGCCGCCTGCCCAGTTCCAATATGCGCGGCTCATGGGGCGGAATGATCGCCGCAAGACGCAGAAGCGGCTCCGGCCCCCAGCCAAGCGTGCGTTCCGTCTCCATCAGCGGGCCGATCGTGTCGATGCCCCATTTCTCCGATTCCGGCAGGATCTTCGTCAGCACACCGGTCTGGCGCATCCACAGAAGCGCACGCGAAGGATCGGGCGCGGACAGAAGCTTCTTGAGCTCCGCCCAGACACGCTCGGCGGAAAGACGCTCCAGCCCGTCGCGGTGACGCGTGCAGGCCTTCAGCCCGGCGGCATCCGGACGGCCAGCGCCATACCAGGCGAAAAAGCGGAAGAAACGCAGAATGCGCAGATAATCCTCGGTGATGCGGGTGTCTGCATCGCCGATGAAGCGCAGGGTGCGGCTGTCGAGATCCGCAAGCCCGCCGACCAGATCGATGATGTCGCCATCGGCGCGGGCATAGAGCGCGTTGATCGTGAAGTCGCGGCGCTCGGCATCGTTCTGCCAGTCGCGCCCGAAGGTGACGCTGGCGCGGCGGCCATCGGTTTCCACGTCGGCGCGTAGCGTCGTCACCTCATAGGCGTGACCATCTGCGATTACCGTCACGGTGCCGTGATCGATGCCCGTCGGCGCGGTGCGGAAACCTGCCTTGCGCGCGCGGCGCACGGTCTCATCCGGCGTCGTGGTGGTGGCGATATCGATGTCGGTGACAGGCTGGCCAAGCAGCGTGTTGCGCACCGCGCCGCCGACGACGCGCGCCTCATCGCCCTCGGTGGAAAGGGCTGCGAGCAGTTTCTGAAGCTTTTCGTCGGCCAGCCATTGCGATTCTGAAATCAGTCGCTTGTCCATCAAGCATAAAGTCTTTCGTAAAGGGTGCGGATAATGCCGGCGGTCACGCCCCAGATGAAGCGCTCGCCGAATGGCATGGTGTAATAGAACCGTTCCTTCTCCTGCCACAAACGGCTTTCGCACCGATGGTTGGCGGGATCCATGAGAAAGGCAAGCGGCACCTCAAAGGCGGCATCCACTTCGTCGGGATTGAGGTGCAACCGGAAGCCCGGACGGACGATACCAAGCACCGGCGCGATGCGATAACCGCTGCCGGTCGAGTAATCGGGCATGCGTCCGACCACATCCACGATGCGGGGCCGAAGGCCGATTTCCTCATCCGCCTCGCGGAGCGCCGCAGCCTCGGGCGACACGTCCTCCGGGTCGATGCGGCCGCCGGGAAAGGCGATCTGGCCGGAATGGTTGCGCAGCGCCAGCGTGCGCTGGGTCAGGATGACCGACGCGCCATCGGCATGATCGACAACCGGAATGAGCACCGCCGCATCGCGCAGGCCGGGCCGGACGATCATTTCGCGCAGGTCCGGGTTCAGGCTGTGATCGCCATAGTCTTCCGCCCCTGCCGGTCCCTGCTGTCTTGCAGCGCGGCGGCGGAATTCCTCTGCCGAGAACAGGCTTTTGGGCGCGGTCGTCATGGTCATTGCGAAAGTCTATCCAGTTCGGCGACAGGCATCACGGGAAAAACCGAACCGCGCGAGCGGATGGCAAACATGAGCTGCCCGTCAATCTCGATCTCCTCGCCCGCTTCCACAAGATCATACATGACCGAGCGGGCCACCAGCGCCTCGAGACGCCCGCGCACATGGAGATAGGGTTTTAGCCCGCCGGTCTCCGGCTGGTCCACGAAGCGCAGTTCATGCTCTGGCCCGGCCTCGACCACATCGCCGACATTGGTGCGGAAAGTGAGCGCCTGGTCTTCGCCCGCGCCGGTCACGACCATCTCCACGGCGAGGAAAGGCGCATCCTCGACGCGGATGCCGACTTTTTCCACCGGAGTTACGAGATAGGTTTTGCCGTCCTCATCCTTGCGCAGAACGGAGGAGAAAAGCTGTACCAGCGCCGGGCGGCCAATCGGCGTTCCCATGTAGAACCAGGTGCCATCGGCTTTGATCTCCATGTCGAGATCGCCACAAAAGGCGGGGTTCCAGCGTTCGACGGGCGGCGCGCCTTTTCCGGAGCGGGCCGCGCGCGCTATCATTGCCTCAAGACTGACGGCGTCGCCGGCTTCAGCGAGACTTGATGTGCTCTTAGTCGTTTCATCGTCCATGGTCACGAAATAGTCACTGTTGTTTCGCTTGTCAGCCTTGTTCAGTGTTTTAAATTTCCCAAAGGGACGTGACGGTACGAATCGCTTCAGACACGTGCCGGCCTGGTCCGTTCCTCCCGCCCCGCACCATACCCGCGGGCCTCAACAAGGATCGAGACGGCATGAGCATTGTTTCCAAGAACGAAGTCCCCGGCGAAAAGCCCATGAGCGACAAGGAGATGATCGCCGAGGCCGAACGCGCGCTTGCGGACATCGCCCGGGTGCGCGATGGCGTCGGACAGGTGATCTTCGGCCAGGAAGCGGTGGTGGAGCGCACGCTGGTGGCGCTGCTGGCCGGCGGCCATGCGCTTCTCGTCGGCGTTCCGGGACTGGCCAAGACCAAGCTGGTGGAAACGCTGGGCGTCGTGCTCGGCCTTGATGCGCGACGCATCCAGTTCACGCCGGACCTCATGCCCTCCGACATTCTGGGCTCGGAAGTGATGGAGCAGGATGAGAAGGGCAAGCGCTCCTTCCGCTTTCTCCCCGGTCCGATCTTCTCGCAGCTTCTGATGGCCGACGAGATCAACCGCGCCAGCCCGCGCACCCAGTCGGCCCTTCTCCAGTCGATGCAGGAATATCACGTCACCGTTGCCGGCCACCGGCACGACCTGCCCGCGCCCTTCCATGTGCTCGCGACGCAGAACCCGCTGGAGCAGGAAGGCACCTATCCGCTGCCGGAAGCGCAGCTCGACCGCTTTCTGATGCAGGTGGACATTCTCTATCCCGAACTCGAAGCCGAGCGCCGCATCCTTCTGGAAACCACCGGTGTGGGCGAGGCGGAAGCCGCCAATGTGCTGACCGCCGAGCGGCTGAAGGAAGTCCAGATGCTGATCCGCCGCATGCCGGTGCCCGAAAGCGTGGTCGACGCCATTCTCCAGCTCGTGCGCACGGCAAGGCCGGGCGTTGGCAATCCCGACACCGACCGCCATGTGGCGTGGGGTCCCGGCCCGCGCGCCAGCCAGGCGCTGACCCTGTGCGCCCGCGCCCGCGCGCTCTATGATGGCCGGCTCGCGCCCTCGGTGGACGATGTGCGCGCACTTGCCGAACCCGTTCTCCAGCACCGCATGGCGCTCACTTTCGCGGCCCGTGCAGAAGGCATGACCGTGCGCGACGTGATCCGGCGTCTTGTGAAAACGCTCGACTAATGGGCGGCCTGCCCCAGATAGGATCTTGATGGCAAAGATCGGCGAAGTCTCCACACCGGTTGCATCGAACGATGCGCTGGTTCGCGCTCGCGCGCGAGCCGCGCTGATGCCTGACCTGCTGGTGGACGCCCGGCGCGTGGCCAACAATGTGATCGCCGGTTGGCATGGCCGCCGCAAGCGCGGCATTGGCGAGAATTTCTGGCAGTTCCGGCCCTATGTGGATGGCGAGGCCATCTCGCGCATCGACTGGCGGCGTTCGGCGCGCGACGATCATCTTTATGTCCGCGACCGCGAGTGGGAGGCTGCCCACACGGTGTGGCTCTGGGCCGACCCGTCGCCGTCCATGCTCTTCAAATCCTCGCTTGCGCCAACCGCCAAGGAATCGCGCGCGCTGGTCCTCACCCTTGCGCTGGCCGAGCTCCTGTCACGCAGTGGCGAACGCATTGCCTGGCCGGGTGTCACCGACCCGTTTTCCGCCCGCAACGGCGCGGAGCGGCTGGCGACGCAGCTCATGCATGCCCCGAGCCTTCCCGCGCGACCAGACCTCCTGCAGGTGCGCCGCTTCTCAGATGTGGTGCTGGCGAGTGATTTCCTCGATCCGGTGGAAGAAACCATCGCCTGGCTCGACCAGCTGGCGGGCCGTGGCGCACGCGCCCATCTGATCGAGATTGCCGACCCGGCGGAGGAAAGCTTCCCCTATTCCGGCCGCACCGAGTTTGCCGACCCGGAAACAGGCGACAAGCTGACGGCAGGCCGCGCCGAAACGCTGGCCGACGATTATCGCCGGCTTTATCTCGCGCGGCGCGAAGAACTTACCGGCTGGTGCAAGCGGCTTGGCTGGAGCTATACCGTGCACCACACGGACCGGCCCGCCGCACAGGCGCTTGTCACGGTCCACAACGCCATGAGCGTCGACGCAGGCTTCGGCATGGAGGGCGGGCTTTGAACTGGCTTTCCCTCTCGTTCGCACAACCGTTTCTGCTGTGGGGCCTGATCGCCCTGCCGGTGATCTGGTGGCTCTTACGTCTCACCCCGCCGCGCCCGCAGACCGAAACATTTCCGCCCCTGAAAATTCTGGCCCGCGTGGCAAAGCGGGAGGAGACGCCCCACAAAAGTCCGTGGTGGCTGACGCTGCTCAGACTGCTGCTTGCCGCGCTGGTGATCCTGGCGCTTGCCGATCCGGTGCTGAACCCGCGCGAGAAGGCGGCCGGCGACGGCGCTGCGCTCGCCATCGTGCTCGACAATGGCTGGGCTTCCGCGCCCGACTGGGATGAACGCGTGGCCACCGCCGCACGCCTGATCGAAGATGCCCGCGCCAATGAACAGCCGGTCGTTCTGGCGCTCACGGCTGAAGAACAGAACCAGGAGATCGGCCCCTTCGACGCCGACACCGCGCTTGAACGGCTGAACGCCGCGCAGCCCCGCCCCGTGCCGGGCAACCGGCCTGCAATCTATGGCCGGGTGGCAGGCGCGCTGGAAGACTTTCCGGGTGCGGCCATTGCGGTGCTCTCCGACGGGCTCGCGGCGACGGGCGATGAGGCGGCGTTCGGCGAACTGTTCGCCAGCGCACCGGGCGAAGTTCTCTGGGCATCGCCCGAGCGGCTCGGCCTTCTCGCAGCAACGGATGCGCAGAACACGGCGGAAGCCTTCGAAGTGACGGCGACACGCGCTGCAGGCGACACCGGGCCACGTCAGGCGGTTGCCTTTGCGAGCGACGACAGGGGCCGGCGCATCGCCGAAACCACGATCACGTTCGGCGTCGGCGAAACCCGCGCCGTGGGCGCGATGCGCCTGCCGTTTGAGCTGCGCAACGATTTCGTTTCCGTGGGGCTTGAGGGTGAAAACCAGGCCGCCGCCCTTCGGGTTCTCGATGAAAACAGCAAGCGCCGGCGGATCGGCCTGATCTCCCAGAGTGAGGCGGATCAGGCGCAGCCGCTCCTTTCGCCGCTCTACTATATCGAGCGCGCGCTCTCGCCCTTTGCCGACCTGTTGCAGCCCTCAAGCGCGGAACTGACGGAAGCGCTGCCGGAGCTTCTGGAGCAGAACCCGGCCGTGATCGTCATGGCCGATGTGGGCACGCTTCCCGCATCATCCCGTCAGGCGCTGATCGACTGGGTCAACGCCGGCGGCACGCTGGTGCGTTTTGCCGGCCCAAGGCTCGCCGCAGCCGAGAATGACGAAGACCTGCTGCCGGTGCGGCTGAGGCTGGGGGAACGCTCACTGGGCGGCGCGCTCTCCTGGACCGAGCCGCAGCCCGTGGCGGAGTTCCCGCCCAATGGCCCCTTCTCCGATCTCGCCCCGCCCCGCGACGTAACGGTGAACCGGCAGGTTCTCGCCGAACCTTCGCCCGACATCGTGGAACGCAGCTGGGCCAATCTGGCCGACGGCACACCGCTGGTAACCGGCATTGCGCGCGGCGAAGGGCAGATCGTGCTCTTTCACGTCACGCCGGAGGCCACATGGTCGAACCTGCCGATTTCCGGCAGTTTCGTGGAAATGTTGCGCCGGATCGTCCAGTTCTCGCGCAATCAGGGCACCCTCAATGAGCCGGGCGCCGAAGGCGGACGGGCACTTGCCCCCTACCGCATGATTTCCGCCGACGGACGCCTCGTCCCGCCATCGGGCGATGCCGAACCGCTTGCCGCAGGCGCAACCGCCGTCACGCTCAAGAACCCGCCCGGTCTCTATGGCAGCGAAGAAGGCGTCGTGGCGCACAATCTGCTCGCACCCGATGCGGAACTCACCCCGATCACCCGCCCGGAGGCCCCTGCCCCGATGACCGCGATCAGCTATGGCTTCGATGAGCAGCAGCCGCTGAAGGGGCCGCTCTTTGCCGCCGCCCTCGCACTGCTTGCGCTCGATACGCTGGCCGTTCTGTGGCTTGGCGGACGACTGCGCCGCAAACCGCAACTGGCCAGGGGCGCGGCCGCCATGCTCGCCATGGGACTGGCGCTTGCAATCATGTCGCCGGATACAGCCCGCGCGCAGGACGAGCGCACCGGCGAGGCCGACGCCATCGCCGCCATCTCGCAGACACGCATTGCCTATGTGCTGACCGGGCTTTCCTCGCTCGACGCCACGAGCCGCGCAGGCCTTCAGGGGCTTTCCACCTTCCTCGCCGCCAAGACCGCGCTCGAACCCGGGGAGCCGGCAGGCGTCGACATCGCAACCGACGAGCTCTCCTTCTACCCGCTCATCTACTGGCCCATCGATCCCGACGCACCGATGCCCGGCGAAGAAGCGATCGCCCGCATCGACGCCTACATGCAGTCGGGCGGCACGGTGCTGTTCGACACGCGAGACCAGTATTCCACCGGCTTTGGCTCGGATGCGGTGACGCCAGCAACGCAGCGCCTGCGCGACATCCTTTCCGGTCTCAACGTTCCGCCGCTGGAACCGGTGCCGGAAGATCACGTGCTGACCAAGGCCTTCTTCATCCTGCCGGAGTTTCCCGGCCGCTATCGCGGAAGCCCGCTCTGGGTGGAAGCCTCGTTCAACGCCCCCTCACGCACCGACCGCCCGGTGCGGGTGGGCGACGGGGTGACGCCGATCATGATCACCGGCAACGATCTGGCCGGAGCCTGGGCGCTCGACGCCAATGGCGAGCCGCTTCTGCCGACCGTGCCCAACGATCCGCTGCAGCGCCTTTATGCCTACCGCGCGGGCGTGAACATCATGATGTACATGCTCACCGGCAACTACAAATCGGACCAGGTGCATGTGCCGGTCCTGCTTGAACGACTGGGGCAGTAGCATGAACTGGTCGCTCAGTTTCGAACCCTTCTTCTCCTGGCCTGTGCTGGCCGCCCTTCTCGCGCCCGTCGCGCTTCTGGCGCTTGCCGGTCTGTGGACCCGGCAGCGCGGGGCGTGGCTGCGGCTTGCAGCCCTTGCCGCACTGGGTGCAGCACTTGCAAATCCCGTCCTGCTCGATGAGGAACGCGAACCGCTCAAGAGCATCGTGGCCGTGGTGGTGGACGAAAGCCACAGCCAGACCACCATCGACGGTCGCAGCGAGATGACCGACCAGGCCGCTGCCGAACTGGAAGCGCGGCTGACGCGTTTCAAGGAATTCGAAACCCGCGTGGTGCGCACGGGCCGCGCGTCTTCAGCAACGGAAAACGCACAGACACATCTCTTCGAGGCGCTGGACGGCGCGCTGCGCGACGTGCCGCCCTCCCGCGTGGGCGGGGCGGTGCTGATCACCGACGGGCAGGTGCACGACATTCCCGAAAATGCGGCAGCCCTTGGTGCGCCGGTTCATGGGCTGATCACCGGCGAAGCGGACGAAATGGACCGCCGCATCCGTTTCGAACGCGCGCCGCGCTTCGGCATTGTCGGCAAACCGCTGGAGATGACCTACCGGGTGATCGCCACGGACGAGCAGCGCGGACCGGTGGAAGTGCGCGTCATCATCAATGGCGAGGAACTGTTCATCGAAGACGCCCTGATCGGCCGCGAAACGCGGCTCGAGATCGACGTGCCGAGCGCCGGGCGCAACATCATCGAACTCGCCATCGACCCCGTTGAGGGCGAGCTGACCGACGTGAACAACCGTGCGGTCGCGCTGGTCGATGGCATTCGCGAGAACCTGCGGGTTCTGCTGGTTTCGGGAGAGCCGCATTCGGGCGAACGCACCTGGCGCAACCTTCTGAAATCCGACGCTTCCGTGGATCTGGTTCACTTCACCATTCTGCGTCCGCCGGAAAAGCAGGACGGAACGCCCATCAACGAATTGTCGCTGATCGCTTTTCCCACCCGCGAGCTCTTCGTGGAGAAGATCGACGATTTCGATCTCATCATCTTCGACCGCTACCAGCACCGCGACGTGCTGCCGATCCTCTATTACGACTACATCGCCGAATATGTGGAGAATGGCGGCGCGCTTCTGATCGCGGCAGGACCGGAATTCGCCGGCAACCAGTCCATCGCGCGCACCCCGCTCATCTCCGCTCTGCCGGGTCTGCCAACCGGCGACGTGCTCGAACAGGGGTTTTACCCGCGCCTGACCGAAACCGGCGAACGCCATCCGGTCACACGCGGCCTTGAGGGCTCGGCATCCGAACCGCCGGAATGGAGCCGCTGGTTCCGTCTGATCGGCATCGACCGGCCTGACGGTCAGGTGGTGATGCAGGGCGCGAACGACCAGCCGCTTCTCATCCTCAACCGCAAGGGCGAAGGCCGCGTCGGCATGTTTCTGTCCGATCAGGGCTGGCTGTGGGCACGCGGGTTCGAAGGCGGCGGCCCGCATGTGGCGCTTTATCGGCGCATCGCCCATTGGCTGATGAAGGAACCGGAGCTGGAAGAGGAGCGCCTTTCAGCGGCAGGTCGCGGCATGCGGCTCGAGATCACCCGCCAGACGATGGAGGAATGCGCGCCGCCCGCCGAGATCACCACGCCGTCCGGCAATCTGCTTTCCGCAGAGCTTGGCCCGGCTGGCCCCGGCCGCTTCTCCACCAGTCTGGAAACCAACGAGATCGGCATCTACAGCATCGCCAATGGCGAGCTGACGACGCTCGCCCATGTCGGCCCGGTCAACGCACCGGAATTCGGCGACATGGTTTCGACGCTGGAGAAGCTCACGCCGGCAGCAGATGCAACGGGAGGCTCAGTGCGCCGGATTGCCGATGGCAATCTGCCCAACATCGTTCCCGTCCGCCGCACCGGCACCGCTTCGGGCAATGACTGGATCGGATTCAGAACAACGGATGACAGCGTGCTGAAGGCCGTGCGCCGGGTGCCCGTCTTCACCGGTCTTCTGGCGCTCGCCCTCCTGCTCTTTGCCTTCGGGGCGATGTGGTATCGCGAGGGACGCTGAGGGAAGCGGCTTCCCGCCCTCGTGGTTCGACAGGGGCGGAGCGATTTTCCGCAGTTTTTCTGGACTGCGCTATCGCGCCAGCGCCGCGTGGGTGACATCACCCTGAAGGCGGGCGACCGCGCCTTCCTGCAATTCCACCGCCAGAAGCCGGTTTGGATCAACCGGGCGCGGCATCTCGATCTGGCCATAGGGGATTTTCTCAAACCCCAGCGGCCCGTAGTAAGGCGCATCTCCCACGAGCACGACAGCGCCCGCTCCGGCCTCACGCGCGGCCTCGATGGCGATGTGCACCAGCTTGCGGCCAATGCCGATGCTCTTGAAGGCAGGCCGCACGGCCAGCGGCCCGAGCAGAAGCGCCCTGCCCTCGCCGGCGGCGATCCACGTCATCCGCACCGAGGCGATCACCACATCCTGATGAATGGCGACAAAAGAGAGCGCACGATCATGCAGGCCGCCTTCGCGGATCTTGTAGGCCGCGCGGGTGAAGCGGCCGGGGCCGAAGGCTTCTTCGTTGATGAGTTCGATTTCAGCGTCGTGGGCCGGCTGTTCCGGCAGGTAATGAATTTCGGCAGAAGCCATGATCGTCTAGTCCGGTGGTCTCGAAAGGTGGAAGCGGCCATAGGCCCGCCCGCCCCATGCCAGGGGCCTTTAGTCCTTTCGTCGTCGCTCCACCAGAAACAGGATCATGTCGTGCGTTTTCCTCGCTGAATGGTTTTCCCGCTACCAGCAATTCCCTGCCTCGTCCACTGGAACTTTACCGCGGAACCAAAATTGTTGACGCAGTGTTTACAACCAGAACGGTTGGGTTCACCCCGGCAATAACCTACATGCGGCTGGAACAAAGGAGTTTCGAGAATGGGTTTGCTCGTTGACGGTGTCTGGCGCGATCAGTGGTACGACACTTCCAAGACCGGCGGCCGCTTCGAGCGGTCCAAATCGCAGTTCAGGGATTTCGTCACAAAGGACGGCGCACCGGCTGAAGGCCGCGAGCGCGGCTTCAGGGCCGAACCCGGGCGCTACCACCTCTACGTATCGCTCGCCTGCCCGTGGGCGCACCGCACGCTCATCTTCCGCAAGCTGAAGAAGCTGGAAGACGTGATCTCCGTTTCGGTCGTCCATCACTTCATGGGTGAAAATGGCTGGACCTTCCTCAGGGAAGACGGTGCGACGGGCGACGACCTCTACGGTTTCGACTTCATGCACCAGATCTACACCAAGGCCGACCCGGATTATTCCGGTCGCGTCACCGTGCCGGTGCTGTGGGACAAGAAGACGGAAACCATCGTCTCCAACGAGTCGGCGGAGATCATCCGCATGCTGAACGAAGCGTTCGATGAGTGGGGCGACGCCTCGCTGGATTTCTATCCGGAAGACCTGCGCGCCGAGATCGACGCCACCAATGATCTTGTCTACGACAACATCAACAACGGTGTTTACAAGGCCGGTTTCGCCACCACGCAGGCCGCCTATGAAGAGGCGTTCAAAGCGCTCTTCGATACGCTGGATCAGGTGGAGGACCGCCTCTCACGCCAGCGCTACCTCACCGGCTCACAGCTGACGGAAGCCGACTGGCGGCTGTTCACCACGCTGGTGCGGTTCGACCCGGTCTATGTCGGTCACTTCAAATGCAACCTGCGCCGGATCGACGACTATCCGAACCTGTCGAACTATCTGCGCGAACTCTATCAGGCGCCGGGTGTGGCCGAGACCGTCGACATGCTGCACATCAAGGCCCACTACTACGGCAGCCACAAGACCATCAATCCGACCGGCGTGGTGCCGCTCGGACCGGAACTCAATCTGGACGCACCGCACAATCGCGGTGAATGGGCAAAGGCCGCCTGAGTTTTTCATCCTCTAAGGAACGTGCGCCAACGCCAAAGCCCCCTTCTCCCCGCATGCGGGGAGAAGGACGAACACCAGTCACGCCGCGCTACCACTCGTCGGAAACGGGTGCGTTGTCGAAAATCTCCGCGATGCGGCGGCGGGTGCCGTCGCTGGTGCCATCCGGCAGCGCGTCCAGCGGGAAGAAACGCGCCTCGGCAATCTCACGGTCAGGCACATGCGGATGCGTCTGACGAAAGCCGGTGATGAGATAGACCGCCACATGGTCACGATTGCTGGCCATGCGGTTGAAATGAAACGACCGCAGAACCGGCCGTTCGAGGATCTCGATATTGCCTTCCTCGACAAGCTCGCGCGAAAGCGCCGCCTCGGTGCTCTCGCCCGGCTCCACACCGCCACCGGGAAAGTGCCAGCCCTTCACATAGGTGTGCCGCACGAGGAAGACCGCATGGTTTTCCGCGTCATAGACCACACCGCGCATGCCCAGTGTCATGGGCCTGCTCAACCGCAGCCAGAAATGAAAAAGACGGGCGCTGAGCGCCGCCTTTCGGGGCGGTGAAGCGGGTGCGTTCATCGGTTGCCCCCGGATCGGCCTTCGACAGAGAAGCGGCCAGACCGAAAACCGGATGACACTTTTCGCTCCGGTGCTCTGGCGGGCTGGTCAGCGCGGTTTGCGTGTTCTACACACGAAACATGTTTCGCCTTGCGCATTTTTCCGACATCCATCTGGGGCCTCTCCCCGCTGTTACCTATCGTGAGCTCGCTTCCAAGCGCATCACCGGCTACATCAACTGGCGGCGCAATCGAAGGCTCAATCTCGACCACGGCCTGATCGACCGCATCACCGACGACATGCTCGAAGCCGCGCCCGACCACATTGCGCTTACGGGCGATCTGGTCAACCTCGCGCTCGACAAGGAAATCGAGATGGCGCGGCTCTGGCTGGAGAGCCTCGGACCTGCGGACAGGGTCTCGGTGGTGCCGGGCAATCATGACGCCTATGTGCCGGGCGCGCTTGCGCGCTGCTGCCGCGCCTGGGCCGCCTACATGACCGGCGACGACGGGACACCCCCAAAAGGCAAAGACGCGTTCCCCTATCTGCGGGTGCGCGACCAGGTCGCCATCATCGGCGTTTCCTCGGCCCGCGCAACCGCGCCCTTCATGGCGTCGGGCCATTTCTCGAAAGCGCAGGCCAAGCGGCTGGCGAAGATGCTCGACGCCACCCGGGAGGCCGGGCTGTTCCGGGTCGTGATGATCCATCATCCCCCCGTGCGTGGCGCGACCAATGCGAGCAAGCGCCTTTACGGCATCGGCCGGTTCCAGAAACTGATCCGCAAGCATGGCGCGGAACTCATTCTGCACGGCCACACACACAAGCCGACCGTCCACCGCATCGACGGGCCAAGCGGAGCTTCCGTGCCGGTCGTCGGCGTCGCTGCAGCCGGCCAGTCCCATGGCAGCGCCAAACCGCCCGGTCACTACAATCTCTTCGAAATCGACGGAAAGCCGGGCGCGTGGGAGATCCGCTTTTCCCGCCGCGGCGTGACCGATGGCAATGGCACGATAGGCGAGGTTTCGGGCGCGCTCCTTACCGGAGACGTGCAGGCCGGCTGAGGATCAGGAGGCGCGCACGCACCGCCATGCAGCAATGCCAAGGCCGAATGTGCCGCTCGCCGCGCCAAGGGCCACGGACAGGGAACCGAGCGCAATCAGCGCAAACGGCTCATGCAGAAAACCTTCGGCATCAACACTGCTGCCAATCCAATTGGCTGCAAACAGACAAGCGCCACCGGCCACAACCAGAAAAACGGCGCAAAAGAACAGAAACTTCATCAAAATCGCTCGCAAACAGGTCCCTTCATCACGCAGGAAACCACATAAAGCGGGCGAGACTTTGATTTCTCCTCAGAAGCGGGAGAAGAACGCATCCAGTTCGGGGAAGCGGTCCCACATGGCGACGACAACCGTGGCGACACCGACAATGCCGCCCAGGATGACGAAGGCAACCCCGCTGAAGAAGCTGCTCCAGGCGCTCCTGTAGAGCGTTGGAGCAACAGTTTCCTGCTCCTGTGTATCGCCGCGCGGCAGCGGCTCCACATCACCTTCCACGGCCCGCTGACGCTCCACAAGGCGCTCGGCAATGTAGCGCGTTACCTGATTGGCGACGGGAGCGATCTCCGCGCTTTCGGCAAGCACCACGCGGCCAAGACGTGTATCGCGGACAAACCGATAGGTGCGGCGGTCACGGCCCATCGCCACATGGGCAACGGCATCGATCCACAGCCGGGGCTGCTCACCGGAAGAGATGGCGAAATCAAAGGTCGGATCGTCCGCCGGAACATCGTCGAAAACGGGCTGGAGTTCCTGCGCCAGAAGCTCAAGCCGCGTGCGGCTCGCCTCACGCATCTCCACGACCACATCCGTTCTGTCGGCAGCCGCATTCTTCATCTCGCGCATTGCATCGGAAAGCCGGCGCACATTGGTAACCGAAACTGCGGACTGACCAGCCTCACTCATGGGCGGTACTCCTGACGACAAGGAAGCGTTAACCCATCGTTAACATGGCTAAAACAGAAAATCATCACGTTTTGTTCCGCCCCTGAAAGCGGCGTAAACAAGACGAGTTTAAGAAAAACACGAGGGGAAAGCCGAACATCCGGATCAGACTGCGCCAATGCTTTCAGCGATGATGCGCGCAATCTCGGCCGGAGCCTCCTCGGGCAGCATGTGGCCAAGCCCCGGCAACCGATGCACGATGAAGCTCCCCGGCAACCCGTCGGCTTGATGCGGCGGCAGCACCGCATCGCGCGAACCCCACGCCACGTGAACGGGCATGGCAAGCGCCTCCAGCATGGCGCGCGGGAAGGCTCCCTGCTCCCCATTGCGCACGATGAGAGAACTGATCTCGATGAGCTTCTCGCCTTGCCCCGGAACAGAATTGAGTTCAACCGCAGCGTCCACGACGCCGCTCTCAACCTGCGCCTGCGCTCCGAACATTGCCTGAACGGCAGCGGTGATTTCATCGTCAGTGCGTGCATGGGCGCGCGCCGTCATCAGGTCTCCGGCAATCTCCGGGCCAAACCCACCCGGCGCAATCAGCGCCAGTGAGGCGACGGACTGGGGCGCAAGATGGGCGGCAAGAACGGCGACCGCTCCGCCGAAGGAGTGGCCGGCCAAGTGATATCGGGCAATGCCCCGCGCAGCGAGATCGTCGACAACCATCTGCGCCACGGACTTGGCCTTGCCTGCGCCCGGCAGGTCAAGGGAACGGGCGTGGCCCGGCAGATCATAAGCGATGATGCGAAGGCCCTTGGGAAGCGCGTTGGGCAGCGCCTTGCGCACACCCTCCCAGACCCGGTGGCTGCCGGCAAAGCCATGCAGCAGAACGAGGGCGCATTCGCCCTCGCCCATATCGTCAGCGTAAAGCGCGCCCGTCAACCGATGATCCGGTTGGCCGCCGAAACCACCGCTTCGAGCGACGCCGCGACGATGTTGGTGTTCACGCCCACGCCAAACAGTTTGCCGCCCGGATGCTGGACTTCCATGTAGCAGATGGCCGCCGCATTGGAGCCCTGTTGCATGGAATGCTCGGAATAGTCGATGACCGACATGTCCACGCCGAGATGCTTGGAGAGCGCGTCAATGAAACCATCGACCGGGCCGGTGCCCACGCCCTTGATCACGGTTTCCTTGCCGCCATCGGTGATCGTCGCCTCGACAATGCGCTGTCCCTTGACCGAAGTGTCGGGGAAGGTCTGGTGATCGACAAATTTGATGCGCGCGTCCGGCTGGTCGACATAGAGCTCCATGAAGCGCTCATAGATCTGCTTGACCGGCAGTTCCTTGCCTTCACGGTCGGTAATGTCCTGAATGTCGCCACGGAACTCGACCTGCAGATTGCGCGGCAGGTTCAGGCCGTAATCGGCCTGCAGAACATAGGCGATGCCGCCCTTACCCGACTGCGAGTTGATGCGGATGATCGCCTCGTAGGAGCGGCCAACATCCTGCGGATCGATGGGCAGGTAAGGCACTTCCCACAGCGGCTTGTTGGCCGTCTTGATGGCCTTCATGCCCTTGTTGATCGCGTCCTGATGCGAGCCGGAGAAGGCGGTGTAGACCAACTCGCCGACATAGGGGTGACGCTCGGGAATGACCAGCTGGTTGCAGTATTCGTAGACATCCTTCATGCGGTTGATGTCCGTGCAGTCCAGCTCGGGATCGACGCCTTGCGTGTACATGTTCAGCGCCAGCGTCACGACATCCACATTGCCGGTGCGCTCGCCATTGCCGAACAGCGTGCCCTCGACGCGATCCGCGCCGGCCATCAGGCCCAGCTCCGTGGCGGCAATGCCCGTGCCACGGTCATTGTGCGGGTGCAGCGAAATCAGCAGACTGTCGCGCCGGTCGAGATTGCGGCACATCCATTCGATCTGGTCGGCATAGATGTTCGGCGTCGACATTTCGACGGTCGACGGCAGATTGACGATCAGCTTGTTGTCGGGCGTCGGATCAATGATCTCGATGACAGCGTTACAGATCTCCAGAGCCACATCCAGCTCGGTGCCGGTAAAGCTCTCCGGCGAATACTGGAAGCGGTATCCACCGCCGGCCTTGGCGGCCATGTCCATGACCATCTTGGCGGCGTCCGTGGCGATCTGCTTGATGCCGGCAACATCCTTGCCGAACACGACACGGCGCTGCAACTCACTGGTGGAGTTGTAGAAATGGACAATCGGGTGCTTCGCGCCCTGCAACGCCTCGAAGGTGCGCGTGATCAGTTCGGGACGGCACTGCACCAGCACCTGCAGCGAAACATCGTCCGGCACGCCGGCTTCCTCGATGCACCAGCGGGCGAAGTCGAAATCGGTCTGCGAGGCGGATGGAAAGCCCACCTCGATTTCCTTGAAGCCCATGTCCACCAGCAGCTTGAACATGCGCGCCTTGCGGTCATGCCCCATCGGGTCGACCAAGGCCTGATTGCCGTCACGCAGATCGACGGAGCACCAGATCGGAGCCTTTTCAATGCGCCTGGAGGGCCAGGTACGGTCTGCGAGGTCGATCTGCGGATAGGGCTGATATTTGATCGAAGCATCCGCCATGCCCTTGCGGCCCTGTGCGGTTGCTTCACCCTGTACTCGGTTTTCTGCCATGTCAGTCATTGTATGCGCGTCCATTCCATTTTCTCCCGGCACCGGTTGCGTGCGCTCGGCACGGCGGGCCTGTCAACAACAAATCGCGGTTTTGGAGAAAGAGCTGATGCCAGGCGGCGACATCGATCGCCGGGCGCTCCTTCAACGGACCCGGCGATCGCCGATAAGGCCAAGAAGAAGGAGGCTGGAAAATAGCGCGCGAACGGTCTCGCCGACGAAAGCGGCGCGACTGGACAAGATATCTGTCTGACGCGTGATCATGGGAGCTTCATTAAACGACGCCGGCGCGGCTTGCAAGTGCGGTGGACGCCTTGCGCGCCAGCACCTCTTCATAAGCCGCCTGCAAACGCATGCGCACCCCCGGTTCGCCGGCATTTTGCGCGGAAGCCAAGCCCAGATGCATTTCGCGCAATTCCTCCATGAACGCATCCCAAAGCGATGGCCCGCCTTCCGCCAAAAGCTTCGCGCGGATCGACAGCTCCTCGCTCACCGGCAGCCATTTGCTGCCCCACGCGCCAATCATGGCGAAGACCGGAACCAGTTCGATGCCCTTCTCGGTCAGGCTGTAAATCGACTTCTGCTTGTGGCTCGGATCATCCGCCTTCGAGACAAGGCCCTCCGCCAGAAGCCTGCGCAGCCTGTCGGCGAGAATGTTGGAGGCAATCCCCTCCTCCGAACCGGTCAGCAGTTCGCGGAAATGGCGGCGGTCGCCGAACATCATGTCGCGCAACACGATCAGGCTCCATTTGTCACCCAGCACCTCAAGCGTGAGGTTGATGGGGCAGCCCGAGCGATGCGGTGCGGCGGTCTTCCGGGTCTCGTTCAATCTGCCCTCCAGAATCTGATTGCAAGATGCCACCGGGTTGACTCATTCGCAACCAGTTGCAAAACTTAATCAGTATTTGAACATCGGCAGGGAATGGCAGCCCGGAGGAAAATCGCCCCGGATTTTCTGCCACCGCATGTCGGATCGGAGGAACCCGTCTGCGTCTTATCCCTGACTGCGAGCGCGATACCGCGCTCGAACATGCAAGGAAGCGAGGAGGAAACCACAATGACCGCCCCAGAAATCGCATCCCGGGAAGACTGGCAGAAAGCGCGCGCAGCGCTGCTTGAAAAGGAAAAGGCGCTCACCCGCGCCCATAATGCCCTGGCTGCCGAGCGGCGTCGCCTGCCATGGGTCCGTGTCGATAAGGACTATGCCTTCAAAAGCCCGGAAGGCACGCTGACGCTCAACGATCTGTTCGAGGGACGCCGCCAGCTGATTGTCTATCACCACATGCTCAGGCCGGCTGATCCTTCGCCATGCGCCGGCTGCTGCATGTTCGTCGACAATCTCGGCCACGCCGCCCATCTGAACGCCCGCGACACGACACTGGCGCTGGTCTCCAGCGCTCCAGTTGGCGAGATCGAAGCCTTTCGCAGGCGCATGGGCTGGCCGCAGCGCTGGTATTCCGTGGAAGACTCGACCTTCAACGAGGATTTCGGCGTTACCGGCGGCTTCGGCCTCAACGTCTTCATCCACGAAGGCGACACGGTGTTTCACACCTATTTCACCAGCGGGCGCGGTGTCGAGGCGCTGGGCAGCAACTGGACATTTCTCGACCTCACGCCCCTCGGACGTCAGGAAAGCTGGGAAGACGCGCCCGAAGGCATCTCCCAGACGGCACCCTATCAATGGTGGCGGCTGCACGATGAATATGATGCGGAGACGACGGGATGACCGAAGCCCCCTCGCTTTCCCGCCGCCGCCTGATGACCGGTGGTGCGGCACTGGCCTTTTCTTCCGCCATCAGCAACAGGGCGACCGCCATGAACACGCTTTCCCCAAAGGCACTGGAAACGCTGAAAGACACCATGGAAGCGCATGTCGCCGAAGGCCGCATGGCCGGCGCGACATGGCTGATCCATCACGATGGTGTGGATCATGTCGGCACTGCCGGCACGTTTGCGCTGAACGGCAAAGGCGCACCCATGGCCCGCGACACGATCTTCCGCGTTGCCTCGATCACGAAGCCGGTCACGGCGGCGCTGGCGATGATGCTGGTGGAGGACGGCGTGCTGACGCTTGATGGTCCCGTCGATGACCTCTTGCCGGAGCTTGCCGACCGCCGGGTTCTGAAACGCCTTGATGGACCACTGGATGACACGGTTCCCGCAAACGGCCCCGTGACGCTGCGCCAGCTCCTGACCATGACCTTCGGGCTTGGCGCGATCATGGTGTTTCCGGACGCATACCCGATCCAGAAAGCCATGCGCGAAGCCGGCATCGCGCCGAGCTGGGTGCTGCCGAAAATGTCTTCCGACGACTACATGGAGAAGCTGGGAGCCCTGCCGCTGGCAGCGCACCCCGGCGAGGATTTCTTCTACAACAACGGGCTCGATGTGGCCGGCATCCTGATCGAGCGTGCAACGGGGCAGCGGCTCGGCGCTGTCATGCGCGAGCGCCTGCTCGATCCGCTTGGCATGAAGGACACCGGTTTTCATGTCCCCGCAGAAAAGCAGGACCGGCTGCCGAACCAGTATGGCCCGGATTTTACCATTGGAGGAGCGGAGCTTATCGTCTTCGGGCCGGAACAGGGCGTGGACTTCACCAATCCGCCGCCCATGGATTCCGGCGCAGGCGGTCTGGTAACGACGGTGGATGATTACGCCGCCTTCTGCCGCATGATGCTTCATGGCGGGACGCTGGACGGCAGACGCTATCTGAAGGCCGAGACGGTGGCCGAAATGACGCGCGATCAACTGACGCCCGGGCAAAAGACGGCCCCGCACGCGACGATGTTCATGGATGAAGGCGGTGCAGGATGGGGGCTTGGCATGTCCGTCGGCCTAAGGAGAACGCGTCCCTGGCTCACACCGGGCAGTTTCGGATGGAATGGCGGGTTCGGCACCACCGCCTATACCGATCCGCAGAACGGGCTGGTGGGCGTGTTCTTGAGCCAGAACATGATGACATCGCCCGAGCCACCCCGGACCTATATGGATTTCTGGACACAGGCCCGTCAGGCCATTGCTGCCTGACGGTGCGGCGCCCTAACCACCGGCCCAGCGCGCCACCATACGGCTGATGGGCGGACCGGCCAGAAGCACAAAGAGAAAACGCGCCATCTGCACAGCCATGATGAAGGACAGATTGACGTTCTGCGAAGCGGCAGCCGCGATGATGGCGACCGAATCCATGCCACCGGGGCTCGTCGCCAGATAGGCGGTCAGCGGGTCGATGCCCCATTCCACATGCAGGAACCAGGCGAGCGCGCCGCAGAAGGCCATCAGCGCCACGATCGATATCACCACCTGCGGCAGCGCCTTGAAGGCGGTGCGCAGAAGCGCCCGGTCGAATTTCAGGCCGATGGTCCAGCCGACCATCATGTAAGCGCCGCCCATCAGCCATGGCGGAAGCTCCAGCGTCAGCCCGCCGCCCAGATGCACCACCGCACCGGCCAGCATGCCTCCGAGAAAGAACGGTGCAGGCAGGCGCACCAATCGCCCGAACGCCCCGCCCACCATGGCGGTTGCCAGCGTGATGGCAAAGGCATTGAAGTCGATGGACGGGAACCAGACGGTCGCGGGAACCTCAACGCCTGACGTGTCCACCCACAGTCTGGCAATGACGGCCGCAGCCACGGTGACGAAGATCACCCGGAGATACTGCATGAAGGCCACAAGCCGCGCATCCGCGCCAAACGCGCCGGCCATCAGCACCATCGCCGTGGCCGCACCGGGCGCGGAGCCCCAGACCGCCGTGGTGCCGGGCAGGATCTTCCAGCGGCTGACGATAAAACCCAGAAAGCTGCTCGCCCCCACCGTCGCCACGACGGCAATCAGAAGGATCGGCCAGATATCAACGAAGGAAGCGAGAATGGCCGGCTCCAGCGAACCACCGATCAGAAGCCCGACCAGCGTCTGCGCGGCGGCGAAAACCAGCCCCGGAACGCGAATGCCCGCGCCGAGCGCGCCCGTCGTCACCGCCGCCAGCATCGGCCCGATGAGCAGCGCCGCCGGCATGGTTCCATAGAGCATCACGCCGGCAAGGGCTGCCGTGAGGCACACCAGAAAGAGCCACTGCAGAGCAGGCGTCAGCCGGGTAAGAGGGCCCTGGAAAGTTGCCTGCGGTGCGGTGTCCATCAAACCATGCGTCCTGAATTCTTGCCATCACGGCATACAGGATTGCCGGGCTCAGGGAAATGAGCCAGACGCGGACACGCGGATGGCCGCCCCATTTACCCCTTTGGGATCAGGCGAATTTCGCCTTGTGCGCGGGCTCCACATGGATGGTGACTTCAGCGCCCGGCTGCGATTTTTCAAGCGCGCCCTCGATGCGGTCACAAATGTGGTGCGCGACCTCGACCGTCATGTCGGACGGCACGACGAGATGGAACTCGATAAAGCGGGCGCGGCCTGCCTCGCGGGTTTTCAGGTCGTGAAATTCGAGCGCACCGACACTGTTTTCTTCGACGACCCGGTGAATTTCGGCCAGTTCCTCGGGCTCGACAGACACATCCATGAGCCCCTGCACGGAATCCCCCACCAGATGCCAGCCGTGCCACAGAATGTTGACTGCAACGATCAGCGCCATCACCGGATCGAGCCACAGCCACCCGGTCACCACCGCCAGAACCAGACCGAAGATGACACCCGCCGAGGTGACAACGTCCGTCCACAGATGCTTGCCATCGGCAACCATGGCCGGCGACCGCGCCTTGCGCCCGGTCGAAATGAGGAGCCACGCCCAGAGACCGTTGCCCACCGCTGCCAGCGCATTCACCAGAAGGCCGGCCACCGGCGCTTCCAGCGCACGCGGCGCAAACAGTGCGGTCCATGCCTCGTGGATGATCAGAAGCGCTGCAACAACGATCAGAACGCCTTCGAGAACGGCGGAGAAATACTCCGCCTTGTGATGACCGAAGGGGTGATTGTCGTCTGCGGGGCGGTGCGCGATGCGCAGCGCATACCAGGCGACGAAGGAGGCCACCACATTGACCACCGATTCCATCGCGTCGGAAAACAGCGCCACGGAATCGGTCAGCCACCACGCCGACAGTTTCAGCCCGAAAATGCCGAACGCCACCACGATGGACCATAGGGCAATACGCTGAAGATCACCGTTGGACGGCATGGTGGTTCCTTTCAATCGACATCCTGCCCCACCGGGCAGGACCTTCACAGGGCATTACATGCCGAATGTGTCAGGCTGCTTTCACCCGCGCCTTTCGCGGCAGATGCGCCACCACATTCTCGATCATGCGCATGCCGGCATTCTGTCCGAGCGTCATGATCGATTCGGGATGGAATTGCACGGCTGCAACCGGCTCATCCTCATGTTCGATGCCCATCACGACACCGTCATCCGTTTCGGCCGTGATCGTGAAGCTGGCTGGCAGACGCGCCGGATCGGCAAAGATCGAGTGATAACGCCCGACTGTCACTTCCGCAGGCAGGCCCGAGAAGACCAGGCTGTTGCCGCTGACGCGGATGCGCGAAGGCTTGCCATGCATCGGCTCGGCAAGCTGTCGCAGCTCGCCGCCATAGGCTTCCACCAGTGCCTGCAGGCCAAGACAGACGCCAAAGACCGGCAGTTCGCGCGCACGGCATTTGGCAATGGTGGCGCTGCAGTTGAAATCTTCCGGCCGTCCCGGCCCCGGCGAGAGCACGACCAGATCCGGCTCCACCCGGTCGAACACATCATCGGCAACGGGCGAGCGCACCGTCACCACATCCGCGCCCGTCTGGCGGAAATAGTTGGCGAGCGTATGCACGAAGGAGTCCTCGTGATCGACAAGCAGGATCTTCACGCCCTCACCGACACGGGCGGTCGTGCGCATCTCGTTTTCCATATTGGTCTTCCCGGCATCGCGGATCGCCGACAGCATTGCCGACGCCTTGAGTTCCGTTTCGGCCTCTTCCTCCTGCGGATCGGAATCGAACAGAAGCGTGGCCCCTGCCCGCACCTCCGCCACACCATCCTTGATGCGGATCGTGCGCAGCGTCAGGCCGGTGTTCATGTCGCCATTGAAATGCACCATGCCGATGGCCCCGCCATACCAGGCGCGCGGGCTCTTCTCGTTTTCCTCGATGAAGCGCATCGCCCACAGTTTCGGCGCGCCGGTCACGGTCACGGCCCAGGCATGGCTCAGAAACGCATCGAACGCATCCATGCCCTCGCGCAGCCTGCCCTCAATGTGATCGACCGTGTGGATGAGGCGTGAATACATCTCGATCTGACGGCGACCGATGACACGCACCGAACCCGGCTCGCAGACACGGCTCTTGTCGTTGCGGTCGACATCCGAACACATGGTCAGTTCGGACTCGTCCTTCTTGGAGTTCAGAAGCTTGATGATCTGTTCGGCATCGGCGATGGCGTCATCGCCACGCTTGATGGTGCCGGAGATCGGGCAGGTCTCGACCCGCCGGCCATTGACCCGAACGAACATCTCCGGCGATGCGCCGATCAGAAATTCCTGCTCCCCCAAATTGATGAAGAAGGAATAGGGCGACGGGTTGATCTGCTTCAGCCGGCGCGAAATCTCGGACGGACGGCGCTCGACGCGCTCCATGAACATCTGGCCGGGCACCACCTCGAAAAGGTCGCCACGATGGAAGCTGTGCTTGGCCTTCTCGACAAGACGCGCATATTCGCCGGGCGTGTGATCGCCACGCGGTGGCGCTTCCGCTGCTGGTTTGAATGTCTCGCGCGCGCCCTCACGCGGCAGGCCTTCAGTCGAAAACCCTTCGCCCGCATAGTCGTAGCGATCATGCCAGGCCTTTGCCGCATGATGGTCGACCACGAGAATTTCGTCCGGCAGGTAAAGCACCAGATCGCGCTGGCTCTCCGGCCGGTTCAGGGTCTGCTTGATCGGGTCGAACTGGAAGGCGAGGTCATAGCCAAACGCGCCATAAAGGCCGAGATTGGAATCCTGATCGGAATGGAAGAGTGCGGTAATCGCACGCAGGACGGTGAAAACCGTCGGCGCGCGCGAACGCTCTTCCTCGGAAAACACGCGGTCAGGCTCGGCCACCGTCAGGGCAAGGCGCGTCTCGTCACGCTCGCGCACCGTCACCGTATCCAGTGCGGCAACCACATCGGCGATGATCGGCAGCAGCGCCTTGCCGCGCGCGTTCAGCGCCTCGATCTTCATCGCGCGCCCACGCGCCGAGATCACCAGCGGCGGGTCGATGATGGCCGTATCCCAGCGCGTGTAGCGGCCCGGATATTCGTAATTCGAGGAAAAGACCGCGCCACGGCGCTCGTCCAGCGCATCGATATAGGCATCGATGGCGCCCGCATAGGCGGTCTCCACACGGCTTCGCGTGATGGTGACGCCGCCCGCCGTCGCAAAACGCTCGGCGCCATTTTCCAGAACTTCCAGGCTCATCATATGCTCCCTTTTTCAGGCATCGCCGGGAAGCGCAGACAAAAATGGCCGCCCGGTTTTCACCTGCGGCCATGGTCTTTCTTTACGCGCACACTGCACGGTTGGCCGCTGTTAGCGAACCCACCACCAGAGATTTGCGCAAGAAATCGTTGTCATGGCTTTTCCATAGCGTCCGCCGGGCTCTCGCGCAACTGGTTTCCCGCGCCATTCGCAAGCCTTTTGCCGCGATAAACCGCCAGCAGGCTGAGGCAGAGCCAGGTGAAGCTCGCCCAGGCAGCACCAAGCGCCCAGCCCGCCGCAACGTCGCTTGGCCAGTGAACGCCAAGATAGACGCGGCTGACGCCGACGATGAACGAAACGAACACCGCAACCGCCAGCACATAGAGCCTGACGCGCCAGTCGGGGAAGAAGCGGATAACGAGGGCCGCAAGCGTCAGATAGGCCACCGTGGTGACCGTGGCGTGACCGCTTGGAAAACTTGCCGTGTGGATCACGTCCAGATGCTCCACGATGTCAGGGCGCGGCCGCTCGTAATAGTGCTTGAGCAGGTAAGAGACGAGCGCCCCGGAGCCCACGGAAAAGAGCGCATAAAACGCCGCGCCATAGCGCCGCGTCACCACCAGAAGCCCCGTCACCACAAGAAGCGAAATGATGATGACCGGATAGCCGCCGATGGCGGTGATCTCCAGCGCGGTCTCCTCGAGCCATGGCGGCCCGATTGGATCGCCCGGATCTGCGGCAGTGCGCATCGAAAGCAGCACCCGCTCATCGAACGCCTTTATCTCGCCCTCGGCCACTTCATCGGCGATGGCGAGAAACACAAAGGAACCGACCGTCAGAACCAGAAGGAGTAGCGCCGGGGCCAATGCCCTGCGCCTGCGCGAAACCCGCTGAAGGAAGCCTTCCGTCTCAACCGTCATACCCACTCAACTCTCTCAAACAGATGATCCTGCAATGGCTCGATGCCAACACAATGCCGGATGCCAACACGATGCCCGATGCCAACACGATGCCCGATGCCAACACGATGCCCGATGCCAACACGATGATTGTCACCTAAATAAGGTATATACGGTTGTTGCCAACTGGAGCGACGTTCATGGGCTGGTCTTTCAACATCGGAAAAATCGGTGGCACAGTGCTCAGGGTGCATGTCACCTTCTTCCTGCTGCTGGTCTGGATCTGGTTCATGCACTACCAGATCGGTGGAACGGCAGCCGCATGGGAAGGCGTCGCCTTCATCGTCGCGGTGTTCGCCTGCGTGGTGCTTCATGAATTCGGCCATGCGCTCGCCGCGCGCCATTACGGCATCAAGACACCGGACATAACGCTTCTGCCCATTGGCGGGCTGGCGCGGCTGGAGCGCATGCCGGAAGAACCCCGGCAGGAGCTCGTGATCGCCATCGCCGGCCCGATGGTGAATGTGGTCATTGCCGCGCTCATCATCTTTGCACTTGGCGGCACAGCCGGCATCGAGCAGATGCTTCAGGTGGAAGATCCGCGCGCCGATTTTCTCGTGCGGCTGGCCGGCGTGAACATCTTTCTCGTCCTGTTCAACCTCATTCCCGCCTTCCCCATGGATGGCGGTCGCGTGCTGCGCGCGCTTCTGGCAACCCGGCTGAGCTGGGCCAAAGCGACACAGATCGCCGCCAATATCGGACAGGGCCTTGCCTTCCTGTTCGGTTTTCTGGGGCTGCTCTACAACCCGCTCCTCATCTTTATCGCCATCTTCGTCTATCTGGCGGCCTCGGCAGAGGCCCAGAACGCCCAGATCAAGAGCGTGGCCAACAGCGTTCTGGCGGGCGACGTGATGGTCACGAAATTCGCCACGCTGAGCCGCTCGGCCAGCATCGGCGAAGCCATCGACCTTCTGCTCGCCACCACACAGAACGAGTTCCCCGTGGTGGATGCACAGGGCCATCTGGAAGGGCTGATCACCCGTAACGACATGATCCGCGTGCTGCGGGATGCGGGGCCGGACGCCCCAGCCGCAAGCGCCATGCGGGCCGGCCTTCCCACCATCCACAAACAGCAGAGCCTGACCGAGGGCGTGCGCCTGATGCAGGAAACACAGGCTCCCGCCGTGGCCGTTCTGGACAGTCATGAAAGGCTTGCAGGCCTCATCACCCATGAAACCATCGGCGAAATGATCATGGTGCGCGCGGCAATGCCCGAGGGCTTTCGCTTTGCCGCCCTGCGGAAGCGAAACAGGCGCAACATGCAAGACCGGGCATAACATGTCACCGCATGATGCATTTACCGAAACTGCCTTGACATCGCCCCGTCTGCGCACCACGTTTAACGCATGAGCACGAACCGAAAGCACATCTCCGTTCTTTTCCGGGTATGTCCCATTGCGGGATATTGACCCCCGGTTCGGTGCTGTGCGCCTCCGAACCGAGGGGCGCGTTTCCGTCTTCCGATCGATAGATCGAGTTTGAACGGCGGAACGAAACTCAGGGCGCATCACTTAAAAATTCGAACTACAGTCGAAGCCTGACCGGCACGCACAGGAGTTGCGTGACCGCACTATTCGCATGGACAAGCCAATGCAGCAGAAGACAGGGCGCAAGCCGAGCATCACGATTTCCCAGACCGACTATGATCGCCTCACCGGCCTCGCCGAAGCGCTGGAAGATCGGAATCCCGAGGTGTCGGAAACCATGATGGCCGAACTCGACCGGGCGCGCGTCGTGCGCGACGGATCGCTCGCCGCCACCGTCGTGCGCATGGGTTCCACCGTCGTCTACACAGCCGACGAAGGCCCCGAAAAGACCGTGACGCTGGTCTATCCCGGCGATGCCGACATCGAGAAGGGCCGCATTTCCATCACCACGCCGGTGGGCACTGCGCTTATCGGCCTCAAGGAAGGCCAGTCGATCAACTGGTCCGCACGCACCGGCCAGACCCACAAGCTGACGGTGGTGCGCGTGACGCAGGAAGAAAAAACCGCCTGAGCCACCAGCCCCGAGTTGGCGACCCCTGGTTGGAAAAATGACTGGTCCACATCACCGTTTCTTCACGGGACATCTCCTGACGGGAGCCTAGCCCCTGCGCCACAGCCTTTCGGCGCAGGGGGGCCGCTCGACCGATATTCAGTCTGCGCAGCCGCAGTGAGGCCGCGCGGGTTTGTTTGTTCGCGGTCTCCCGTCACGAAGCGCGGGAACCGCGTTGGAGATCGCCATGTGGACCAGACAGGGTTGCATCCTCACCACCAAGGATTTCACCATCCTCGAATTCCTGCAGGAGCGCAGGCACAGATTCAGCGAAGCCTATGCCACGCTTCTGCGCGCCAAGCTTGACGGAGCAACGGTCATCTTTCGCGAAGACGTGCCGGCGAATGTGACCACGCTCAACAGCCGCGTGCGCTACCGCATCAACGACGAAGCACCGCAGTCCCGCATCATCAGCCATGAGGAGCTGCAGGGCTTTGTCGGCCTGACGCTGCCCCTCACCACCCTGCGCGGTCTGGCGCTGCTCGGCCTTTCAGCGGGCGATAGGCTCGTCCTGCCCCACGAAGGAACGGACACGCCCGACCGCATCACGCTGGAAGAGGTGGTCTATCAGCCCGAGTCCGCACGGCGAAAGATGGGCGCTTCATCGCAGCCACGGCCTGCCCTGCGGCTCGTTCACAGCGCAGAAGCGCCGGCGATGGCGCAACCCACATTCATCGCACCGGGCGGTGATGACGATCCCGGTCCGAGCGCCGCTTGACCCTCACGCAGCGTGAGGGATTGTCCCTCCTGTCCTGCGGAGGCGCGTGTGATGAGAGAATGGACGGTCAGTGAACTGGTGAGGCTTGCCGGCATCTCGGTGCGGGCAAGCCTCACCATTATGACGAGATCGGCCTTCTTGTCCCCGCACGCGTCGGCGAAAACCGCTATCGCCATTACGGTGAGGAGGAGCTGCTGCGCCCGCAGCACATCCTCCTCTACCGCGTTTGAACTGCCGCTCGATAAGATCGGCGCCATTCTCGACGATCCCCAATTCGATGGCCTGACGGCGCTTGCAAGGGATTCGTCGGGAAACAGGTTCGATGACCGGCAGATAGCAACCCGCATGCGGGATCTGGCCGGGATCAAAGCCAGCCTCGTCAAGGCAATGCAGGCCGGCACGGCTCACGAGGCACGCGCTCTCGACACCGCGCTCGAGCGGCACCGGGCGTGGGTTTCAGACATGTGGAACGGGCCCTCCACGCCGACCGCCTATGCAGGTCTTGCCGATATCTACGAGAGCCACCCCGACTTCGCCCAGCGCAATCAGACGCCGGGCAAGGGCTTTCCCAGATGGCTCCCGCGGCCATGCGCGCCGGCGCAAGGCGCATGCCGGAAGCCTAAAGCCAGTCCCCGAAAAGCGGAGATGCTCCAAACGCAGGACCTATCCCCTGCTTCCCACCCAGTATCGCGGCCCCGGCCCGGCCCGGCTTGCCCGGTCGGCCGGGTTCGTCAGCGCGCATGTCTCCAGCGAGAGGCAGCCGCAGGAGATGCATTCGGTGAGCCCGCGCTTCAGACGCTCCATCTCTGCAATGCGCTCGTCAATGCGCTGCGTCCAGCTTTCTGAAAGACGCGCCCAGTCATCGCCCTTGGGCACATGATCGGTGGGCAGCTTGTCGAGCTCGGCGCGGATCTCATCAAGCGAGAGCCCCACCCGCTGCGCAAAGACGATGAACGCCACACGGCGCAGCACAGCGCGCTGATAGCGCCGGTGCCCGGAGCCTGCGCGTTCGGAGACGATCAGCCCCCGCTCTTCATAATAGCGCAGCGCGGAAGCCGCGACGCCACTGCGCCGCGATACCTGATTAATGGTGAGCATCGATGCCAAGACGGTCTCCTCCAGCTCCAGCTCCAGCTCCAGCTCCAGCTCCAGCTCCAGCTCCAGCTCCAGCTCCAGCCAAGAAGCTCTCACAGGCCGGCTTCCAAACTCAAGCTCAATTGAACTTAATTTTTATACGGCACAAAGCTTTTTAGGAAACGCGTTATTGCCGGTCCGGCATGACAAATCCGGGGGCGCAAATCCGGGGTCGCAGGTCCGGGGGCGCAGGTCCGGGGTCGCAGGCCCGGCATC
Organism: Nitratireductor sp. GZWM139; assembly: GCF_030068685.1. Classification (NCBI taxonomy): domain Bacteria; kingdom Pseudomonadati; phylum Pseudomonadota; class Alphaproteobacteria; order Hyphomicrobiales; family Phyllobacteriaceae; genus Nitratireductor; species Nitratireductor sp. GZWM139. Next base: position 32,675 of record NZ_JAMQML010000002.1, on the reverse strand, counting down.
AGATGCAGCGGACAATCCGGCATTTCCCTGCGATGAGCCGGGCCAGCGCGCACCAGCCTGCGCCCCCCGAGCACCACCAACACACCCTGCCGCTCGCGCCCCATCGCGAAAGCAAAACGCCAGTACCGGCCAACAAAAAGGCGGGCTTGCGGCCCGCCTCCTGCTTTCCGACTCAACTTATCAGGAAAGTCCTTCGATCTGCCCGTCATCGTTGAGGAAAATATGCTCGGATGACGGCACTTTGGGCAGGCCCGGCATGGTCATGATCTCACCGCAGATCGCCACCACGAAACCGGCGCCGGCGGAAAGCCGCACCTCGCGGACCGGCACCACATGCCCCGTGGGCGCGCCACGCAGATTGGGGTCGGTGGAGAAGGAGTACTGCGTTTTCGCCATGCAGACGGGAAGATGGCCATAGCCCTGCTCTTCCCACTGCTTGAGCTGGTTGCGCACGGATTTGTCGGCAACCGCCTCGGACCCGCGATAGATGCGCTTCACCACCGTTTCGATCTTCTCGAACAGCGACATCTCGTCGGCATAAAGCGGGGCAAACTGCGAGACTCCGCTCTCGGCCAGCGCCACCACCTTGTGCGCCAGCTCCTCGATGCCGGCGGAGCCTTCCGCCCAGTGCCGGCACAGAATGGCCTCTTCGCCCTGCTCGGCCACATAGGCCTTCACCGCCTCGATCTCGGCATCCGTATCGGTGTGGAAATGGTTGATGGCGACAATGGCCGGCACGCCGAACTGCTTCACATTCTCGATATGGCGTCCGAGATTGGCGCAACCGGCCTTCACCGCCTCGACATTCTCCGCGCCCAGATCTTCCTTCTTCACACCGCCATTCATCTTGAGCGCCCGCACGGTCGCAACGATGACGGCAGCAGCCGGCTTAAGACCCGCCTTGCGGCACTTGATATCGAAGAACTTCTCCGCACCCAGATCCGCGCCAAACCCGGCTTCGGTGACCACATAGTCGGCGATCTTGAGCGCCGTCGTGGTCGCCATTACCGAGTTGCAGCCATGGGCAATGTTGGCGAAGGGGCCGCCATGAACAAAGGCGGGATTGTTCTCCAGCGTCTGCACCAGATTGGGCTGCAGGGCGTCCTTTAACAGCACCGTCATCGCGCCATCGGCCTTGATGTCGCGCGCAAAGACCGGGCTCTTGTCGCGGCGGTAGCCGACGATGATGTCACCCAGACGCTTTTCCAGATCTTTCAGATCGGTCGCAAGGCACAGAATGGCCATGACCTCGGAGGCCACGGTGATGTCGAAGCCCGCCTCGCGCGGAAAGCCGTTTGCCACGCCGCCCAGCGAGCAGACGATCTCACGCAGCGCCCGGTCGTTCATGTCCATCACACGCCGCCAGGTCACACGGCGCGTGTCGATCTCTTCGGCATTGCCCCAGTAGATGTGGTTGTCGATCAGCGCCGAGAGCAGGTTGTGAGCCGAGGTGATGGCGTGAAAATCACCGGTGAAATGAAGGTTCATGTCCTCCATCGGCACCACCTGGGCATAGCCGCCGCCGGCGGCCCCGCCCTTCACGCCGAAGCACGGGCCGAGCGAGGCTTCGCGAATGCAGATGGCCGCCTTCTTGCCGATGCGGTTCAGTCCATCGCCAAGCCCCACCGTCGTCGTGGTCTTGCCTTCGCCAGCCGGCGTCGGATTGATCGCCGTGACAAGGATCAGCTTGCCGTCCGTGTTGTTGCGGGTCTCGGCAATGAATTCGGCCGAAACCTTCGCCTTGTCATGGCCGTAGGGCAGAAGATGCTCGGAGGGAATGTCCAGCCGCGCACCGATCTCCTGGATCGGCTTTTTCTTCGCCGCCCGGGCGATTTCGATGTCGGATTTCACTTCGGCGCCGGATTTCATTTCGGCCCCGGATTTCATTTCGGCCATGACGATGATTCCCTCTCCCGATGGTCCGCAACGTTTGCCGATTGGCATAAAGCCGCGAATTGAAAACGTCCACCGTCGCAAAAGAGGCGCACAATGCGTGAAATGCGACAGGCTGCATTCGATGGTGGTGGTGAAACGACAGGCGCGCGAAAAGCCGCGCCTGCCACACAGTGGCGAACCGGATTAGCGGTCGAGAACGAGGCGCAGTTCAACCAGGTTGGAGCGCACCCGCAGGATGTAGAAGCCCATCGTGGCCAGATGCGTGGGCATGATCCACCCATCCTCACGCCCATTGGAAATGATGAAGGGCTGCACGTTGAGCGCCGCGCGGAACTGCTCTTCCGTCGTATCCCACAGCGAGCCGAGCGAACGCTGCTTGATAACGTCCTCGAAGTCCGCGCCCGCTGCCGTCAGGAGGCCGTAATAGGCATAGAGCTGGCCATAGGCGAACCAGAAGCGGTCATCCGCACGCGTGTCGAACCAGCCCGAATTGTAGTTCTCCGAACGCTGGCGCAGCAGGTCCGAGGTCGACCCCAGATCGCTGGCGATGCGGTCGAGAAACTGGATCAGATTGTCGGCGCGGGCGTCAAAAACCGCCTCGCAGCTTTCAAGCCGGTCGTTGAACTTGCGCAGGTCGCGGATGGCGGACCGGTAGAAGCTGGGCGTCGGTGTCTTGGGACCAAACGGGCTCAGGCCGAAATACCAGGTTTCCTCATCGAAGGTCAGCGCACCGCGCGCATTCTGCAGATCACGGTCGATCTGCGACGTGCCGCGCACACGCCCAAGCGCATCCACCAGTTCGATGGCGCTGCGGCGGGCCGCCTGGTTGATACCGCGCTGGAACGACGCCTTGTTGTCGAAGAAGGGCGTGTCATCCCAGTCGAGCGCGAAGAAAAAGCCGAGCTTGTAGAGCAGCATGGAGGAAATCCATGCATTCTCATTGACGTTGAAATCGGTCAGATCCGCCGTCACGTCGACAATGGCCGAGCGTCCGCAGGTACGCGTCTCGCCGCCCTGTGTGGCCGCGGTCTGCTCGCCGGCGGAAACGCTGCGCTCTTCCAGCTTGTACTCTTCCACATAGTCCGGATTGAAGCCGGTCCAGACCTGCGTCTGCCAGAAGAAGTATCCATAGAAGCCCACGATCACAAGAACAACGAGGCCGACCGAGCCGCGCACGATCCAGCCGCGGCGCGTGTACCAGCGCCCGACCGCCATGAACGGCCACAGGATCCAGGCGATCACGAGCCCGATGCCCCGGCCGATCCAGTGAAACACACGGGTGAAAAATTCAACGATCGGATCGAGCACGAAGCGCCTCCCTCAGGCGTTTTTAATCCAGGCCATAGAGGCGCTTTCTCAGCGCCGGTTTATCCCTGAGATAAGCGGTTTTGAGCTGCGCCACAACATATTCGCGCCAGGCGTCGGAATAGCGCTCGTAATCCTTGTAGAAACCCTGCTTGTTGAAAACATAGCGGGCGATGAAATCGGACGGCACGAAGTCGGAGATCAGCCTGTTGGTGAGCCATGCATCCGGATGTTCAGGATCGGCCCGCGTAACGAGAAAGCGCAGGCGCGGCGGGATTTCCTCGATCTTGAGCCTGCCCGTCTGGCTGATCTCACGCACGGCGGCATTGAGGAAGGGAATGCTCCCCTCACCCGCCACCAGCCCGGCATTGCGGTGTGTCCAGGTCTGCAGCCAGACCGGGTCGACGCGCGCAAAATCCGTATCCGGGTTTTCACGGCGCACCAGATCAAGCAGCACCATCTCGCCGCGATGGGCAAGATAGTTCGACCGTTCGATCCACGAGGCGCGCGGCAACTGAATGCGGCCCGTCTCCGCCAGAAAGCGGAAGATGCGCGCCGGGTCGTCCTTCGACAGATAGCTCACCTGCCATGGCCGCGAGCGGCGAAAGCCCGGCGTTGCCGGATCGGCGATCACCGTTGTCGTGTCGCGGTCAATGAAGATGTAGACGCCGCCGAAATGGCTGGTCCAGTAGGCGTCATGCCGGAACACCACCTGCTCCGGCACGAGGCTGTTTTCACGAATGTCACCGGTCTCGCGTGCAAGCGCCACCATGCGGTTGAGCAGCGCATCGTCACGCCAGGCATCCGGCTCGTGCTTCACCCGGTCGGCCAGCCGCCCCAGTTCCGCCGCCTTGCCGAGCAGGTCCTCCGCCGAGAGAACCTTGAACTCCACCTGCACGATGGAGAGCAGATCCTCTATGTCCCGCAACTGGTTCACCTGCTCCTCGATCTCGCCATAGACCACATCCTTGATCGTGATGGCGTTGATGGCGCGCGCATTGGCCATCATGAACTCGTAGACGAGCTGCGAGGTGTTGGAGAAGGCCGTGTGAACCACCGGCAATTCGATCTGCGCCGGTGTCAGAATGATGAAGCGCCGATTGACGCCATTGGGATCGAGATACTGGATATCTTCCAGTTCCTCCGCGATCTGCGGCGAGAAGCCGGTGCGATCGATCTCGAAGGAAGCAAGCTTCGTCGGCGGCACACCAAAGGCGTCCAGCGCCTTGTTGTAACGCGCAATCAGATGCGGCTCCTCGATCCTGAGCAGGCGGCCAAAGATTAGCTCGTTGTCGCGCAGGAGGTTCATGACGCCAGCCCCTCCCCCTGCAGGCGTGAAAATGGAAGCATAAACGTCGCGGCCATCCGCCTTCTCCCCGTACTCACGGGGAGAAGGTCCCGGCAGGGGGATGAGGGGCCGGCTGGCAGATGAAAGCAGTGTAGCAATCGAAGCGCCAAACCGCCCATGATGCGCCGAAGCCTTACCGGTCGCGCTCGCCCCTCATCCTCACCTTCTCCCCGCACACGGGGAGAAGGGCGCGCAGACGCCGGTTTGTCATTTCGAACGGGTCTGCTCATGCCCTGCGAGCGTTCGCGAACTCCCCGGTTCGGGAATTGCAATTGACCAGGAACTGGCGCCTCGCCTCTGACCAGCCTCCTTCTCCCCGCACCCGCGGGGAGAAGGTCCCGGCAGGGGGATGAGGGGCAAATGCCTGCTTCAAAACTCAACTCGTTCACCCTTCACGATCCTTTGCAGGAGCAAACCGCATGTCATTCGCCACGACGGCCGACGAAAGCCGTTCCTCCAGAACAGCCAGAATCGTTTCAAGCACCTGTTCCCGCTCTTTCAGAACATCGACATTCCAGAAACGCAGCACAGACCACCCCTTCTCGTTCATATAGCCATCGCGACGCCGATCCGCAGTGTTTTCAGCATGTTGACTGCCATCGACCTCGACCACAAGGTGCTTCTCCCTGCAGGCGAAATCGGCGAAATACGCCCCGACAGGAAGCTGCCGTACAAATTTGAAGCCGTTCAACCGACGATTTCGCAGTTCCGACCACAGGGCTTCTTCCGCATCGTTCTCAGTGCGGCGCAGGGAGCGCGCCCTTTCGGTCTGCTCTGGCTTCGCATTCCGCATGGCGCTCGCCCCTCATCCGCCTGCCGGCACCTTCTCCCCGCGAGCGGGGAGAAGGAAGCTCACTCAACCGCCCCACACGCCCCTCGCCTTCATCTCCTCGATCTCGCGCAGCGCGCGTTCGCGCAGGCGCTGGTCGCGGACGATGGTGGAAACCGCCGCATCGTCGGAGCGGTCCGAATAGCGGAACTCCGAATCCGCGTAGCGATTGATCTCCTGCATCACCATGTCCATCGTGAATGGCCGGCGCAGCTCGGCGATCATCGCTTTCTTGTCGTCATAACCCCGGCGCATGAAGGCTTCGGGCGTCTCGAACCATTCGTCCGGAAGCTCGACGTCCATGGCGCGCATCTTGATGGCGTCGGTGATGTTCTTGATGGCGCGGCCGGTGAAGCGCGGCTCCGCCAGCTTGATCTCATGCAGATAAGCGCCGATATCCGTCAGCGTCTTCGGCTCGCCGCGATCATTCAGGAAGCGCTCATAGACCTTCGCAAGCCCGTCTTCTTGCGGTCTGGAATGTGCCTCATAGGCAGTCTCGACCGCGCGCTTGATCTCCTGCGTGGCGTAAAGCGCGTGCTCGCCAAGCGGGATCGAATGGTTCTTGCCTGCCAGAAGCACGAAGATGTCGACATAATCCTCAAAAGTCTGCGGCCCGTCGACAAGCCAGCGCGCGCCGGCGCGCTGCCGCAACGCGTCGTCCACATTCTCCGGATAGTTGGAGAACATGCCGAAGGAGCAGTTGCCGCGCACCACGGTGCCCGCGCCCGCAAAACTCTCCATCAGAACGCCCGTCACCTCCTGTTGACCGGCAGACGCCCGGTCGTCGGAGCGCTTGGCCGCCACCTGGTCGATGTCGTCAATGGTGCCGAAGCCGATGGCGCGCGGGCTCAGCACATTTTCCACGAACTGCTTGCAGTTCTGGCCCGACTTGCCCTGATAGGAGGAAATCTGGTCGACGCCGAAATTCTCGTAGTGGAACGGCACGCCCGCCACCTGGCAGTAATCGTTCAACAGCCCGGCGGTCATCTGGATGAGGATGGTCTTGCCGGTGCCCGGTGCGCCATCACCGATGAAGGTGAAAAGAAAGCCCCCCAGCTCCACGAAGGGGTTGAGCTGGCGGTCGAAATCATAGGCCATCAGCATCTTGGCGAGCTTCATGGCCTGATATTTGGCAATGTGGTTGCCGATGATCTCGTTGGGTTTCTTGAACGTCATGACAAGCGGCTTGCGCCGGCTTCCCGGCGCAATGTCGAACCCGTCCAGCGTAAAATCGTCAGCCTCGAGCCGCATATGCGTGTCTTCAAACGCGCCGAGACCGGTGAAACGGCTGCGCCGCTGCAACAGCCCCTCGATTGCGACGCGGGCAAGCGCGCGGGCGCGCGCCGTCATCGCCGTGTCGTCTGTCGCACCCGCGATCGCCCCATCAAGCGCGGCAAGAACGCTCTTCAGCGCATCCTGCGGCGTGTCGAACTGAAAGTCCGGCTCATCCGTGTCATTTACCGGCTCGCTGTCGGCGTCGAGCATCTGCAGGAGATAGGAGGAGAGCGTGAAGGCCGCGACATAGGCCGAAGCCTGCAAAAGCGCGTGATAGGTCTGCGCCGCATCGCCCTCAAGCGGGCTGCGGGCGTTGCGCTCCTGAAGGCTTTCAAGCTCGGTTGACCGCGCAAAGACGTCGGCCACCGCAAGCGCCACTGCCGCCCCGCGCCGGGCGCGGAAAAGGAGCGTGTGCTGCGCAATGGAGAGCATCGGGTCGCCCTGACGGATGGCGGCGATGGTTTTCGCCAGCTCCACCTCGCGCGTCCTGCGCAGCGCGCCGGTGGAAACGGTCGACACGAAACGCCGCCCGGTGCCGGCAAGCCCGGTGCCGGAGCGGCCGCCATCGGCCTGCAGAACCACGAAGCGCGTCACAAGGCTCTGCGCCGTCGCCCGGTGCTTCTCAATGTCTTTCTCGTCGATGGTCGTCAGGCCGGTGTCCATGAAAGCTCCTGATCTGTCGGGCAGTGGGACTGCCCCTGATGCGCAACGCCTGCCGCCATCGCCCTTCTCCCCGCCTGCGGGGAGAAGGTGCCGGCAGGCGGATGAGGGGCTGGCGTATGGTCTTCTGCCGGGGCGAAGCTGCTATACATCCGTGATCACCCGCCCGCCTGAAATGACGTGCACGTCGTAGCCATCGAAAATCTTCTGCGCTTCGCCGGCGGCGTAAAGCGCCTGATAGGCCTCATGCGGCACAAGCGCGTGCTGCTCATAGGCGCTCACACCCATGCGGGCGGCGTCCAGATCATCCGTGTCGATGAAGAACTCCTCACGCGCCGGCTGGCTGGACCACAGCCCCTTGCGGGCCGGGCGCTCGGTCTTGGAATAGACTTCCTGCACCGTCCAGGTGAGAAGCCACGCGTTTTCGCGCCGGCGCACCCTGCCGAGCACGTCAGACACGGTGGAGTTATTCTCCGTGATACCCGCCGTGTAGAACGGCCCGAGCACCACCCGGCGCAATTGCTTGGGGTGGAGATGGTCGAAATCCTTGTCGAGATTTCCGGCAATCGTGGCCGGCGACAGGGAATAGGCGGAGTTCTTTTCCGCGAAATCGTCAAACTGATGCGCAAGCTCCGGGTTGAGCAGACCGCCGACCGGAAACCCGATATCGACGTCCTCCCTGAGCTTTCCTTCGTCGGAAACCAGCGCCTTGAGCATGCCGGGCGAGGAATCCTCGACCGCCGCCATGTAGACCATGGGCAGGCTCGAATTTCCGTCAAAAGCGCCCCAATGCACCAGATAATAGGGCCGTTTTGTCTTCGGATTCACCGAAACGCGCACGGTTTCCGGCAAAATGAAGGGCGAGAAGATCTTTCCCTCCTTCACCTCCTCCAGATAGAGGCGCTCGGCCATGGACTGCTGGAGATCCGCAGGGAACGCGCGGTGACGCAGGATGAAATCGACCATTTCGGCGCGCAGCTCGTCCGGACCGGAAATGCCGGCCAGCCGCTGTTCCGCCTGCCGCCGGTCGTTCTCCAGTTCCAGAACGCTCTGAAACACCGGATATCCGCTTTCGGCCCGCTGGATGCGGAACTTTTCCATGAAGCCGAGCCGGTTGCGCCAGCAGTCAAAGGAGCGCTCCAGCCGGCCGATATAGGGCGCGACCACTTCGGCCACGAGGCCGTGCGACTGGAACGGCGAGGCCGTGCGGTCGCCGAAATAGACGCCGAGCCCTTCGAGCGCGGACGCAATGGCATCGAAATAACGCGCTGCGGCGTCAGGAGCGGTGTTCATGCAAAAGACCTGTTCTGGGACCTTGGCGCACGCCCCTCATCCGCCTGCCTGAACCTTCTCCCCGCATGCGGCGAGAAGGAAGAGGGTCGCCACGTAAACGTCCCCCTCTCCCCGCGAGCGGGGAGAGGGTAAGGGTGAGGGGCGAGGCTCCGCATTGAAGGTCCGCGCACTGTATGTCGTCACGCCCGGACGTAATTGGCCGCGTCGTGCTTCTTCATGACATCTTCGAAGCGGCGGGCGAAGGCATCGTCGGCGAGCTTCTTGCGGCGCTGAATGTCGGCGGTGGTGACCATGTTCTTTTCGTGCAGTTCGAGCAGATCGCCAATGTGGCGCTGCGCGGCTGCGCCGATGCCGGCCATGGTTTCCTCGGCCGTGTTGTCGACCTGCGACCCAAGCGTGTTGATGCGGTGAGCCACATCCTGCTGGGCGGCGGTCTTCAGCGAATCTTCAAGCGCCTTGTAGAGAACGATGCGCTGCTCGGTGTCGATGGTCAGCTTGTTGATCAGCGTCGACTGGGCAGCGATCTGGTTGTTGAGCGAATCCACGAAGGTCTGGAACATGGACGTGTAGCGCTCAAGCGTCTGGCTCTCGGCGAGCAGTTCCTGCTCTTTGGCCTGCGCCTCATTGTATTCGGTGGCAAGCTTCGAGCGTTCGCCCTCAAGCTCCGTACGATCCTTCTGGTTCGTGGAAGCGGCAATGCGGTTCTCAATGTCGAGCAGCATCGGGTTCAGCTCCTCGATGCGCTTCTGCGTCGTTTCCAGATTGGTCATCGTGGATTTGCGGCGCTCGATCACCTGCCCAAGGCTTGTCTCGGACGTTTTGTAGCGGTCCTGAAGCACCTGCTTCTGGTCCTGAAGAATGCCGGTGATGGTGTCGGACTTGGCAAGCAGTTCCTGCAGATTGCCCGACAGCGACATGTTGCGCACGCGCTCGGTGCGCATGCGCTGCTTCTTCTGCTTGGAGAAGATGCCGATGAAGTTCTCCCAGCCGGTATAGCTCTTCATGCTTTCGAATTCGGAGCCGAACACATTGGTGGCGTCCTCGAGCCCGATGATCAGGTCGGCGATGTTCGCCTCCATCACCTTCTGCTGCGAAAGCACATCCTGAATGCGGGCGTTCTCGATGTCGAAATCGGCCTGGCCGATCTTTTCGTCGGTGCGCGCGAGCTTGTCGAGAACGGTTCCCGACTGCTCGATCCTGGAGCGCATGTCATCCACCACCTCGCGGGTCTTGGCGATCTCGGTGTCGAAATTCTGCAAGGTGGCCATGCTGGTGCGCTCCGCAAATGTCAGGGTTGCGGAAATATATGTGTGTCGATTGACGATTGAAAGACGTTGCCGGCCTCAACACACAATTCCTCCAGCGCCGTGGCAGCCCCGCTCTGGCGTCTTTCCCTGTGTCGCAACAGGCTGAAATCACGCGCGCCGAGGTCGATATTGGCCAGTTTCAGCAGGCCGCGCTCCACCAGCGGCCCGGCAGCGGCCATGGAGACGGCAGCCGCGCACCCGCCTTCGCGCACGGCCGACAGCACCGCCTCGTTGGAAGGAAAATCCATCACCAGATCGAGCGCGGCCGGGTCGATGCCCATCTCCACGAGCGTGCTTTCAAACGCCGTGCGCGTGCCCGATCCCTCCTCGCGCATGATCCACGCCGCCCCCGTCACGAGATCGGCAGGTTGCAGGGCGGCGCCCGACGCCCAGACATGGTCTGGCGCAACGACAATCGCCATCACGTCGCGGTCCACCCGCCTGACGGAAAGGGCCGGTTCGTCCACCCTGCCCTCCACCAGCCCGACCTCGGCCACCCCCTCCAGCATCGCATCGGCCACCATTCGCGTGTTGCCGACGGTCAGCTTCAGGGAAATGCCCGGATAGAGCTTGTGAAAGCGCATCAGCACCGGCGGCAGCCAATAGCTCGCAACGGTCTGGCTGGCATGAACGTTGAGCGTGCCGCGGCGAAGCCCGCCAAGCTCGGACAGCATGGTTTCCGCCGAACGCACACGCGCAAGCGTCGTCTGCGCCTCGCCCAGAAACACCCTGCCGACGCGGGTCAGCTCGATGCGGCGGCCAACCCGGTGAAAAAGCTCCACGCCGTAATAGCTTTCCAGCGCCTTGATGGAGGCGCTGACGGCGGAGGGCGTGCGCCCCACGGCGGCGGCTGCCTGGGTCAGGTGCTCCCGCTCGGCGACGGCAACGAAGATCAGCAATTGTTCAAAGGTCATGGCATCATTCGATTTTCCCGAACGATATATGGCAAACTATTCGATAGAAGTCGATAAAGCGCCATGCGACCAAGAATGCGTCATTGCATCAGGTCGCATTCATGTCCGCACTTCGCCACCCACTCCGGCTTCTACCGGGCCTTCTTCTCTCCGTGCTCGTCGCGGGGCTGGCGCTGGCGGCCGCACGGGCGGAACAGGCATGGTTCGGCGAGACGTGGCTTGAAGGGCTTGTGCTCGCCATCCTGTTCGGCGCGGCCATCGCTTCCCTTGCCCGATTAAGCCCCGCCTTCCGGCCCGGCATAGACTTCTGCGCCAAGGCGGTTCTGGAAGTGGCGATCGTGCTGCTCGGCGCATCGATCAGCATCGGTGCGCTGGGGGATGCCGGTTTCGGACTGGTGGGCGGCATCGTCGGCGTTGTCGCGCTGTCGCTCGTTGCGGGCTATGCAATCAGCCGCGCGCTCGGCCTCTCGCCCGGCCTTTCGACGCTCGTTGCCTGCGGCAATTCCATCTGCGGCAACTCGGCCATCGCCGCAGCAGCCCCCGTAATCCGCGCCGAAGCCTCGGAAGTCGCGGCGTCCCTTTCCTTCACGGCGTTTCTGAGCATTCTCGTCGTGCTGCTCCTGCCGGTCCTCTATGTCGCCATTGGAATGAGCCCGGTGCAGTCCGGCGTGTTTGCGGGTCTCACCGTCTATGCGGTGCCGCAGGTTCTTGCGGCAGCTGCGCCAGCCGGGGCCATCGGCATTCAGGTGGGAACACTGGTCAAGCTGGTGCGCGTGCTCATGCTCGGGCCGGTCATCTTTCTTCTCGGCCTTGCCCATGGCCGCAAGACCGGCGCGAAACTCACCTTCCTGCAAATGGTGCCGTGGTTCATCATCGGCTTTCTGGCCATGATGGCGCTGCGCTCGGCTGAGCTGATCCCCGCCGCCGCACTTGCTCCCATGCACGAGGCATCCGGGCTTCTGACCGTGGTCGCCATGGCAGCGCTCGGCCTGACGGTGGATATTCGCAGCGTGATGAAAAGCGGCGGCCGGGTGATCGTCGCAGCGCTTCTGTCGCTCACCGTTCTGGGCATTGTCAGCTATGCGCTGATCCGGTTTCTGGGCGTCGCCTGACGGGGCGCTCTACCCGGCAGCGCTGCCGGCAAAGCTCACGAGATCTTCCGCCTTCCAGCGGCCCATCTCTTCTTCCCAGTGCTTTCTGCAAAGCGAGACATAGACATCCTTGCCGATGGCGACCTGTGCGCCCTTCCTGGCAACCTTGCCGTCCGGCCCCAGCCGCACCACCATGGTGGCCTTGCGGCCACAGCGGCAGATCGTGCGCACCTCGCGCAATTCATCCGCCAGCGCCAGAAGCGCCTGCGATCCGGTGAAGAGATTGCCCTGGAAATCGGTCCTCAGCCCGTAGCACATGACCGGGATGCCCAGCCTGTCGGCGACGCGGGCAAGCTGCCAGACCTGCTCTTCCTCAAGGAACTGCGCTTCATCGACAAAGACGCAGTGAACATTCGTGTGGCCGTGATGCTCTGCAACGCGGGCGTAGAGATCGTCTCCATCGCGAAACATCTCGGCATCGCTTTCAAGCCCGATGCGTGAAGAGATATAGCCGCCGTCTTCCTTGCGATAATGACCGGCCACAAACAACATCGCGCTCATGCCGCGCTCACGATAATTGTAGGACGCCTGCAAGAGCATGGTCGACTTGCCGGCGTTCATCGTCGCATAGTGAAAATAGAGCTTTGCCATCGCGCTGCCTGTATCTTTCGCGCTCTTAAACACCACCAGCGCTCTTTAGAAAACGCCGCATTGTTTTTCTTCCACCGGAATACCGTCGCCAACGGCACGTTGCATGGCGCAAACAGACACTCGTTTGCACTTGCAGCGCCCCCGAATTGGTGGTTGCCTTTGAATAAATTGGCAAAGCCGGTTAAGACCCGCCCTTTGCCGGACAACAATCATAAAAGGAGAGCTGTCATGTTACCCAGCCGAAAGAAGACACTGGTACTCGGGCTCGCCGCAAGCCTGTTCTCGGGCGCAGCGTTCGCCGCAGAAGCCGATTCCTGCAAGGCCATCACATTCTCCGACGTCGGCTGGACCGACATCACCGCAACCACCGCAACCGCGTCCGTGGTGCTGGAAGGCCTCGGCTATGAGCCCGAAACCCAGGTGCTTTCGGTGCCGGTGACCTATGCCTCGCTGAAGAACAACGACGTCGATGTGTTCCTCGGCAACTGGATGCCGACCATGGAAGCCGATATCGCGCCCTACCGCGAAGACGGCACGGTGGAAACGCTGGTCACCAATCTGGAAGGCGCGAAATACACGCTGGCCGTTCCGAAATACACCTATGATGCAGGCCTCAAGAGCTTCGCCGACATCGCCAAGTTCGCAGACGAACTGGATGGCGAGATCTACGGCATCGAGCCCGGCAATGACGGCAACCGCCTGATCCTCGACATGATCGAGAACGACACGTTCGGCCTGAAGGATTTCGAGCTCGTGGAAAGCTCCGAAGCCGGCATGCTCTCGCAGGTTCGCCGCGCCGTCGGCTCCAAGAAGCCCATCGTCTTCCTCGGCTGGGAACCGCACCCGATGAACGCCAATGTCGAGATGACCTATCTTGAAGGCGGCGACGACGTGTTTGGCCCAAATTACGGTGGCGCAACCGTGCACACCAACACCCGCGCCGGCCTTTCCGAAGAGTGCCCGAACCTCGGCAAGCTTCTGAAGAACATGGTCTTCTCGCTCCAGATGGAGAACGAGATCATGGGCAAGATCCTCGATGACAATCAGGAGCCGCAGAAGGCCGCCGCAGAATGGCTGAAAGCCAATCCGGACGCGCTCGGCCCGTGGCTTGAGGGTGTGACCACCTTCAGCGGCGAGACCGGTCTCGACGCCGTGAAGGCGCATCTGGACATGTAGTCCGGCAGCCGGCGCGCAGGCCCGCATGAGTGCAGCTTCGCGCCGGCTTTTCCTCCTTCCCGACCGGGAACGGAGACTGCCGGTTCTTCACCCGGCACCTGCACACGCAAGAAGAAGAAATCCGCAGAAAGGAACTCCCCGGGCTCATGGACCCTGTTTCAGAATGGATCGCAGACTGGAAAATTCCCATCGGCCGGTGGGGCCGTGACTTTTTCGATTTCCTGACCACCAATTTTGCCTGGCTGTTCGACACGCTTGCAGAGGTGCTGGCCGACATCCTCGACGGCATGGTCGACCTTCTGCTCGCCATCCCGCCCATCGGGCTGGTGCTGGCCATAGCCGCCCTTGCCTACGGTCTTCAGCGCTCGTGGAAGCTCGCGCTTGCCGTGGCGCTCGGTCTTGCCTTCATCATCAATCAGGGGCTCTGGGAAGAAACGGTCGAAACGCTTGTGCTCGTCGTGGCCGCTGCCGCCGTGTCCATGGCCATCGGCGTGCCGGTCGGCATCTGGGCCGCGCACAATGCGCGCGTCTACCAGTTCCTGCGTCCGGTCCTCGACCTGATGCAGACGCTGCCAACCTTCGTCTACCTGATCCCGGTGCTCATCCTGTTTGGCCTCGGCGCGGCCCCCGGTCTCATCGTGACCGTCATTTTCGCATCACCCGCACCGATCCGTCTCACCTATCTGGGCATCACCTCCGTTCCACAGCCCATGCTCGAAGCGGGCCAGGCCTTTGGCGCAACCAAGCGCCAGCTTCTGTGGAAGGTGGAGCTGCCGGCTGCCCTGCCCTCCATCATGGCGGGGCTGACGCAGTGCATCATGCTGTCGCTTTCCATGGTGGTGATTGCCGCCCTGATCGGCGCTGACGGCCTCGGCAAGCCGGTGGTGCGCGCGCTCAACTCGGTCAACATTCCACTCGGCCTTGAAGCCGGTCTCGCCATCGTCGTGCTGGCGATCATTCTCGACCGCATCGCGCGGATCGAACGCAGGAGCGACAAATGAGCGTGGCCGTCGAATTCCAGAATGTCGACATCCTGTTCGGCACCGACAAACAGAAGGCCGACGCCCTGCCGCTGGTGGATGCGGGCAGGAACCGTGAGGAAATCCTTGCCGAAACGGGCGCGGTGCTTGGCTGCGCGGGCTGTGACCTCACCGTGGAGCGCGGCGAGATCTCCGTTCTCATGGGGCTTTCAGGCTCCGGCAAATCCACGCTTCTGCGTGCGGTCAACCGGCTGAACACGGTGGCGCGCGGCAATGTCATCGTGCATGACGGCGAGTGGCAGACCGATGTGGTCAACTGCTCGCAGGCCGAACTGCGCAAGATCCGCCGCGAATGCGTGGCGATGGTCTTTCAGCAATTCGCACTCCTGCCGTGGCGCACAGTGGCGGAGAATGTCGGCTTCGGGCTGGAGCTTGCCGGCGTGCCCGCCGCCGAGCGCAAGGAGCGCGTCATGGCGCAGCTCGAACTGGTTCACCTGACCGAATGGGCCGACAAATATGCCCATGAGCTTTCGGGCGGCATGCAGCAGCGTGTGGGCCTTGCCCGCGCCTTCGCGACGGAAGCGCCCATCCTGCTGATGGATGAGCCGTTCTCCGCACTCGATCCGCTGATCCGCACCAAGCTTCAGGATGAGCTGATCGAACTGCAGGAACGGCTCAAGAAGACCATTCTGTTCGTGAGCCACGACCTTGAGGAAGCGCTGAAGATCGGCAACCGCATCTCCATCATGGAAGGCGGCAGGATCGTCCAGACCGGCGCGCCGGAAGACATCATTCTGGCCCCGGAGAACGATTATGTGCGCGAGTTCATCTCCAATGTGAACCCGCTCTCGGTGCTGACCGCTTGGAACGTGATGCGCGATGTGCGCGATCTGGAGCCTGCCGGCGAAGGCTGGCTCTGGCTAGACCGCCGCCGCACCACTCGCTTCAAGTTCGATGAAAACATGCTGGTCATCGATGCCGAGCGCAACAAGAAGCCGGCCATCTGGGTTTCCTGCGACAATATCGAGGATCTGCCGGAAGACAGGCCAAAGGTCTTCTGGGCGACGGCCGGCACATCACTGAAAACAGTGATGCGCGCCATGCAGCAGTCGCAGACTGCGCCCGTAGCGCTGTTCGACGATGCTTCCCGCTTTGTCGGCGCCATCGGCATCCGCGACGTTCTGGGCTCCATCATCCGGCGCTGATGCGCATGAAAACGCCTCGCCCGAATGAAGGGCGGGGCGTTTGATCCCGGACGAACGAACTGAAACCAGTTCGGCGTTTCCAGCGCCCGTGAACCGGTCTAGATCGCCGTGCGTCCATCCGGACGCACAAAGGACGATCTAACCTATTGATGGAGCATCGGAATAACCCGAAAACCGGTTTCCACTTTTCGGTCCGATGCTCTACTCTGCCTCCCCAAATCAAAGGGAGGTCTTTTCATGAATCCATCCGGCGTTGTTGCACTCGTTTCGGGCGGCGGCTCGGGACTTGGCGAAGCCACCGCACGCGCGCTTGCCGCCAGGGGGGCCAGGGTGGCCATCGCCGATATCGGCATGGAGCGGGCGGAAGACGTTGCCGCCGACCTTCAGGGCATCGCCGTCAAATGTGACGTGAGGAGCGAGGAGGACGTTCAGGAAGCGCTCCGCACCGCGACCGAAAAGCTCGGGGCTCCACGCATCCTCGTCAATTGCGCCGGCATCGCCATTGCGATGAAGACCGTCGGCAAGGATGGTCCGCACCCGCTCGACCTCTATCGCAGGGTGATCGAAATCAACCTTCTCGGCACGTTCAACATGATCCGGCTGTTTGCCGCACAGGCGCAGGAGCTGGAACCGCTCGACGGTGGCGAGCGCGGCGTGATCGTCAACACGGCCTCGGTCGCCGCCTTTGACGGACAGGTCGGCCAGGTTGCCTATTCCGCCTCCAAGGGCGGCGTGGTGGGCATGACATTGCCGATCGCGCGTGATCTGTCGCGCTCGGGCATTCGCGTCTGCACCATTGCGCCGGGCATCTTCAAGACGCCGATGATGGCCGGGCTGCCGGAAGACGCACAGGCCTCGCTTGGCCAGCAGGTGCCCTTCCCGCCGCGTCTTGGCGAACCGTCGGAATATGCAGCGCTCGCCTGCCACATCGTGGAAAACCAGATGCTGAATGGCGAGACGATCCGGCTCGATGGCGCAATCCGCATGGCGCCGCGATAGGCTGGTCCGGATATCCCCGACGGGGACTTGAAGCCGCCTATTTCTTGAGCGAAAGAAGCATATTAAAACAGACGAGGCGGCAATGAGCGACGAAAAGAAGAAAGACGTTATCCTTGAAACAGACGCAGACGCGATCCGCCTCGGGCGCACGCTGTTAAGGGTGTCGCGTTACGGCGCGCTCGCCACGGTCGATCCGGAAGACCGCGCTCCGTTTGCAACGCGCGTCGCCACCGCCACCGATCTTGATGGCGCGCCGCTCATTCTCGTCTCCGGCCTCTCCGCCCATACAAGGGGGCTTGAAGCCGATCCGCGCTGCTCGCTGCTGATCGGCGAGCCCGGCAAGGGCGATCCCCTTGCCCATCCGCGCCTCACCGTAAAGGCCACGGCGCACAGGCTGGAGCGCGACAGCGACGCCCACGCGCTTGCCAAGCGCCGCTATCTGGCGCGCCATCCCAAGGCGAAACTCTATGTCGATTTCCCCGACTTCGCGATCTATCGGCTGGAGCCTGAAACCGCGCTCCTCAATGGCGGCTTTGCCCGCGCCTACAGGCTCACCCGAAGCGACCTTCTGAGCGACAGCCCGGCCCTTGCGGGACTGGCCGCGGCCGAGGCTGGCGCGATCGCGCATATGAACAGCGACCATGCCGATGCGGTGGAGAACTATGCCCGGCATTTCGGCCGCGCGCAGGCCGGAAAATGGCAGCTCACCGGCATCGACCCCGACGGCGTGGACCTGGCGCTTGGCGACGACACGCGCCGCGTCTTTTTCGCAGAACCGTTGAGCGACGCCGCACAGATGCGCCCCGCCCTCGTTGAGATGGCCAGGGAAGCGCGCGCCGCGCTGGCCGCATGAAACGCACGCTGATCCGCATCGAAGAGGCTGACGATCCGCGCATTGCGGCCTATCGGGATATTCGCGAGCGCGATCTGGTGGGCCGGCAGGGCCGCTTCGTGGCCGAAGGCCGCGTGGTGCTGAACGTACTCTTCTCCACCAGCCGCTTTTCGGCAGAAAGCGTCTTTTTGCGGGAAAACCGGGTCGACGGCCTCGCCGATCTGATCGAACACATCCCGGAAGACGTGCCCGTCTATGTGGCCAGCGGCGCGGTGATGGACCGGATCGCCGGATTTGAAATCCATCGCGGCATTCTGGCCATTGGCAAAAAACCGGAGACGACCGGCAACGAGCTGCTCGACACGCTGCCGGCGCAGGCGCTGGTCGTGGCGCTCTCCGGTATCTCCAATCATGACAATATGGGCTCGATCTTCCGCAACGCGGCGTCATTTGGCGCAGCCGCAATCCTGCTGACCGACGATTGCTGCGATCCGCTCTATCGCAAGGCCATCCGGGTTTCGGTCGGTGCAACGCTCAAAGTGCCGTTCGCGCGGATCAGCGATCCCGACGCCCTTGCCGGAGCACTGGAGAGCCGTGGCTTCTCCATTCTTGCGCTCAGCCCGCGTGGCGGGATCGACATTGCCGATGTGGAGCGCACGCCGCGTCACGCGCTGCTTCTGGGCAGCGAGGGGCACGGGCTTTCACAGGATGTGATGGACCGGCTGCCGACCGCACGGATTTCCATGGCGGATGATTTCGACAGCCTCAATGTGGCTGCGGCGTCCGCCATCGCGCTGCACCGGCTCTGGCGCGGCTGAACGCGGCGTTTGGCGATTTAGCCCTTCGTCTGCGCGCGCAGCGCACGCACCCGCTCGGCAAGGCTGAGCGGGCGACCCTCGGCGCCTTCGGGCTCCGCCTTTTCAAGCAGCCTGGTAATCGGCGTGTCCGTGCCTTCCAGCGCCGCCGTGAGGCTCACAACCTCGGCTGCGAGGCTGTGGATCTGCTCGCGCAGCGCATCGTCTGCGCGCGCGGTATCGGCTGGAGCCTTCTGCTTCGCACCGCCAGCGGTCTTCGCCTTTTGGGCTGAAAGGTCTGCGCGAAGTTTCTTGTTTTCCTGCATGAGGCGCGAAATGCGTGTCTGCAATGTCTCTCGCTCGTCATTAAAGTCTTGCGCTGGGAAGCCTTGCGCCCGGAAGTCTTGCGCCGGCGCGCTTCTGCGCACGCCGCCTTCGCTCAGAACCGTTCCAAGCTGCAGCGATTTGTCGGCCAGTTCACGCGCGAGCCGGTCGCGCTCTTCTTCTGCTTCGCGAAGCCGCCGGGCGGCCTGCGTGGAGAGGCTTTCCGTGCTGGCGTTCGTAATGTCCTGACGCAGCCGCGCGATTTCACCCTCGCGGCGCTCCAGCTTTTCCTCAAGCTCGTAGAGAACCCGCATCTGGCCCTCGAGCTTCTTCTGCAGATCGGCGTTGCGCTTCTCGGCTACCTTGAGCCCGGCCTCGGCCTGATCACGCGCCGTCTCCGCGTCGCGCGCTTCGCGGATCGCTTCCTTGCGTTCCCGGCGAAGCAAGGCCAGATCGCCCTCGACCTTGCGCAGCTCGGTTTCGCGCGCAACGAGTTCGATCTGCCGGCTGCTGGCAAGCAGCCGCTCTTCCTCATAGGTGTCGTTGAGCTGAAGCAGCCCCGCACTGCGCGTCTCGAGCTCGGCAAGCGTCTCATCGAGCCTTGCTTCCAGCGAGGCAATCGCTTCGGCCTTCTCATCAAGCGCCTTGGCCTGCCGCTCAACCTCCCCCTTCAGCCGGGCGATCAGCCGTTCCTGGGCAGCCCGCTCTTCGGAAAGGCGGCGCGCCTCTTCACTCATGCGGGAGAGTTCGACCAGTTGCGCGGACGTCTTGTGGTTGAGATTTTCGATGTTCATCTCGAGCCGGCGCGCAGTCATGGCGTGGCTTGCGCGCAGCCTGTCCTTCTCCGCCTCCAGCTCATTGGCCGAAAGCGGCATGCTGGCTTCAATGCGCTTGGTCGTGAGACGCACAGCACGACGCCAGAGGATCGGCGCCAGCAGAAGAGCCACAAACCCCGCTATGAAGAAGCCCAGAAGAAGGAGCAGTATGGTCTTGATCACCGCATGAAACCCATGTCGTCGTGAAAGCCACAGCGATTTGCCGCTTGCAGCCGGTTCCTTGGGTCACGCAAAAAGGCGTCCACGTCAAGCTGATAGGCGCGCCTGCACGGCCCAAAGACGGAAAGAGCGGCGCATCGCATCTGCGCGGCGCCGCTCCCGAATGGTCTGACGTCTGGTCTGGATCAGAAGGGATTCCAGGTCGGACGCGGGGTCAGCTTCAGATAGCCGAGATTGACGCCCAGACGCGCGCCGACACCGGTACGGATCGGAACCAGAACCATATTGTCGTTGGTCAGCGCGTTGAAACCGAGACCCGCAACCAGATAGGCCGAGCCCGCAACGCCGCCGAAACGACGGTAAAGATCGTTCACCGAGTTGAGATTGTAGACCAGGATCATCACGCGCGATCCCTGGCCGCCATAGTCCCAGCCGATGGAAGGCCCCTGCCAGAAGACCTTATGGTCACCGGCATTCTTGGTGTAGAGCATGCCCTCGCCATAGGTGAGGCCGCCAATGAAAGCGCCAGACCCTTCTTCGCCGAGAACATAGCCGTTCGGCAGGCCGTAATTGGAAAAGATCCGCTCGACCACGGCGGCAAGACCGCCGGTCGTCGCGCCGAAGAAGCCGTGACCGGCCTCAACGATCTCTCCTGCCGAGTAGGTATTGTTGGCGCGCGCCGCGTTCGTCGTCAAAGACAAGGCGCCAAGGCCGACCGCACAAACAATCAACGCGGCCTGGATGAGCCGCGTCCAGTCAAAAAGCCTTGCAGGCATTGTTCATTCTCCATCAATGAGTGGCTGTCAGAGACCGCCCCGTCATCGCCCCGCACAGAGCCACAACTGCTAAAACTAGGCTCCGAATCTTTTCTAATTGTTAACCTCACATCAAAGATGCTTGGCAAAGTTTCTTCAGACCCCGAAAAACCAGCCACGGCAGCCGGATCTGTTTGCGATCAGAGCCAAACTGTTGCCGGTTTTAACGGGCCTGTGTAACCAGAAATCGTGCGTTTCATGATCTGATTCGGTCAGGGACTGGAGCCTGCGCAAAGTCAGAACCAATGGATTGCCGTGCGGCCGTTCGGGCGCACAAAGGACAGTCCGAACCATTAACGAAGCATCGGAATAGCCCGAAAACCGGTTTCCACTTTTCGGACCGATGCTCTGGAGCAGAGACCGGCCAGCCCCGTGGCGAAAGCAGACGGAAAAGGCCCGATTGGCAACAACGTCTGGAGGACAGATGCCCGTGTCCGAACTTTTCTCGCTGAGCGCCCCCGATCTGGCAGCTCTTCTGTGCAGCCGCGTTTGCCACGACATCATTTCTCCGGTGGGCGCCATCAACAATGGCCTCGAATTACTGGATGAAGGCGGCGCCGACGAAGACGCGATGAACCTGATCCGCGCAAGCGCGGTCAACGCATCGGCGCGTCTCCAGTTCGCCCGCATCGCCTTCGGCGCAGCCGGTTCGGCCGGCATGCAGATCGACACGGGCGACGCCCAGACGGTCGCGGCGGCCTTCATCAACAATGAAAAGCCCGAACTCGAATGGCACGGCGTGCGCGCCCTTCTGCCCAAGAACCAGGTCAAGCTGCTGCTCAACCTGCTTCTGGTCGCCAATGCAGCGATCCCGCGCGGCGGCAGGCTGCGGGTCTATCTGGAAGATACCGACACCAATGCGCATTTCGTGATCAAGGCCGAAGGCCCGATGCTGCGCGTCCCGCCGAAGTTCCTCGAACTGCACTCGGGATCGAAGCCGGACGAGCCCGTCGACGCCCACAGCGTGCAGTTCTATTACACGCTGCTTCTGGCCAAAGAGACCGGCATGAACGTGAACATTCGCGCCACGGCGGATGAGATCATTCTCTCTGCGGCGAAATAGAGAAGATTAACCATACCTCTTTGCCGCAGCTTTACCTGCAGCGGGCCATAGTCCTTTCTGTCGTCTAATCAGCGGCACCGGCTTTGCATGAAAGGACATGAAAATGGCTCGCTGCCTGATCGTTGACGATTCCAGTGTGATCCGGAAAGTCGCCAAGCGCATTCTGACGAGTGCGGACATGATGGTGACCGAAGCCGCGACCGGCCAGGAAGCGATCAACCTGTCTGCACACGACATGGCCGACATCATCATTGTCGACAGCTCGCTGCCGGACATGGCTTCCAGCGAACTGGTCAGACAGCTGATGGCGCTGCCAGCCGAATTCAAGCCCTACATCCTTCTGTGCCTTGCCGAGCTCGATCTGGGCGCAATCATGCGCGCCAAGCGCGCAGGTGCAAAGGGCTACATGCTCAAGCCCTTCACCCGCACCCAGCTTCTGGAGCAGTTCCGCGAATTCCAGTCGGCCGCCTGAGAGCGCTCTCCGGCAGATGAGGCGTGTTCTTGCGAGGCATGTTCTGGCGCCCTGCGGGCGACGCCCCTGCCCGGAATTTCCGAAAACGAGTACGCAACAAGAAAAACCCGGCCTCGCGGCCGGGTTTTGCGCGTTCCAAGGGGATTTGAAGCGGATCAGGCGCTTTCGCGGACTTCCTCGGGTTCACGCAGCACATAGCCACGGCCCCAGACCGTCTCGATGAAGTTCTGCCCGCCGGACGCTGCATCCAGCTTCTTGCGAAGCTTGCAGATGAACACGTCGATGATCTTCAGTTCCGGCTCATCCATGCCACCATAGAGGTGGTTCAGGAACATTTCCTTGGTGAGCGTCGTTCCCTTGCGGAGCGAAAGCAGCTCCAGCATCTGGTATTCCTTGCCGGTCAGGTGAACGCGCTGACCACCAACCTCGACCGTCTTGGCGTCGAGATTGACGATGAGATCGCCCGTGGTGATGACCGACTGCGCATGCCCCTTGGAGCGACGCACAATTGCGTGAATACGCGCAACCAGCTCGTCCTTGTGGAACGGCTTGGTCATGTAATCGTCCGCGCCGAAGCCCAGGCCGCGCACCTTGTCCTCAATGCCGGCCATGCCGGACAGAATGAGAATAGGCGTCTTGACCTTGGAAAGGCGCAACGTCCGCAGGACCTCATAACCGGACATGTCCGGCAGATTAAGGTCGAGCAGAATAATATCGTAGTCATAGAGCTTGCCGAGATCGACGCCCTCTTCACCGAGGTCCGTCGTATAGACATTGAAGCTCTCAGACTTGAGCATCAACTCAATGCTCTGTGCCGTGGCACTGTCGTCTTCAATCAGCAGAACGCGCATCTTTATCCCCTTCTCGCCGCCGACCCGGCCTGGCAGGCACCCGGCACCGAAGCAATGATTGCCTGAATCGGAGGCTGCCAGTTAATGGTTAACAAAATCTAATTCGTTCTGGCAAGCGCCAGAATCCCCTTTTAGCTTTTGAAGGCACCGGTTTGATTCCAATAATGAAATTTCCGCTCCTGGACAACGCAAATTGCATTAGAAATTTACGCTAACCGACTCTCCAAGCAATCAAATTACGGCTCCTCACGCACAATCTTTACCGCGCCTTAAGCCATCACCCATATGATTAACAATGCCCGTAAACGAATGGTTACCGGGAAAGCTAAATCTTAGGATTTTGTTTCCTAAGTGCGTTTAGCATTTGTATTCCGACCCGGCGTAAAAGGGACGGACAGCCGCCGCGAGGCGCTGGTGTGTGCGTATTGTGGGAGTAACGAGCATGAAGCCGCGTGAAAATCTCGTCCGTCTGAAGCAGTTTCAGGTTAATGAGAAGCGGCGCCGGATGGCGCAGCTGGATACGATGATCGCAGAATTCGACCGCATGGCGGCGGAACTGGATGCACAGATCGTCTCCGAGGAAACGAAGGCGGGCATTACCGACCTCAATCACTTCGCCTACCCGACCTTCGCAAAGGCCGCTCGCCTGCGCCGCGACAATCTGCGCACCTCCCAGGCTGAACTGGTCGAGCAGCGCAAGAGCGCCGAAGCAGAGCTGAACGAGGCTGAAGCCGAGCTCGCCAAGGCCGAAGCGCTTGAAAACCGCACCCGCCCGGATGCCGCGCCCTCGCGTGCTATGACCGGCTAGACCTTTACGCTCACGCCACACCGCATTCTGCACGAGGCGGCAGGGTTATCCCCTGCCGTTTTTTTTGCGTTCAGCGTTCAGGAATCCACAGACTGAAACCCGGAACGCAAAAAGGCCGGCGACGAGCGCCGGCCCTTTTTACGGTTTTGACTGGAAGTCGGCCCGCCCCTTCTAGCGAAGAGAAGCGCTCCGAAAGCCGATCAATGCCTGTATTGCTGGATCCGCGTCGTGCGCAGACCTGCAAGGCCATGATCCTCGATAGAAGCCTGCCATGAGAGGAACTCCTCCACCGTCAGACGATAGCGCTGACAAGCTTCCTCAAGGCTCAAAAGCCCGCCGCGTACTGCGGCAACCACTTCCGCCTTGCGACGGATAACCCACCTGCGCGTATTGCTCGGAGGCAAGTCCGCAACAGTCAGCGGGCTGCCATCCGGGCCGATGACATATTTTACGCGTGGTCGAACCATTTCGGTCATAGTACTCTCTACCTGAACTCAAGACCCGTTTCACAAGCTAGTGCGCCGGCTTTAAAATTTGCCTAAGCACATGGTAAGCATACGGTAACGGACATGAATCCCGCGTTAGGGATTTGCCTGAGATTTGTTTCAAATTGCGCCGGAAACGCTCCGGACCCCTTGGAAAAGCTGGGGTTTGCAGGCAAAAGGGGCGTTAACCTATCAGGGTGGCGGTGGCCCGATCCTTGACCTATATTCGCCGCATTGGCATGTAATCGGCCACGATAAAGACAAAGAAGACCTAGCGAATGAACAGCCTCGACCTGCCCGGACGCCCGCAGGACTGCCGAATCGTGGTGGCGATGTCGGGCGGCGTAGACTCCTCCGTTGTTGCCGGCATTCTTGCGAAACAAGGCTACGACGTGGTTGGCGTCACCCTTCAGCTTTACGATCATGGCGAGGCGGCTCACCGCCCCGGATCATGCTGCGCGGGTCAGGACATCGACGATGCGCGCCGCGTTTCCGAGACGCTTGGCATTCCGCATTACGTGCTGAATTACGAGCAGCGCTTCCGCGAGGCCGTGATCGACCCGTTTGCGCAGAGCTATGTGGCCGGTGAAACACCGATCCCCTGCGTCTCGTGCAACCAGACGGTCAAGTTCGCCGATCTTCTGGAAACCGCCCGCGAGCTTGGCGCGGATGCGCTGGCCACCGGCCACTATATCCGCAGCCGCGCCAATGGCGCTCACCGCGCGCTCACGCGCCCCGTGGATGCCGAGCGCGACCAGAGCTATTTCCTGTTCGCCACCACGCAGGAGCAGATCGACTATCTGCGCTTCCCGCTGGGCGGGCTCTCCAAGCCCGAGGTTCGCGCCATCGCCGAAGAGATGGGCCTGAGCGTCGCCACCAAGCAGGACAGCCAGGACATCTGCTTTGTTCCGCGCGGCAAATATTCCGACATCATCAGCAAGCTGAAGCCGGAAGCCGCCACACCGGGCGAGATCGTGCATCTGGACGGGCGCAGGCTCGGCCGCCATGACGGCGTGATGCATTACACGATCGGCCAGCGCCGCGGCATCGGCGTCGCGACCGGCGAGCCGCTCTATGTGGTGCATCTGGACGCAGAGAATGCGCGCGTGATTGTCGGCCCGCGCGAGGCGCTCGAGACGCACAAGGTTTTCCTGCGCCAGGTGAACTGGCTGGGCGACGGACCGCTTGGCGAGCTCCCCAGGGGCGGCATGGAAGTGTTTGCGAAGGTTCGCTCCACGCGGCCGCCCCGCCCTGCGGTGCTTCACCATGA
This sequence comes from Nitratireductor sp. GZWM139, assembly GCF_030068685.1. Classification (NCBI taxonomy): domain Bacteria; kingdom Pseudomonadati; phylum Pseudomonadota; class Alphaproteobacteria; order Hyphomicrobiales; family Phyllobacteriaceae; genus Nitratireductor; species Nitratireductor sp. GZWM139. The sequence continues at coordinate 7,037 of NZ_JAMQML010000002.1, read as the reverse complement.
AGACGGCGTCACCTGGGTCGAACTGACGGAGGGCGAAGCCGGTGTCGCACCGGGCCAGGCCTGCGTGCTCTACTCCGACGACGGCAATGAGGCCCGCGTCTATGGCGGCGGCTTCATCGAGCGCTCCGAGCGCGGCACCGAAGCCGAAGCGCAGCTCACGCGCCTCTCTACCATGGCTGGTCAGGGCGCGTAGAGCGCACTGCGCCGCACTTCACGCCAAACCAGTTTGCACACGCGCCCGCACGGGCGCGTGATTGATCACTATCGCGCCTGAAAGGCAGCGCCCGTCAGCCGTGGGTGACGGAACCTGCCGTGAGAATGCGCAGAACCTCGATTGCCTCTTCACCGGTGGTGCGAGGCTCCTTGCGGGTCTCAATACAGTCGATGAAATGCTGCAGCTCACGCGTGAGCGGCATTCCCTCTTCCACGTCCACATAGGTCGGTTCATTGGTCGTGAACGCCCAGTGACCGCTGTCATGCCAGACCGCATGCCGATAGACGGCAAGCTTGCGCCCCCATGGCTCGACATCGTCGAACACGGCCATCGCCTTGTCGCCGACCACCGTCAGGCGGCGTTCGCGATAGGGGTTGAGGCGCGAGGTGAACAAATGGCTGCGCAGACCGCCGGGAAAGCGCATGTGCAGATGCGCGAAGTCGCTCAGGTGGTCGAGCAGCGCCGCGCCCTCGCCGCGCACCTCTTCCGGCGCAACGCCGGTCAGTGCGAGAATCATCGAGAGATCATGCGGCGCCAGATCCCACAGGGCGTCATTCTCGGTGTGAAACTTGCCAAGGCCGAGACGATGCGAATGAATATAGCGGATTTCGCCGAGATCGCCCTTGTCGATCAGCTCCTTGAGCTTCTCGAAAGCCGGGTGGAAGCGCAGCACATGCCCCACCATGATGATGCGCCCGGTCTCGCGCGCAACGGCGACCGCGCGCTTGGCGTCATCGACGGTCAGCGCGATCGGCTTTTCCACAAGAACGTCCTTGCCGGCCTGCATGGCGCGGATGGCGTATTCGGCGTGGTACTGCGGCGGCAGGGCCAGAACGATTGCATCGATATCGTCGTGCTCGAAGAGCGCCTCCGGGGAGATTGCGACGCAATCATGCTCACTGGCAAAGCCCTCGGCCCGCGCCTCATTGGCGTCGGAGACGGCTGCCAGCACTCCAAGAGACTTAAGCGTGCGAATGTGGTTTGAGCCCCAATAGCCACATCCGAGTACTGCAATACGCGGTTTCATCAAATCCTTCGCCCGAGATTTTGGCGCTGAAAACACATACAGACGCCGCACCCGCGACTCAACCCTGCCAGGGAAAACCCGGCCCTTTCTTAAGGGAATTCGACAGCCACGACAAATTCCCCCAAGAAACGAAGAACCCCGCTTGACAGGGCAGACACAGCCACCTTATATCCGCGCGTCTTCTTGAGGCAACGGACTCGCAGCCGACGCAGCTGTTTTTGTCCTCGGTTGGCGGAGTAGCTCAGTCGGTTAGAGCAGAGGAATCATAATCCTTGTGTCGGGGGTTCGAATCCCTCCTCCGCTACCATTTTGATTACGCAAGCAATATCAACCAGTTACAAGGAACAGAGGTTCCAGAAACTGTGAGACATCTCGCACAAATGTACGCGGAGATGCCATGGCTTGCGCTTCCTACCTTTCTCGCCGTGAAGGACGCTATTACCTTCAGGTTCGGTTGAATCCCGTCACATCCCTCCTCCTGGGCAAGCAGCTCTATAGAGTCTCGTTAAGAACCAGCGACTATCGTCAGGCGCGTATTCGACTTTCAGAGCACCTGGGCTGGATTCACAGAATGAACGACAGCGCGAACTACGTATCGCTCTTTCAGAAGAACGTGGGCGAACTGCGAAAATATCTGCTGGATCCATGGCCTCTTTCTGAAGAACGGCTTCAGGCACGGCGCAACTACGAGGAGATGCTGAAGAACCTGAAGCGTCGGGCGCTGGCCGCCCAGTGCGATCCCGACATGATCGAGCCTGACTTCACCGCCCTGCTGAACCGTTTCGTGAACCAGAATCTGGATGCCGAGACGTTCCTGCGTCAGCGTGACAGGGTTCAAGCTTATGAACGCGGCAGGGCCGACATGCAGGCAGCCATCCAAATGGGCGCAGTACCCGCCAGCTTTCAGGCATCTGCACATCATTCTCCCGCCATTCCCTCTCAGCCTGATACAATCGCCGCATGGCATGATCCAATGGCCCGTGAAGCCCGCATCACTCCGTCAGCGAGCGAGCCGGAAGTCCCCATCGACGTTCTCGAGGAGCCTTTTGCACATCCCCCTGCGCCAGAGGCCGATCCGCTCACCTTCTCTCAGGCGCTGCAGGAATACGTTGAAGAGGATGTGACGAATGGCGGCAACGCGGATGCCCGCTCAGCTATCCAACTGGTCGTACAGTTCCTGATCGACATCATGGATGATCCGGTCGTCGCCAGGTTTGACAAGCGCAAGGTGCTCGAGCTCGATCAGATGCTCCCCGACATTCCAAACAGGCGCAACGTTCCCAAAGAGCATGCACAAACACTGGCAGAGAGGTACCTCTATGCAAAGAAGCATGGATGGTCGCGCCTTGATCGGTTGACCGAAACACGGCTGCGCAACGGCTATCATAACGCCCTGTCGAAATTCTTTGACTGGCTGATTGAACGGGGACACTACCCTCACCCCAAGCCCGTGTTCAGCCATGTCAGTGAAAACAATCTCACCTCCCTGCCCCGGGACTCGTTCGATGACAGCGAAATCGCGAAAATCTTTTCGCAACCGCTCTTCACGGGATGCCAGAGCGACAAACGGATCTGGCAACCAGGAAAATACTTCATCCAGTCGCACCTTTACTGGGCCTACCTTCTGTTGCTTTTGACAGGCCTGCGGCCAGGCGAGCTGGGACAGCTGGAACTGAACGACATCGCGGAGCGAGACGGAATTCACTACCTCTACCTCAGAGGTTTTGACCCCTCCAAAGGCCGCGTGGCCAAGAAAGATGTGAAGCGTTTCAAGACCCCGTCGTCGCAGCGCGTCGTCCCCCTTCACCCACTGATCCTTGATCTGGGTCTCCTTGAGCGGGTGGACGAGTTGAAGCAGCTTGGCTGCCCCTATCTCTTCCCGGAATGGGAGCCCTATCCCAAGCCAAATGGCGAAATGCGCTGGGGCCAGCCGATCACAAAGAGCTGGCAGTATCTGAAGAAGAAAACAGGCATCGCCCGCAAGGAAGTAACACTCTATTCCACGAGGCACTGGTTTGCTGATCTGATCGATAACACCAAAATCAAGGACGTCACGCGAAAGCGCCTGATGGGACACTCACCGAAGTCGGACATCCCCGCCCGCTATGGCATGAAGCATCGCCTAACGACGCGAGATTTACAGCATTTCGAGCAGGCAGCGTCCCCCGCACTTGATGCGATAACGCCCATTCTTCTGGCCGCCAAGGAACGTGTGAATTGCGGTGATCTGGTGGTGCTGAAACCTTGGTTACAGCAGCAGAACTGGTCGGCATATTATCAAGAACGGTTGAGCGAATTAAAGTGACCCGCTTGCACAGAAACGAGCGGCGGGTGCGGCGTGAAGTAATCGACCCGATTTCTGAACTATGTTGGGAAGCTGCCTATTCACTTCTGGTTGGAGGAACTGGAAACGCAGCCATTAGATAGCCGCTCAACTCTGACGGAGCGCGCCTTCACCTCGGTCGTTCGCGTCTCCATTCCCGCGCGCTGAAAGCTGTCGGTCATCTCGACAACACAAAAGTCTGGAACGGGCGGAGAGCTGCCGTTCGCTGCGACAGGGATGAATGTCCGGTGCGTGGCAACTTGCGGTCAGCAATCGTCGAGAAAGTTTTCGCGTGGCAATATGGACGTATTTCTCAGATCATGGGACAACGAAATGGCCAGCCGCCATCAGTAGTGGCGTCTAGCGACAGAGCCTCTTCAGCCGCTCAAGGTGCTTAGCATCGACGTTGTTGATTGTTTGGAAGAGCGCGGTTGCCGCATCTCTCGTCTCTTCCAGCGTCATGGTTGAGAAGGACAGCAAGTCGTCAATGTTATCAGAGTGGGATTCGACTTGGACGAGCCGCTCCAAAGCAGCCAGTTGCTCCCGGTCTAGCTCTGGGTAGTCGACGCACAGCTTGTCGAGCTGTGCGGGCAGCCCACCGCCGCCTGGGCACTTGAAGGCCAAGAATACGTCGAGCACCCGTCGGATGACGTTGGGCATCATGTAGCCATGGTCATCGTAAGCATCGGGATGCTCCACGAACCTGAGCACGTGGCTGAAGAGGAAGTGGTATTCTGAATCGTACTCGCGAAGCAGCTTCGACATCTGGACGATCGTCGAGGACCGACGGGGCTGCCCCTCAGGTATCGCTACGTCGATGAAGAGAAACGTCGCCGACGGCTCCTTGCCAGCCGGAGGGCGGGCCTTGCCTTTCCACGCCTTTCTGAACTCATTCATGCATTGCAGGTTGTGGGTGAGGATAAACACCTGCGCGGCCTTTTCCAGGCGAGATCTCACGAGGGAGCACGCAAAATTCAGCGCCTTCGTGTCTAGGCTCGATACCGGATCGTCTACGACCACAATGAGGTCGGTCAGCTTCCGGTTGTCTGCCTCAATGGACGAAAGAAAGTAGGAAATCGCGATCGCGGTTTTCTCACCTTCGCTCGGCACGCCGGTGATCGGTGTTCCGTGCCGCTGGAGTTCGTAGCCGTCGTCGGTGGGATTGATCGTGAGTTCGCCGTGACCAAGATAGGCTGCGATCAGCCTATTAATTACCTCGGCGGCGGGTCCGTGTGCCCTTATTTGCTGGCGCAGCTCGTCCGCCTTGATCCGCAGCGCCGCAACATTCTTGGCGTCAATCTCATGCTGGTTCGTCGCGTCTTCAAGGTCTTTTGCAGCCTGCGCGTAGTCGTCGCGGCAGTCGAGGATGAAGTGCCGGCGTATAGAGGCCTCGGCGGCTTCCTTATGCTTCGCGAAATTGGTGACCGCCCGATTGTGGGCCGAAATAGCTTCATTGACGGTCACAACGCCCGCATCAATCCGCTCCGCGGTAGCGAGGACATCCGCCTCTGCGGCGACGTCCTTCATGTCGGCGGGCGTCGCCGGACGCTCGAGCTTAGCGAAGAGGACAGTCTGCAGTGTGCCCAGTTGCTTCGCCAGCAGGCGTATGTCCTTCAATAGGTTCTCCCGAACCTCCCGGAAGCCAATCCGAAACTCAGTTGCCAGATCGTCAAATGAGGGTACCTGAGCGCCCAATTGAGCTGATAACTCGATGAGACCAGCCAGCCGCTGGGCTGTCTTGTTGAGACGTGCGACGAACTGGTCGACACTGTCGTCGAGGGCAGCGGCGAGGTGCGCACGCCGCTCGGCCGATATTGCGTTGCCGCAGAAGAGGCAGTCGGCGATCCCGTTAGTTTCATGGAACTCATGCCCCTGCTTCAGCCAAAGCAGTATATCGGGATACCGCTGGACCTCGTCGAGTGCCACGGTCGCCATCGACTGACCGCAGACGTCGGCGATGAAGCGGTAGGCTGTCTCGATTGTGGACTTGTCGAATGATATCGTTTCGAAGCGCGGCATTGGCTCATCAAGCCGACACGTATCCTCGGCCGCCTTCATTTCGTCGTCCGTGAGCGCGGGCCCTTTGTCGTCTTTCCAGGTATCGTAATCCTTGGCGAGTGCCGGTGCCTCATATTTGCGGTTGCCAAGGTGCAGGCGGGAGGCAACCGACTTCGCGCGCTCCCTCTTGAAGTTGACAAAGGTTTTCTCCGCAGCTTTCTCCACGGCGGATGCAGTTTCCCTTTTCTTGTCCGCTTCGACAATCTTGTCCTCGACCCTTGTAAGCTCCTTTGCGGCTTCAGCTTGATCAGCGCCAACGTAGAACACTGGGTTCGCGCGCCCTGCGCCCCATTGCAGATTCTGTTCAATGTAATCTGAGTTGAAGACAAGTAGTCGCCGTTCAAGACCGACGGGATTGGTCGGGCATCCGAACGTCGATCCATCGTCCAGCGCCATCTCGAATCTTCCGTCGGTGGGAAGTTTGGGATGCGGCCTGCCGGACTCGAGGCTCGCGAACAGACGCGATAGGGTACTTTTCCCTGAACCATTGAACCCGTAGACGAGGTTGTAACGGCGGAAATTAAGAGAAGGCGAACGCGCAGCGCGGTCGGCGAATACTCCCATTCCCTGCAGCGATTTGATATTTGTTACTATACCCATCCCTAGAGTTCATGCGCCGACATCGTTGTTGTCAACCTCCCATAGCATCAATCCAACGCGCCGATCGCGCTAACCTCACCATTCGGCTCCTTGCCGGTCTATCAGGACCCTGCTTTGTGGGGCTAAATCTCAGCTCTCATCTGTGCTCAATCTTACCAAGTGCTTCATAAAAGAAGAGGTGATCTCAAATATTAACTCGATCTCTTCCTCAATTACGCTGGAGTCATGTTTGACATAACTGCTCTGATACTTGGCGTAGTATTCAACGATCTTCTGGAACATATTGGCGAGTTCCTTGGATCCACCGTTGCCTTTGATGAATGTGCCGAGCGCAGGAAGTTGATTCTCAAGTGACTTTCCGTTATCGAAGATTTGTTTAAGCAGGAGTTCGAGTGCGACACGCAGATCATCGATCAGGTTGCGATGGAAAATGCCCGCCTCGTATTTCTGCAGGGCGCTGTTGTAAGATTCCAGCGCCTTCGGGTGGCCATCGAGCCAGTGCCGTGTCTCTTCGATCAAAGTTTCGTTGATATCTGATGCAGGAGCGCCGCCTGCGAACTGCGCATAGCGTGTGGCCAGCCTGATTTTGAGCTCTTCTCGCTTCTTGTTCGTTTTGAAGCCGAAGGATCTGTGTTCGCAGAGTTCCTTGATAATCCGGTATTGCTGCTCACCATCGAAAGCCATCAAGTTGTCGTAGAGGGCGGTGCGCTTGTTCTGCGCTTCGAATGGATAACTCTGATGGGGTATGTTTGCCTCAAAATCAACGGCATAGCTAGGCTCAGGACTCGTTGATTAGAGCCAGAAGATCACGGTTG
>NZ_JAMQML010000017.1:0-91836 GCF_030068685.1 Nitratireductor sp. GZWM139 | reverse complement strand
AAAAAAGGGGCAGACGCCAAAGCGCCCGCCCCTTCTCAAACTCTCTCGGCAGGGCGCGCCGCTCACCGCCGCGCGCCTGCCCTCACAATCGCATCAGAAAAACGCCTGCAGGCCCGTCTGCGCACGGCCGAGGATCAGCGCGTGAACGTCATGCGTGCCCTCATAGGTGTTGACCGTCTCCAGGTTCTGCGCGTGGCGCATCACGTGGTACTCGATCTGGATGCCGTTGCCGCCATGCATGTCGCGGGCTTGCCGCGCAATGTCGAGCGCCTTGCCGCAATTGTTGCGCTTCACGATGGAGATCATCTCCGGCGCCATCCGGCCCTCGTCGAACAGCCGGCCAACGCGCAGGCTGGCCTGAAGGCCGAGCGCGATCTCGGTCTGCATGTCGGCAAGCTTCTTCTGGAAGAGCTGCGTCTGCGCCAGCGGCTTGTCGAACTGCTTGCGGTCGAGACCGTACTGGCGCGCGCGGTGCCAGCAGTCTTCCGCCGCACCCATCGCACCCCAGGAGATGCCGTAGCGCGCACGGTTCAGACAGCCAAACGGGCCGCTCAGCCCCTCGGCATTCGGCAGAAGCGCGTCTTCGCCCACTTCCACGCCGTCCATCACGATCTCGCCGGTGATCGATGCGCGCAGCGAAAGCTTGCCGCCGATCTTCGGCGCGGAAAGGCCCTTCATGCCCTTTTCGAGCACAAAGCCGCGGATCTTGTTGCCGTGCGCGGCAGACTTCGCCCACACCACGAACACATCGGCGATCGGCGAATTGGAGATCCACATCTTGGAGCCGGTCAGGCGGTAGCCACCGTCGATCTTCTCCGCGCGCGTCTTCATGCCGCCCGGGTCCGAACCCGCATCCGGCTCGGTCAGGCCGAAGCAGCCGATATATTCGCCGGACGCGAGCTTCGGCAGATATTTCTGCTTCTGCTCTTCCGAGCCATAGGCGTGGATCGGGTACATCACCAGCGAGGACTGCACGCTCATCATTGAGCGATAGCCGGAATCGATGCGCTCCACCTCGCGCGCCACCAGACCGTAGGACACATAGCCGGCGCCCACGCCGCCATACTCCTCCGGCACCGTCACGCCCAGAAGGCCCGCCTCGCCCATTTCGCGGAAGATCGCGGCGTCGGTTTCCTCGTTCATGTAGGCGTGCTCGACGCGCGGCGCGAGCTTGTCGGCGGCAAAGGCGGCCGCGGCATCGCGGATCATGCGCTCTTCATCGGTGAGCTGGTCTTCCATGAGGAACGGGTCGTCCCACACGAAATTCGATTTCGAGGATTTCGACGCGGCTTTGGCCTGTGGTGCTTCCATATTCATATGTGCCTTCCTGATGCGGTTGCGCTCTCTCGACGCCTGACTGGAGCATACAGCATCCTATGCGAAACTGCTTCAAGCTTAAAATGATTTTTTGGAAGAGGATGGTGACGGGAGGGGATGGATTGAGGTGGGGGCTCGAACGGAGACATTCACCATGAGACACGGCACACCAATCAGCCAAACCGCCTGCGCGGTGTTTCACGCCCCATCCCACCCCGCGCCTTCGTCATCCCCGGACTTGATCCGGGGATCCATGCCGGTCGGTTGAAACTCGTCACAACGGTCACGGAATGAAACCCGGGTCAAGCCCGGGGTGACGCAGGGCAGGAAGCGCAGTAACCCACACAGCCCTCATCCTGAGCTCGTCGAAGGGCGAGGGCGACATGGAGAGCGGCAGGGAGCGCATGGTGCATGCCTTTACCCCCGCCCTTCGACGAGCTCAGGATGAGGGTAAAGGCACGGCGATGCCGCGCTTGCCACCCTGCAGTTCGGCACCTCTCACTCGCCTGCATGGTCCTTCACCTGTACAGGTGAAAATGAAGCTATCCCCCCTTCGTCATCCTCGGGCCTGCCCCGGGGATCCATGCCGGTCGGTCGAAACCCGCCACAACCGCCAAGGAATGGATCCCCGGATCAAGTCCGGGGATGACGAAGGAGCGAGTGTGCAGGTTAGACCCCACCGCCTGCGCGCCCTTCTCCCCGCGAGCGGGGAGAAGGTGAGGATGAGGGGCGGGCGGCAAGCGTTTAGAATGAAATGAAGGCGGGGCTGATCATGCGTCCCCANTCTCCCCGCGAGCGGGGAGAAGGTGAGGATGAGGGGCGGGCGGCAAGCGTTTAGAATGAAATGAAGGCGGGGCTGATCATGCGTCCCCACCCACTCCTTCGTCATCCTCGGGCCTGACCCGAGGATCCATGCCGGTCGGTCGAAACCCGCCACAACGGTCATGGAATGGATCCCCGGATCAAGTCCGGGTATGACGAAGGCGGAGGGCAGTCGCGGAAGCTCCCTTTAAAGGAAGTTCACCTTCCCCGTGGCAATGTCATAAATGCCCGCAGCGGCCTTGAGCTTGCCGGCTGCATAGAGGTCGCCGAGAATCGGGCCGGCCGTCTGCGCCCTCTCCGCGTTTAGCGTCGCATTGCGCGCTGTCGCGGTCGCCAGCAGGTCCTCCGGCTCTGCCGCCATGGCGTCGTAGACCGCAGGGCGAATGGCGTTCACGAGGCTCGGCAGATGGCCGGGCGGCAGGGTGTTGTCCTGAATCGCCTGGATCGTGGCGTCCACCGCGCCGCAGGCCGTGTGCCCCAGCACGAGGATCGTCTTGATGCCGAGAACGGCCGCCCCGTATTCGAGGCTCGCCAGCCCGTCCTCATTGATGAAATTGCCCGCCACGCGAATGACGAAAAGCTCTCCCGGCCCCTGATCGAAGATCAGCTCGGGCGCAACGCGGGAATCCGCGCAGCTCACGATGGCCGCGAAGGGCTGCTGCCCCTGCGCGCGGCTGGCGCGGCCCGCCGAATGATCGGTGTTGATGGGCTGGTTGGCCACATAGCGCGCATTGCCGTCCATGAGGCGCTGCAACGCCTCGTCGGGTGAGACCGGCGCTGCCGCGCCGGTTTCGGCGGATGCACGCGCGGCAAGCGGTGCAGCCATTGCAAGAGCCAGACCGCCTGTCAGCAGCCCACGACGGCTAAGAATTCCAGAGTCACAATTCACGCACATAATTCAGTCGCTTTCTAAAGTTGACCCAACGTAAAGCCGTATATCTCAAAACTTACCTGATCACTCGATTTATGTTTACACTTCTAACAATCTACATCTTCTTCCCCTGCGGGCCGCAGGGGCCGCCCTTTCCGGCCCACGCGCTCCCTCACCCCGCCCCGACACAAGTGCTGGAAAGCGGTGCGGCGTCTCTTCTCGCCACCTCCGAATCCCCGTAAAATCGCCCCCATGACTGCAGCCTCCCACACCATTCGCCAGCTAAACGACACCGTGATCAACCAGATCGCCGCAGGCGAGGTGATCGAGCGGCCGGCGAGCGTCGTGAAGGAGCTGGTGGAAAACGCACTCGACGCCGGCTCCACCCGCATTGAGGTGGCGACCGCCGGCGGCGGGCTTTCGCTGCTGCGCGTCACCGACAATGGCGGCGGCATCGCGCATGACGAGCTGCCGCTCGCCGTCTCGCGCCATTGCACGTCGAAGCTCACCGACGACATTCACGACATTCGCTCGCTCGGTTTTCGCGGCGAGGCGCTGCCCTCCATCGGCTCGGTGGCGCGGCTTTCCCTGCGCTCGCGCCCGGAAGGGGCCGACAGCGCCGCCGAGATCGCCGTGGAAGGCGGGCGCGTGTCGCCGGTCCGGCCCGTGGCGGCCAATCGCGGCACCACGGTGGAGGTGCGCGACCTCTTCTTCGCCACGCCTGCACGGCTGAAATTCATGAAGAGCGAGCGCGCCGAGACCGCCGCCATCACCGAGGTGGTGAAGCGCATGGCGCTCGCCTTTCCCGAGGTGCGCTTCACCCTGACGGGCTCCGACCGCAACACGCTGGAGCTGCCCGCCGTGCCGGCCGATGGCGAGGGGCTGCTGCGCCGCATCGCGCAGGTGATGGGCAAGGATTTCTCCGAGAACACGCTGCCCATCGAGGCCGAGCGCGAGGGCGTCGCGCTGTCGGGCCATGTCTCGATCCCGTCATTTTCGCGCGGCAACGCGATGCTGCAATATTTCTACGTGAACGGGCGGCCGGTGCGCGACAAGCTCCTGACCGGGGCCATTCGCGGCGCGTACATGGACGTGCTGCCGCGCGACCGGCATGCGGTCGTCGCGCTCTTCATCTCGCTCGATCCGGCGCTGGTCGACGTCAATGTGCATCCGGCCAAGGCCGATGTGCGGTTCCGCGATCCGGGCCTTGTGCGCGGTCTCATCGTCGGCGCGATCCGCCATGCGCTGGAGATCAGCGGCATGCGCGCCTCCACCTCCGGAGCGGACGCCATGCTGGCAGCCTTCCGCCAGCCGGAGCACGCAGCGCCCGGCGGCCTTTCCGGCCGCGGAAGCGCACATTATCGCTACACCCCGCCACCGCGCCCCGCGCAGGACTGGCGGCTCGACACCTCCCCCACCCGCCCTCTGGACATGACGGGCAGTGCCTCCATTGCAGGCGCAGCGCCCGCCGCCGGCGGCTTTTCCGCGCCTGCCCAGTCGGCTTTCGATGTCGGTGCCGGCCTGAGCGCCGATGCCCGCGCCGGCGAGGCCGAGGCCGCACCCGAGCTGATGCGCTCCCCGCTGGGCGCCGCGCGCGCGCAGGTGCATGAAAACTACATCGTCGCGCAGACGGAGGATTCTCTCGTCATCGTCGACCAGCACGCCGCCCATGAGCGCCTTGTCTACGAGGCCCTGAAGGAGGCGCTCCATTCGCGCGCCCTGCCCGCGCAGATGCTGCTTCTGCCCGAGATCGTGGACATGCCGGAAGAAGACGCCGACCGCGTCGCCGCCCATGCCGAATTCCTCGCCCGTTTCGGGCTGGGGCTGGAGCGTTTCGGCCCCGGAGCCATCGCCGTGCGCGAAACCCCGTCCATGCTGGGCAAGGTCGACGTTCCGCAGCTCGTGCGCGACCTGGCCGACGAAATCGCCGAGAACGACACCGCCGACACGTTGAAGGAGCGCATCGACCACATCGCCGCGACCATGGCCTGCCACGGTTCCGTGCGCTCCGGACGGCGGCTGCGCGCCGAAGAGATGAACGCGCTTCTGCGGCAGATGGAGGCAACGCCCGGCTCCGGCACGTGCAATCACGGCCGCCCGACCTATATCGAGTTGAAGCTGACCGATATCGAACGCCTGTTCGGCAGGCGTTAGAGCATCGGACCGAAAAGTGGGTACCGGTTTCGGGTTAATCCGATGATCCAGACCAAGACCTCACGCGGCCCCGCCAGCGACAAGCAGGTTTACTTGGCGCGGCAGGAAGGTTAAGGCCCAGAGTTGATGACAAGAGGCACCAGACGATGAACCGTTTCGAAGGACCCGGCGCGCGCGAGGCACGCATTCGCTATCTGGATGGCGACTTTCAGGTCATGACCCCCGGCGCTTTCGTGCGCTGCGCCGTCACCGAACAGCCGATCCAGCTCGATGACCTGAAATACTGGAGCGTCGAGCGCCAGGAAGCCTATGTGAGCGCCGACACCTCGCTCGCCCGCGAACTGGAAATGCATCCCGAACTGCGCAAACGCGGTTAATCGGAAACCGGTTTTCCGTCCGGGATTGCGAAAAAACAGAGAGATGGAGCGGTGCAGCGTTTCGGTGAAACGATGAACGGCTCCAAATTTATTTGAGGCTGCGTTCGCGCCAGTTCTCGATCGTGTTTTCGATGATCGTCACCGGCATGTCCGCTGCCTCAAACACCGCTTCCACCTGAAGCACCCGGCTTGCCTCGGCCAGTTCGCCGAGCGCACCGCTGCCGCCGCGCAGCCGCACAAGATCCTTCTCCGTCGTGATGAGCTGAAGCCCGTCCCTGCCGGCGGCTGCGATCAGATCGCGCGCGTCGTCATCATCATAGGGGTGATGATCGGGAAAGCTCTTCCCCTCCACCACTGCGCCGCCGGCCTCGGCAACGCTGTCGAAGAACTTCTTCGGGTTCCCGATCCCCGCAAAGGCGAGAAACCGCCCGCCCTTGATGGCGCGCATGCCACGCGGCTTGAGCCGCGCCTGAAACACCGGTCGTCCCGCCCGCGAGGTCTGGCGCACCACATGGTCGGCCGCAGTGCCCTCGCCCATGGTCAGCACCGCATCGGCAAAGCGCAGCTGGTCGATCAGCCGCGCCCGCAGCGGGCCGCCTGGAATGACATGGCCATTGCCCAGCCCGCGCCGCGCATCCACCACCATCACCGCGTAATCCATGTGAATGCGCGCGCTCTGGAAACCGTCATCCATGATGATGAAGTCGCAGCCGATGCCGACCAGCTCGCGCGCGCCCGTCAGGCGATCCGGCGCAACCATGGTCGGCGCATGCCGCGCCAGAAGCAGCGGCTCGTCACCCACATGGCGCGAGAGATCCTTTTCCGCATCCACCAGATGTGCCGTGGTCATGGAGCCGCCATGCCCGCGCGACAGGAAGCCCGGCTTGCGCCCCAGCTTCCGCGCCTGTTTCGCCAGCGCGATGGAAACGGGCGTCTTGCCCTCGCCGCCAACGGTGAAATTGCCCACGCACAGGACCGGCACATCCACTTTCGCGCGTTTGGCAGACGCCATCCGGTAGCCGGCCACAAGACCGTAAAGCGCGGAGAACGGGGCAAGGCTCCAGGCCCGCCAGTCCGCCGGCTCCCACCAGAACGGAGGCGCCTCACTGGATCGCCGCGCGTCCATTCGCACGCGCGAAGGACGATCCACACTGTTCACGGAGCATCGGGATGACCGAAAACCGGTTTCCACTTTTCGGCCCGATGCTCTAGCCATGGCCCTCATCGTCCTCAAGACGACTCTTGACGATCAGTGGATGAATATAGGGATCGAGCGCCTGCAAGGTGCGGTTCAGCGCGCCCGACATGTCGTCAACCGCAGCCCGCCCGGCCTTGATCATGGTGCGCCGTGCGGAATAATTGTTGAGCAGGAAGTTCACCCCGCCCGCCAGCATCTCGCCATCGCGCACCAGCCGCGCACCGCCCGCATCGATCAGGCGGCGGTAGGCGTCGCGGAAATTCTGCACATTGCAGCCAGAAAGAACCGCCGTGCCCAGACGCGCAGGCTCAATCGGGTTCTGCCCGCCCTCGCCCGTCAGAGACCGGCCCACAAAGGCGATCTCGGTCAGGCGCAGATAAAGTCCCATCTCGCCAATCGTGTCGCCGAGCAGGATATCGACATCGGCAGACACCGCATCATTGCGGCTGCGGCGCGCCACCTTGAGGCCACGCGCCTTGAATTCCTCTTCCAGCCCGTCGGCGCGCTCGGGATGGCGCGGCACGATAATGCTGAGAATGTCGGCATGCCGTGGCTTCAGCTTTTCATGAACATCCGCCGCCACGGTCTCCTCGCCCTCATGGGTGGAGACGGCAGCCCAGGTCTCGCGCTCGCCGATCTGCCCTTCCAGAAGCGCCAGCGCCTCCGGGTCAACCGGCGGAACATGCGTATCGACCTTGAGATTGCCCGAAACGGTCACGGGCCGCGCACCCAGCGTGCGGAAGCGCTCGCCGTCAACTTCCGACTGGGCAACCACATGCGCCAGGTTCTCGAACAGCGCCTCGGCCAGATAGGGCCGCTTCTGCCAGCGCGCGAACGAGCGATCCGACAGGCGCCCGTTGACGAGAACCTGAGGCACGCGGCGCGCGCCCAGTTCAAGGATCGTCATCGGCCAGATTTCAGACTCGGCCATGATGGCCAGATCCGGCTTCCAGTGGTTCAGAAAGCGGCTGACAGCCGGCTTCAGATCAAGCGGCACATACTGGTGGATCACATTGCCGCCAAGCCGCTCTTCCGCCACCTTGGCGGAGGTCACCGTGCCGGTGGTCAGAACGATATTGATGCCATAGCCAAGCAGATGCTCAATCAGGCCGATCACGGCCGCCGTCTCGCCAACGCTGGCCGCATGCATCCAGATCAGCGGGCCTTCCGGGCGCGGCTTGCCGGCCTTGCCGTAACGCTCGTGCCGGCGCACCCGGTCTTCCTTGCCCTTGCCGGCGCGCCAGACGATATAGCCGCCAATCAGCGGAAACACCGCCGCGCCTGCCCAGCGATAGGTCGTAAGGATGGTCCGTGCCCAGCGTTCACTCATGGTCATCTATCGTCGACCAGGGCGTAGGCCTTGCGGGTCGCTTCATTGAGCGAATCCGTGACCTCGCGACGCTTCTCTTCCATCACATCCGCATCCGCATCGGCGGCGACAAAAATGGGCTCGCCCAGAATGACCGCGCTGCGCCCGAAGGGCAGATTGATGGTGGTCTTGTCCCATGTGCGCTCAAGCACCTTGCGGCGGCTCGTGGCAATGGCGACCGGCACGATTGGCCGGCCGGAAATCCGCGCCAGCGTGACGATGCCAAGCCCCGCCTCGCGCGGCGTGCCATGGGGAATGTCGGCGATCATCGCAACATTGCAGCCGCGGTCGATCGTCTTTTTCAGCGCGATCAGCGCCTTCGCGCCACCCTTGCGGATATCGCGCTCGCCCTTGCGCCCGCCGGAGCCGCGCACCGTATCGAAACCGAGTTTCTCGGCAACGAGCGCATTCAGCTCGGCATCGGCGCTGCGCGAAAAGAGCGCAACGATCTTGTGCTTGCGCGGATTGATCGCCGGACCAAGAATGTGCTGGCCGTGCCAGAGCGCTGCAATGGCCGGCGAATGCTGATCAATCGCCGCCTGCAGGTCGTCAGACCCTTCGACACGCGGATTGGTGCGGTCGATCAGGCGAATTGCGCCCGCCATCAGCGTCGCCAGCGCCTGTTTCACAAAGCGCGACTTCGCCAGCGGC
Organism: Nitratireductor sp. GZWM139; assembly: GCF_030068685.1. Classification (NCBI taxonomy): domain Bacteria; kingdom Pseudomonadati; phylum Pseudomonadota; class Alphaproteobacteria; order Hyphomicrobiales; family Phyllobacteriaceae; genus Nitratireductor; species Nitratireductor sp. GZWM139. Next base: position 83,077 of record NZ_JAMQML010000017.1, on the reverse strand, counting down.
TTGCGAATACGGCGCCACAGCTCCTTGAAGGGGCGCGGTCCCGTCTTCTTCCGCTTTGCGCTCACGGCAGGGGAAGGCGCAGTCGCCTTGTTTTCCATATGTGGGTCCTTGCTATCCCTTGGTCGTTTCCGACGCGGGATCGAGCAGGCGGTGTAGGTGAACGATGAAATAGCGCATATGCGCGTTATCAACGGTCTCCTGCGCTTTTGCGCGCCAGGCCTTTTCGGCAGATTTGTAATCTGGATAGATTCCAACGACGTCGAGATCATCGAGGTCGCGGAAAGTTACTCCGGTCAGCGAGGACAACTCGCCGCCAAAGACCAGATGAAGAAGCTGGGAATTCTCTTTTTTCTCGGACATGACCAAGCCCATTTGCAGACGAATGTGGCAATAAGCAAATCGCTAACCGCCCGTGTAGAGGAAAACCTCGGATTTTGAAACCGTTTAGAGCAACGGACCGAAAAGTGGACACCGGTTTTTCCGCTGTTCCGAAGCTCCAGCGATAATGTACTCCACGCATCCGTGTGAACGCATGGCGATCCAACGGATGTGGTTGCGGCTTCTCACAGGAAGACGCTTATTGGCGATACTCGGAAAGCGTGGCCGTCATCGTTTCCAACAACGCGCCAACGCCGGCAGCCAGCGCACCCTTGCGCGGATCAGCCCCGGCATAGACCGGTAATCTGCCATCGGCGTCATGCAGCGCACCGCCCGCCTCGCGCAGGATCACATCCGCCCCCGCCAGATCCCAGTCATGGGAATTGGGTTTGACGAAAGTGGCGTCCAGCGCGCCGCTCGCCACCATGGCGATGCGATAGGCAAGCGACGGCACATAACCATAGGGCGTCGTCTTCTGGCCGACCTCTTCCGGCAGCGCCTTGACCATGGGCTTGGGGCCCGCAATCACAAACGCATCGCCTGCCGGTTTTACCACAATGCGCTCCCCATTGCGAAACGCACCGCCGCCCTCAAGCCCCTGATAGGTTTCAGAAAGCTCCGGGCACTCCAGCACACCCACGACACTTCTGCCGCGAAAGGCAATCCCGATGCTCACGCACCAGATGGGTCGCCCGTCGATGAACGCGCGCGTGCCGTCGATGGGATCGACGATGAACACCCGCTCGCGGGCCAGTTCGTGGTCGACAGCAGCCGTTTCTTCCGAAAGCCAGCCATAGTCCGGGCGCGCCGTCATCAGGCGTTCGCGCAAAAACCGGTCCACCGCCAGATCCGCTTCGCTGACCGGCGACGTGCCGCCCTTCCACCACACTTCCGGATCGCGTCGGAAATATTTCTGCGCAATGCCGCCCGCCTCGCGCGCCACCTCGGTGACCAGCGCCAGGTCGTCCATCAAAAGATCCTGTGGGCTGTTATTTTCCGGCAAGCGTCATGCCTTCCAGAAGCAGCGTCGGCGCGGCCGTGCCGAAATTGCGGTCAATGTCATTGGCCGGGATCATGTTCAGGAACATGTCCTTCAGATTGGAGGCAATCGTGACCTCCGACACCGGATAGGTGATTTCGCCATTCTCGATCCAGAACCCGGCAGCGCCCCGGCTGTATTCACCGGTCACGAGATTGACGCCCTGGCCGAACACTTCCGTCACGTAGAACCCTGCCTTGATGCCCGCAATGAGCGCCTCCGGCGTCTCCTCGCCCGGCTCCAGCGCCAGATTGGTCGAGGACGGGTTGACGGATGAGGCACTGCGAACGCCGCGCCCATTGGTGTCAGTCAGCCCGAGCTGACGCGCCACCGCCGTGGAAAGGAACCAGTGCCGCAACACGCCATCTTCCACCATGACCAGCTTTTCGCCGGCAACGCCTTCGCCATCGAAGGGGCGCGACGAAGGCCCGCGCCGGCGCAGCGGATCGTCGGTAATGGTGATGCCGGCAGCAGCAACCGTCTTGCCCATCATGTCGCGCAGAAAGCTCGACTTGCGCGCAACCGACGCACCATTGATGGCCGACGCCAGATGGCCGGCAATGCCGCGCGCCACGCGCGGATCGAAAACGACCGGGAAGCGGCCCGTATCGACCTTGCGGGCGTTGAGGCGTTTGACCGCCCGCTCACCGGCGCTGCGGCCGATCTTCTCCGGCGCATCAAGATCCAGAAAGTGAAGCCGCGACGAGTAATCATAGTCGCGCTCCATGCCCGTGCCCTGGCCCGCCAGAACGCTGACGGAGCGGGCAAAGCGCGTCGCCTCATACTGACCGATGAAACCGTCGGACGTGGCAAGCACCATGCCCCCAGCGCCGGCGCTCGCACCGCTGCCGGAAGAATTGGTAACCCCGGCAATGTCGAGTGCGGCCGCCTCGGCGGCAAGCGCGTCTTCCTTCAGGCGGTCGGCAGAAACCTCGGTCGCATCGAACAGGTCCAGATCCGCGATGTTCTGCGCCAGTCGGCCGGGCTCCGCAAGGCTCTGATACGGGTCTTCCGGCGAGGCCTTGGCCATCGCCACCGCGCGTTCGGCAAGCGGAACCGGATCGGCATTGGCGGGGGCAGAAACACTCGCCACGCGCTTACCAACGAAAACCCGCAGCGACATGTCATCGCTTTCGGAAGCCTCTGTGCCTTCCACCTTGCCCAGGCGCACCGAAACGCTCTTGGAACGGGCGCGCATGACCACCGCATCCGATGCATCCGCACCGGCTTTCGTGGCGGCCTCCACAAGGGCAGCGACCCGGTCGGCCAGCTGCTGCTTTTCGTTCTTGTCTGTCATTGCGATCCCGAATGGAAAAACGTGGCGAAAGGGGAATATCTATTTGTTTCATTTATGGTTCGCGGGCCATATGTGCAATGGTAAGCTGAATTTCCAAACAGAATCCGGAGTATCCATGGCCGTCGAAGCCGCCGCACCGCTCTACTACGAACCCCTTCTTCTTCTGGGTGGAGCCGTGATTGCAGCGCCTTTGTTCGCGCGCATCGGTCTGGGCACGATCCTCGGCTATCTGGCAGCCGGCATTGCAATCGGCCCGGTCCTGCTCCTGATCTCGGATGGAAAGGAGCTTCTGCATGTGGCGGAGCTCGGCGTCGTCTTCCTGCTCTTCATCATCGGGCTTGAGCTGAAGCCCGCGCGATTGTGGGCGATGCGGCGAAGCATTTTCGGCATGGGCCTGATCCAGGTGTCAGTCACCGGTGTGGCGCTGGCGATGATCGCAATGCTCCTGACCGACCTTTCCTATGGCGCGGCCTTTGTCATCGGCTTCGGTCTGGCGCTCTCCTCCACGGCCTTTTCCGTTCAGACACTGGAATCTCAAGGGTCGCTGAACAGCCGCTATGGCCAGACGGCCTTCTCCATCCTGCTGTTTCAGGATCTCGCCATTGCCCCGCTTCTGGCGCTGATCCCGCTGCTTTCGCCGGGCGCCGAAGGCGCGGACGCCATCAGCCTCGAACGGTTTGGGATCGCGCTCGCAAGCGTTCTCGGGCTGGTTCTGGCCGGTCGCTACCTGCTCAACCCGCTCTTCCGCGTAATCGCCAACACCGGCGCGAAGGAAGTGATGATTGCGGCCGCTCTGCTCGTGGTTCTTGGTGCCGCCGCCCTGATGGAGGTTGCCGGCCTTTCCATGGCGCTCGGCGCTTTCATCGCCGGCGTGCTTCTGGCTGAATCCTCCTTCCGGCATGAGCTGGAAGCCAATATCGAGCCGTTCCGCGGCATTCTGCTCGGCCTTTTTTTCATGGCCATCGGGCTCTCGCTCGACCTCGGCATGGTCATCGACAACTGGCTGACGATCCTGATCGCAGTGCCCATTCTGATGCTGGTCAAGGCTGTTGTACTCTATGCGATCAGCCGGGCCTTCAACTGCCAGCACAATGATGCGTTGCGCGTGGCAGCCCTTCTGCCGCAGGGCGGCGAGTTCGGCTTCGTGCTTTTCACGGCCGCTGCCTCCGCCTTCATCTTTCCCCAGGCCATGGCCTCGCTGCTCATCGCGATTGTCACCGTGTCCATGGCGCTGACGCCGCTTTCGGTGCGGATCGGCGAAATGCTGGTGCGCAATGAACCCGACGAGGAGATGGACGAGGATTTCGAAGGCGCAGGCGCTGGCGTCATGATGATCGGCTTCTCCCGTTTCGGGCAGATGGTCTCGCAGGTGCTTCTTTCGGGCGGCACGGACGTAACCATCATCGATCATTCAGCAGACCGCGTGCGTGCGGCGGCGCGGTTCGGCTTCCGCATCTATTTCGGCGACGGACGGCGCAAGGAAGTGCTGGAAGCCTCCGGCATCCGCCACGCAAAAATCGTTGCCGTCTGCACCAATGGCGCGGCGTCCACCGACCACATCGTCAACCTGATCCGCGCGGAGTTCCCGCATGTGCGGCTCTTCGTGCGCTCCTATGACCGTGCCCACACGCTCTCGCTGCGCGAGCGCGATGTCGAGTACGAGTTACGCGAAACGGTGGAATCGGCGCTGATCTTCGGCGGCAAGACGCTGCAGGCGCTCGGCACGAGCGAAGAGATCGCCAGTGAAATCGTCGAGGATGTGCGCCGGCGCGATGAAGAACGCCTGGCGATCCAGGCAGTCAAGGGCATTTATGCCGGCAACGACAAGATGCGGGTGCGCCCGGTCACGCCGGAACCGCTTGTGAAACCCAAGCGGGAGAGCCAGCGCCTCGATCACGACGGCGAACAGTCTGCATAAGAAAACAGGGCCTCGATGCGGCCCTGTCTGCCTTCACGCCGGATCATCATGCGAAAAGTGAGAACCATTTTCTCGCATCATGCCAAGGAGCGTTGCTGGAGCTGTCCGGAGGCTCAGGCATGGATCCTCGGGTCAAGCCCGAGGATGACGAGTGTGTTTTAACGCTTGTACGCAACCGTATCCGAACCGGACTGGATGCCATCCCCCCTGGATTGGACACCGTCCCCCGTCGTCATCCTCGGGCTTGACCCGAGGATCCATGCCGGATCGTCACAACCGCGTAATCACCCAGCCAAAGACGGCCAGCGGCACGGTGCGCCTCAAACAGCGCACCACCGACGGCGAACAGTCTGCATAAGAAAACAGGGCTCCGATGAGGCCCTGTCTGCCTTCACGCCGGATCATCATGCTAAGAGCGGGCGCCATTTTCTCGCATCATGCCAAGGAGCATTGCCGGAGCTGTCCGGATGCTCGGGCATGGATCCTCGGGTCGAGCCCGAGGATGACGAGTGTGTTTTGACGCTTGTACGCAACCGTATCCGAACCGGACTGGATGCCATCCCCTCTGGATTGGCCACCATCCCCCATCGTCATCCTCGGGCTCGACCCGAGGATCCATGCCGGATCATCACAACCGCGTAATCACCCAGCCAAAGACGGCCAGCGGTCTGGCTATGCCCGCGCTTTCTCGAAATTCGCAACGGCGGCCTCAACCGCCCGCTTCAATTCATCCCGGATGCGCTCTGTTTCACCGAGAATGGCCTCGACCTTCATGAAATCAAGCACCCGGAACCGCGAAACCGGCGGGCGGATGAGAATGTCGGGCCGCCCGTGTTCCAGCTTCATCGCGATGATCGACATCATCATCAGCTGGCTCGCACCGAACATGAGCTCGATGGAGGTCGGCGGCTTGCCGCCCGTATCGGACGGAGAGCCCACCACATCCACGGCGATCAGAATATCGGCCTCGCCATCGATCAGGTCGAACGGAACCGGATTGTAGATGCCGCCATCGATCAGGGTGCGCTTGTTGCGCTCGATCGGGCGGAAGACGGCGGGAATGGCGGCGGAAGCGGCCAGCGCCTCCACCAGCGGACCTTGATCCAGAACGACCAGAGAATGGCCAAAATAGTCCGTCGCGGTAACCTTGAGCGGGATTTCCAGTTCCTCGAAGGTCTCCGGCACCTCAGGCGGCAGGAAGGCGCGGATGATGCGTTCGGCATTGAACTGACCGACGCGGAACCCGCCTTCCATCATCTCGGCGAAATTGCCAGGACGCGCCTTCCACAGGCGGCTGGCAACCTCGGTGCGGCTACTCAGGATCGCGCGCGCATGGGCATGGATGTCCGTGCCGCGCATGCCGGCGGCAAAGCCCGCGCCCATCAGCGCTCCGATGGAGGAACCGGCGATGACGGTCGGCTTGATCCCCAGTTCATCGAGCGTTTCGATAACATGAAGATGCGACAGGCCGCGTGCGCCACCACCACCGAGCGCCAGCGCGAAAGTCGGCCCGCTGCCGCTTCCCTCGCCGCCTGTCTTGCCTTTCGTCACCACCGTTTCCATCGCTTACTCTCCGCCTTGCTTCGCCGGTCCAACCACGAGAAGCGCTGGCTTCTGCGTCAGGAGGCGTGTTGCCGCCTCCTTTACGTCATCCAGTGTTACCGCGTTGATAAGATCGGCACGGCGCTCGATATAATCAACACCCAGATCATCCTCCTGCAGGCCGACAAGCGTGCGGGCAATCGCCGTGGAGGAATCCAGATTGTTGATCGCATAGGAACCGATCACATAGGTCTTGGCTGTGTCGAGCTCTTCCTGCGTCGGCCCTTCATCGCGCAGACCCGCGATCACCTCTTCCATCACCGCAAGCGTTTCATCCGCCTTCTCGGAGCTGGTGGCCGTCTGGATCGCCAGAGACTGGGCGTGGTCGCGGCTCATCAGATAGGACGATGCGCCATAGGCAAGACCGCGCTTCTCGCGCACTTCCTGGAACAGACGCGAAGAGAACACGCCGCCGCCGAGGATCTGGTTCATCAGATAGGCGGAGAAGAACTCCGGATCGTCCCGCTCGATGCCGGGATAGACGAGACGCAGCGTGGTCTGCGGCAGGGGATAGTCGACACGGACTTCCTGACCGAGCTTCGGCTCGATGTCTTCCACGACCTGCAGCTCCGCCTCTTCCGGCAGCGCGCCGAACACCGTGTCGAGCACGGCGGCCAGACGCTCGGCGTCAATGTCACCGACAACGCCGATGGTGAGGTTGGAGCGGCCAAAGACGCGTTTGTGGAACGCCTTCAGATCTTCCGGCGTGATGCTGGCAAGTGTTTCCAGCGTGCCTTCCGTCGAACGCGCATAAGGGTGATCGCCATAAAGCGCCTTGGCCAGCGCTTCCCCGCCCTGCTTGCTCGGATTGCGCTCGTCGGCGCGAATGCCGACCGCGATCTGGCTGCGGATGCGCTCCACCGGGTCGATGTCGAAACGCGGGCTGGTCACCGCCAGACGCACGAGATCAAGCACCTCATCGCTGTTTTCCGAAAGCATCCGCACCTGGCCGGAGATGGCGTCGGAGCTCGCATTGAACGACATTTCCGCGCCGAGTTCTTCCATCTTCGTCTGGAAGGCGTCGGAATCGAGATCGCCCGCACCTTCATCGAACAGGCCCGTCATCAGGTTCGCCAGACCGGCCTTGCCGTCCGGATCCTGCGCAGCACCGCTGTCGAACGAGAACTGCATGGTGATGATCGGCAGCGAATGGTCCTCGACCAGCCACGCCTCAACGCCCTTTTCGGAGGAAACCTCCTGGATTTTCACCGCTGCCTGAACAGGCCCGGCAACGAGAATAAGGGCCAGCAGCGTTCCGGCCTTGAAAAAACTGCGCATGAAAGCACCCGGTATGAAATTCAATGTCTGGCTCATGAACGCTCTTCCCCTTCGGGAAGGAGATAGCCTTTGACCGCACGGTCAAGGTCCAGATAGCGCTCGGCCGCAGCCTTCACGTCTTCCACCGTCACGGCATCAAGCCGCTCGGGCAGGCTCGTAACGTCCTCGACCGTTCCGCCGGTGGTCAGCACCGCGCCGAACAGGTTTGCGCTGCGCACCTGGCTGTCGCGCAGGAAGATCTGGTCGCGCTGGATCTTGGTGCGCGCCGTGTCGAGTTCTTCCTGGGTAACACCCTCGTTCTTGATCTTCTCGATCTGCCCGATGATCGCCTTCTCGACGGTCGCCAGATCGGCGTCGCCACGCGGCTGACCGTAGAGAACGAGTGCGGAATAGTCATAGGCCGAGCCCTGCAGATAGCTGCCGGCGCTTGCCGCGACACCCTGCTTGACCACGAGTTCCTGATAGAGGCGGCTGCGCAGCCCCTCGCCCAGGATTTCCGAGAGAATGGCCACGGCCTCGAACTCGCCCTTCTCGGCGGTCCGGTAGGAGGGAACGAACCAGTTGATCGAAAGGTTCGGCACGCTCACGCGCGGATCGCGCAGCGACACTTCGCGTGCGGTCTTCTGCACCGGTTCCATGGGGCGCGCACGCGGCGCAAGGTCCGGCCCGCGCGCGATCTTGCCGTAGGTTTCCTCGGCCATCTCGCGCACGTTCTCCGGGTCTACATCGCCGGCGACCACCAGAACGGCGTTGTTGGGCGTGTAGAAGCGGTCGTAGAAGCTCTTCAGGTCGTCATGGGTCAGACCCTCGATTTCCTGCTGCCAGCCGATCACCGGAATTCCATAAGGATGGTTCTGGTAAAGCGTGGCGTTCAGCTCTTCCGACAGGATGGAGGACGGCACATTGTCGACGCGCTGGTGGCGTTCTTCGAGAACCACCTTGCGCTCGGTCTCGATGTTTTCTTCCGAAAGCACCAGATTGCGCATGCGATCCGCCTCAAACTGCATCATTTCCGGCAGTTCGGAGGGGGCGACCTGCTGGTAATAGGCCGTGAAATCGTAGGATGTGAAGGCGTTCTCATTGCCGCCGACCGCAGCGATGGCGTCGGAGAACTCGCCCGAAGGATAGGTGCTCGTGCCCTTGAACATCAGATGTTCGAAGAAATGGGCGATGCCCGATTTTCCCGGGTCCTCATCGGCGCTGCCAACCTTGTACCACAGCATATGGGTGGCGACAGGTGCCCGGTGATCCGGGATCACGACAACTTCGAGGCCGTTCTCTAAGGTGAAACTGGAAACGGCAGTGTCGTCCTTGGCTTCCTGCGCGATGGCTATGGACGGCGCTGCAACTGCAACGATAACTGCGAATGCCGCATGACGCGCGACACCCGCGATGGGATTTTTCATGGACAAGCCCTGTTTGTTTCTGGTGTGCCCGCGCACAATGGCACGAGCTCATAACAGGGCAAAGCTATCGGTGCAAAAGTGACGAAACTCAGGCGAGCTCGACAAAGCTCGCACAGGAGGTGCCATATTCACGCCGCTCGATAAGGCGGAATCCCTCCGGTGGCTGGAAGGGAGAACCGGCTGCTTCCTCGACCATTACAAGCGCTTCGGGCTTCAGCCAACCGCCTGAACGGGCCGCTGCAAGCGCCTGTTCGCCATAGCCTTTGCCATAGGGCGGATCGGCCAGAACCAGGTCGAATGGCAGCATGGTTCCCACCTCGCCGAGACGCGTTGCATCACGGCGAAAGATCTTGCTGCGGCCCTGAAGGCCAAGATTCTCGACATTTGTGCGGATCAGGGCGCGGGCCGCCGCCGCTTCTTCCACGAAAAGGGCAAATGACGCCCCCCGCGAAAGCGCTTCCAGCCCGAGCGCGCCCGTGCCGGCGAAGAGGTCGAGAACACGCGCATCCTCGATGCGGTCCGCATAACGGTGCTCAAGAATGTTGAACAGCGCCTGCCGTGTGCGGTCCGTCGTCGGCCGAATGGCGTCCGAAGCGGGCGTCACCAGATTGCGGCCGCGAAACTCTCCACCCACAATCCGCATGGCCTAGCTGTCCCGGCCCGGCTTCTTGCCCGCAGGACGCCCCTTGCCGGGACGCGGCGCGCCACCCGGCTTGCCTGCTCCGGGTTTGCCAAAGGATTTTCCCGCTCCCGGCTTGCCGCCCGGTTTTCCAAAGCTTTTCCCACCGGGCTTGCCGCCCTTTGCGAAACGCGGCTTGTCACCCGATGCTGGACGGTCATCGCGCGAGCGGAAAGGCCTGTCCTGACGGTCCCCGCGTCCTTCACCGGACGGTTTTCCGTCCCGCGAGAAGCGCGGCCTGTCATTGCCGCCGGAGCGCTCGTCACGATCCGGACGGCCCTTGCCGAAAGGCTTGTCGCCACGCGGGCGGAAAGGCCTGTCCTCGCGGTCGCCGCGTCCCTCGCCCGACGGTTTGCCGCCACGGGCAAAACGCGGCTTGTCGCTGCCACCCGAACGCTCGTCACGATCCGGACGCCCCTGACCGTAAGGCTTGTCGCCGCGCGGCCGGAAAGGCCTGTCCTCCCGGTCGCCACGTCCCTCGCCCGACGGTTTGCCGCCACGGGCAAAACGCGGCTTGTCGCTGCCACCCGAACGCTCGTCACGATCCGGACGCCCCTGACCGTAAGGCTTGTCGCCGCGCGGACGGAAAGGCCTGTCCTCCCGGTCGCCACGTCCCTCGCCCGACGGTTTGCCGCCACGGGCAAAACGCGGCTTGTCGCTGCCACCCGAACGCTCGTCACGATCCGGACGCCCCTGACCGTAAGGCTTGTCGCCGCGCGGACGGAAAGGCCTGTCCTCCCGGTCGCCCCGTCCCTCGCCCGACGGTTTGCCGCCACGGGCAAAACGCGGCCTGTCACCGCCACCCGAACGTTCGTCACGATCCGGACGGCCCTGACCGTAAGGCTTGTCGCCGCGCGGGCGGAAAGGCTTGCCGCCGCGCTCTGCGCCGCCCGGCTTCGGGCCGCGCTTCATCGGCTGATCGCCGGCGGCTTCCGCCTCGGCCTGTTTCTTCTTGCTCAGCGGCCGTGCGCCGGGCGCCATCCAGACGTGGCTGCCACGGTTCTGGCGCGGTCCACGCTCTTCCTCGCGACGCGCCGGACGCGTCTGCAGACGGTCACGGGCGGCTTCGCGCTTGTCTTCGCGGTCGCGCTTGCGGTTCTTGATGAAGATCTTGCCGCCATCGCGTTCACGACCGGCCTGCTTCTCCTCGGCCTCGGCCTCGCGCTGCTTGTATCCTGCGCGCACCGGCTTGTTGGAGAACGGGGTCGTGATGGGCGCATCGAAATTCGCACCGGCCTTCTCGACCAGACGCTCGCCAAGCTGCTCGCGCAGGGTACGGCCCTTCACTTCCTGCACCTCGCCTTCGGCCAGCGCACCAAGCTGGAAGGGGCCGTAGGAAATGCGGATCAGGCGCGTGACCTCGAGACCCAGCGCGCCAAGCACGTTCTTGACCTCACGGTTCTTGCCTTCGCGCAGGCCCAGCGTCAGCCAGGCATTGCTGCCCTGCTCGCGGTCGAGCGACGCCTCGATCGCGCCGTAGAACACCCCATCAACGGCAATGCCGTCCTTGAGGCCTTCAAGCGCCGTCGCATCGACCTTGCCATGCACACGCACGCGGTAGCGGCGCAGCCAGCCCGTTTCGGGCAGTTCCAGCGCGCGGGCCAGACCACCATCATTGGTCAGAACCAGAAGGCCCTCGGTGTTGATGTCCAGACGGCCGACCGTGATCAGGCGCGGGAGCCCTTCGGGCAGCGTGTCGAAAATGGTCTTGCGGCCCTCGGGGTCGCGGTTGGTCGTAACGACACCGCCCGGCTTGTGGAACAGGAAGAGACGCGTGCGCTCGACTGCCGGCAGCGGCTCGCCATCCAGCAGGATGCGATCGGAATCCCCGACATTGAATGCGGGCGTCGTCAGCACCTTTCCGTTCACCGAAACACGACCGGCCTCGATGATCGCCTCGGCGTCGCGGCGCGAGGCAACGCCCGCGCGCGCCAGCCGCTTGGCGATGCGCTCGGTGCCGGCCCTGTCAGCGTCCTGCGGGGCCGCGTCCTTCCGGTGAGCAGACTTTTGCGGTTTGTCTTCCCGGTTTGTATCTTGGGGCCGGTTCGTGTCTTTGGATCGGTCGTTCGTCATGATGGCCTTTTGCCCTGGGTCTCCGCAATACGCACTATGCGGCGGAAACGCTCCAGTAAATTAAATCAGAGATCGCACGGCGCGAAAATCGATTCCGATTTCAAACCCGATGCTATAGAGGCGGCTAGGTATCAAGTCGCAGTGCCACTTGCGAGCAAAAAGATTGAGCAGACCGACGAAAGCGAACTACACCGGCTTCATGGACGCCGCCCTCGAAGAGGCGCGGCTTGCCGCCGAACGCGGCGAAGTGCCGGTCGGCGCAGTGATTGTCCATGACGGTGCGATCATCGCCCGCGCCGGCAACCGCACCCGCGAATGCAACGATCCCACCGCCCATGCAGAAATCGTCGCCATTCGCGAGGCCTGCGAAAAACTCGGTTCCGAGCGCCTGACCGGCGCTGATCTTTACGTGACGCTGGAACCCTGCGCCATGTGCGCCGGCGCAATCTCGTTCGCCCGCATCCGCCGCCTCTATTTTGGCGCAAGCGACGAGAAAGGCGGTGCCGTGACCAGCGGTGCGCGCTTCTACACGCTTCCCACCTGCCACCACGCGCCGGATGTCTATCCCGGCATCGGTGAAGCCGACGCGGCCGAAATGCTCAAGAGCTTCTTCAAGAAGCAGCGTTGAACGAAACCAGCCTGCTGACGAAAACAGCGGGCCATGGCCCGCTGTGTCTCAATTGATGATCATTCGGCGATGATCAGCCGCCCCAGGGCCAGAGACGGCCCAGGTCGAATCCGCCGCCGCCCTTCTGTGCGGCCTTCTTGGCTTCACGGGCCTTCTTGGCCTCATCGTCACCCAGCACGCCTGTCGGCGCGGTGTCTGCCGGCTGGCGATAGGTTGTCGGCGGCTCGCTCAGATAGCGGCGCTGCGTCGGCGTGCCCTGTGCGGAGACGGATGCGGCGCGGCGCTTGAAATATTCCTCGCGCTGTTTCTTGGCGACTTCGGGATTGATGAAGCCGTCATCGCTGCGCGCGTTCACGCCAATGTCGCGCTCGACGGGCGACTTGTAGAAGCGGTTGTCCTGGTTCTCGGTGGCTTCGGCGCGGATGCGGGCAAGCCGCTCTTCCGGCGATTCGGGCCATGCCGGGTTCGATGTCGAAGCCACGTTTTCCTGCGGCGGCGGCAGAACCTCGGTGGAGGACGGCATCACGATGCCGGCGCGCGGCTTGTATTCGATCTTCTCCCTGTCACGCGGACCAAGAGAGAGAACACCCGTCACATCCTCGATAAGCTGCTGGTCGGCCGTTTTGTCGGTGCCATAGGTCGGAGACCCCATGCAGCCGGACAAAAGGACAGCCGAAAGGCACAGCGCGCCCGAAGCCGCAACCGCGCGCACGGAAGGCCGTGACGTTGTGGTTTCCGTTCTCTTCACTGCCACCTCTCTCCCAGAGTGCCGCCGCTCGGGCTTGGCAATCTGCTTGTCGTCCATTGTTCCAGACCGTCGGGGTATTCAGTTTCCGCGTGTCGCGCATGAATCCGGCGACAACGTGGCGTCCCTACCCGGCGGCATTTGTAGCGAAGGCGACCGCGGGAAGCAATCGGCAGCGCCGAAGCTTCCCCCGTATCCGCGAACGCCTGCCCGCTTAGAGGCGGCCAAGCGCCTGCAGTTCATGCAGCGCAGCCGCATCGCGCGCCGACACTTCCGGGAATGCGGGATCGGAGCCCACATCGTCCGTGTAGCGCCAGGAGCGCGCGCATTTCTCTCCACCGGCCCGCGCGAAGACAACACCGACACCCGGCACATCTTCAAGCGTGAACGCATCGGCCGGCGGCGCTTCGTGCCGCACGTCGATGCCGCTGGTGATGCAGATATCGGCCATGTCGCGATCGGCGATGGCCTGCTGCAGGCCCTCATCGTTCACATAGACGACCGGAGCGGCCTCCAGCGAGGAGCCGATGGTCTTTTCCTTGCGTTCGATCTCGAGCGCGCCAGTCACGACACGACGCACCTGGCGGATCTTGCGCCATTTCTCGGCCAGCGCATCGTCGCGCCACTCCTGCGAAATCGCCGGGAACTGCTCCAGATGAACGGAGCGCGCATCGGGATGACGCTCAAGCCATGCCTCTTCCATGGTGAAGGGCAGCATCGGCGCAAGCCAGGTGACGAGGCAGTCGAACAGCGTGCGGACCACCTGAAGCGACGCCTTGCGGCGCACGCTCGACGGCGCATCGCAGTAAAGCGCGTCCTTGCGAACGTCGAAGTAGAACGCCGACAGTTCCACGACCATGAAGTCGAGCAATGAGCGGATGATCCGCTTGAAGTCGAAATTGTCGTAGCCCTTGCGCACCACCTGGTCGAGCTCGGCGAGACGGTGGAGCATCAGGCGCTCCAGCTCCGGCATCTCGGCGAAAGGCACATCCTCGCCCGTGTCGTGGGCGAGCGTGCCCAGCATCCAGCGGGTCGTGTTCCTGAGCTTGCGATAGGCGTCGACATTGGTCTGGATGACCGATTTGCCGAGGCGCTGGTCTTCCCAGTAATCGGTCGTGGCGACCCACAGACGCAGAATGTCTGCGCCCGACTGGTTCATGATGTCCTGCGGCACCACGGTGTTGCCCAGCGACTTCGACATCTTGCGGCCGTCCTCGGCCATGGTGAAGCCATGGGTGATGACCGTGTCGTAAGGCGCCCTGCCCCGCGTCGCGCAGCTCTCCAGAAGCGAAGAGTGGAACCAGCCGCGATGCTGGTCGGACCCTTCCAGATAGACATCGGCGGGCCATTTCAGGTCCGGACGGTCTTCCAGCGTAAAGGTGTGCGTGGAACCGGAATCGAACCACACATCCAGAATGTCCATCACCTGCTTCCAGGGCTCGCCGGCGCGCTCGCCGAGGAAGCGCTCGCGCGCGCCTTCGGCAAACCATGCATCCGCGCCCTCGGCCTCGAAAGCGTCGAGAATGCGCTGGTTGACGGCCTCGTCCTTCAGCACATTGCCGTCTTCATCGGCAAACACGCAGATCGGCACGCCCCAGGCGCGCTGGCGCGACAGGACCCAGTCGGGACGGTCGGCGATCATGGCGCGCAGGCGCGCCTGACCGGCAGAAGGCACGAAACGGGTCTCGTCAATGGCCTTCAGCGCGCGCGAACGCAGCGTCGATGCATCGCCCAGATCCTTGTCCATATAGACAAACCACTGCGGCGTGTTGCGGAAGATGACCGGCTTCTTGGAGCGCCAGGAATGCGGATAGGAGTGTTTTAGCCGCCCGCGCGCGAACAGCATGTTTTTGCCGATCAGCGCTTCGATGACCGCCTTGTTGGCGTCGCCCTTCTTGCCCTTGTCGTCGATCACGCGGGCCGGACCGCCCTCGCGGTCGGGACCAAAGCCCGGCGCATCCTTGGTGAAGTAGCCGGCGTCGTCCACGGTGAAGGGGATCGCCGGGTCGATGCCGCGCGCCTGCAGGTCGCGGGCGCAATCCATCCAGGCGTCAAAGTCTTCGCGGCCGTGGCCGGGCGCGGTGTGCACGAAGCCCGTACCCGCATCGTCGGTGACGTGATCACCCGGCAGAAGCGGAACCGTGAATTCGTAACCGCCGCCAACGCCCTTGAGCGGATGCGCGCATGTAACAAATTGCAACAACTTGCTCGCCGGGCCCAATGCCAAAAGGTGCTTCAGCTCTATCTTAGCTTTAGCCGCACAATCATCCGCCAAAGCATCGGCAAGGATAAACTTTTCGCCAGGCTGAGGTCCAAAATCATTTTGCGCAGAAGAAACTACATAAACACTGTAACTGATGCGATTTGAATAACTTACTGCCCGATTTCCCGGTATCGTCCAAGGTGTCGTAGTCCAGATAACCACTGAACATCCTTCAAGGCGCTCAAGTATTCTTGGGTCAATGCCTGACCTCAGTTTCAATGAATCGATATTCACCACCGGAAACTTCACCCAGATCGTGTCGCTCTCGTGATCGTGATACTCGACCTCGGCCTCGGCCAGCGCCGTGCGCTCGACCACCGACCACATCACCGGCTTGGAGCCGCGATAGAGCTGGCCCGACATGGCGAATTTCAGAAGCTCGCCGGCGATCCGGGACTCTGCGTGGAAATCCATCGTCTTGTAGGGCTTCTTGAAGTCGCCCTCGATGCCCAGCCGGAGGAACTCATCCGACTGGACCTGGATCCAGTTGGCGGCGAAGTCACGGCATTCCTGACGGAACTCGTTGACCGGAACCTCGTCCTTGTTCTTGCCCTTGGCGCGGTACTGTTCCTCGATCTTCCATTCGATCGGCAGACCGTGGCAGTCCCAGCCGGGCACATAGTTGGAATCATATCCGCGCATCTGGAAGGAGCGCGTGATGATGTCCTTGAGAACCTTGTTCAGCGCGTGACCGATATGGATGTTGCCATTGGCGTAGGGCGGGCCGTCATGCAGCACGAATTTCGGACGCCCGGCGGCATCCTCGCGCAGCAGGCGGTAAAGGTCCATGTCCTGCCAGCGCTCAACGAGCTGCGGCTCCTTCTTGGGAAGGCCGGCGCGCATCGGAAACTCGGTCTGCGGCAGGTTGAGGGTTTTGGAATAATCGATCTTTTCGGACGTCTCGGTCATTGTCTCGCCATGAGATGGGCAAAGCAGCGAAGGGCTTCGCCATAGCCATTATCGTAAAACGGAAAAAGCGCGTTTGACGCGCGACAAACCCCGGACCTTCCGCGACGCTCAGGCCGCACGGAAGGCCGGGCCAATAATTCGTATGGCAATCGGTATGAAACCGGCGCGTGTCATCATGGGAACGGCTTTTAGCCGAGGCGGGCCGAAGAATAAAGAGGCGATTGGCGTCAGCCGGCCAGCCCCTCGAACGCCAGCGCCAGATCGAGCGGCCCATGGGGTTTGACATCGCCAAGCAATGCGCGCGCTTCCGCCTCGTCGCGCTTCATCTGCGCGATCAGCGGATCAAGCCCGTCGAATTTCACCTCGCCACGCAGAAAGCCGAACAACGAAACCGAGCAGGTTTCGCCGTAAAGATCGCCGTCGAAATCGAACAGGAAGGTTTCGAGCAACGGCGCGCCATCCTCGGTCACCGTCGGGCGCCGGCCAAAACTCGCCACGCCATTGTGCAGGCTGCCATCGGCGCGGCGAAACCGCACCGCATAGATGCCGTGGCGCAGCTCCGCATCCGGCGCGAGCGCCATATTGGCGGTGGGAAAGCCCAGCGTGCGGCCAAGCTTCTGCCCGCCGGTCACCTCTGCCTCCACCGTAAAGCGATAGCCCAGAAGCCCGGCAGCCTCCGCCACCTCGCCCCCGGCCAGAAGGCCACGGATGCGGCTTGATGAAATGACCGCCCCGCCCTCGTCGGAATAGGCGTCGACTACCGTGACGCCAAAACCATTGTCCCGTCCGGCCCCGGCCAGCACCGCCGGCGTGCCGCTGCGGTTCTTGCCAAAATGGAAATCGAAGCCCGTCACCACATGCGATATGCCGAGCCCGTCGACCAGAACCGTTTTCACGAAATCCTGCGGCGACAGGCCGGAGAAGCCACGGTCGAACGCCTGCTCGACCACGGCGTCAAAGTCCAGCGCGCCCAGAAGCCGCGCCTTCATCGGCGCGGGCGTGAGGCGAAAGAGCGGAACGTCCGGTCGAAACACCTGGCGCGGATGCGGCTCGAAAGTGAGCACCAGCGCCGGCACGTTCTTACGCGCGGCGATCTCCAGCGCAGGCTCAAGCACCGACTGGTGCCCGCGATGCACGCCATCGAAATTGCCGATGGCCACCACCCCGCCGCGCAGCGCGGCAGGCAGGCCTTTCACATCGGCAATGCGTTCGATCGGACCGGCCACGCGCAAACCCTGCTATTTGAGCCGTGGAATGGCCGCGACGGGATTGTGGCCATGGGTTTCCAGGAACGCGGCGAGGCGCTCGGCCTCCGGTCCCTGGCCATTGCCATATTCGCGCGCATGAATGCCGTCGGTGACGAACAGCACGTCGATGCCATACTGATCCGCGCCCTTCACGTCGGTCAGCACGCCATCGCCGATGGCCAGCGCCTTGTCGCGTTCAAGCTCACGTCCCATGATCTCGCCCGCCGCCTTGAACGCAGCCTCGTAGATCGGGCGATGCGGCTTGCCCGCAATCAGCGTGCGCCCGCCAAGAAGACCGTAATCGCGCGCCAACGCGCCGGCGCACCAGATGAGCCGGTCGCCACGCTCGACAATGATGTCGGGATTGGCGCAGATGAAAGGCAGATCGCGCATCCGAAGGCGCTCGAGCATCTGCGCATAATCTTCAGGCGTCTCGTTCTCGTCGTCGAACAGGCCCGTGCAAACGACGCCGGACGCCTCGAAATCCTCGACCAGCTCCACGTCGATCCCGTCGAAAATCGCATGATCGCGGTCAGGCCCGATGTAAAAAAGCCGGCGCGGGGCGCTGCGGATCAGATCGCGCGTCACATCGCCGGACGTCACCACCCGGTCCCACGCGTCATCGGGAACGCCGAGCACGCCAAGCTGCTCTTCAACGCCCTGATGCGGCCGCGGCGAATTGGTGATCAGCACCACCGCCTTCCCGGCGGCCCGCGCCCGCGATAACGCGGCGCACGCTTCGGGAAAGATGGAAACGCCGTTGTGGATCACGCCCCAGACGTCGCAGAGAACGGCATCGTAAGAGCCGGTAAGGCGGTCGAGCGTGTCGATAATCTGAGGTGCTTGCGGCATGGGGGAAATATTCGTCTCAAGCATTGGGAGGTCCGGTGAGAAAAGCGCAGGCCCGGAATTATCGGATGCGGGCTTCACTGTCACCCGGTTTTATCACCGCACCCCGGAACTGTCACACATTCGAACAGTGCGGTTAACCTGCCGGGAACCACAAGAACCAACGCGATCGCACCAGTTACGACCGGTTAAGCACTCTACGTGGATGTTTAGCCAGCACTGTAACTTGGGGTGGCACAAATGCTCAGGAATTTCGTGCATGACCGTCGCGGCAATTTCGCCATGATGACGGCGCTGATGATGGCGCCGATCATGGGTGTGACCGCGCTCGCAATCGACTACAGCCAGGTTTCCCGCCAGCGACAGATGACGCTCAACGCGCTCGACGCTGCGGGCATCGCCACGGCCCGATATCTGACGCAGGGCGCGACCGACGCCGAGGCCGAGGCCTATGCGCAGGATTTCTTCGAGGCCAACCTCGGCGGCGTGAAACCCGAAAACGCGACACTCCTGATCACCCTGCCGAACCAGAACACTGGCGGCGGGACGCTGAAGCTGGAGGCGCAGCTCAAATACGCGCCGATCTTCTATCCCGTGTTTCAGAAGCTGCGCGGAGAAAACCCGGGCGGCGACACGAAGATCGACTTCAAGGCCCAGAGCGAGGTTCGGCTGAAGAACACGCTGGAAGTCGCACTCGTGCTCGATAACTCCGGCTCCATGGGCTACACCGGCACCGGCTCCTCCGAAAAACGCCTCGCCATCCTGAAAAGCGCCGCCAAGGAACTGGTCAAGACCATCGCAAAGGAAGGCGCGCAGATGAAGCAGGTGCAAAAGCCGGTTCAGTTCGGCGTCGTGCCCTTCGCCGCTTCGGTCAATGTCGGCCCGGACAATGCGACCGCCACATGGATGGACACGGACGGCCGCTCGCCGATCCACCACGAGAATTTCGACTGGTCGACCATGGCTGCGTTCGATGCGGAAAAGCGCGTCGAACAGAGCAACGGCATTTATTACAAGCGCGGCGAAAACTGGGGCGCTGAAGCCGGCCAGAAGGTCACCCGTTTCACGCTTTACGACGACATCAAGCGCGTTTCCAGCACATCAACGGACTGGGCCTATGAATGCACCCGCTTCTACAGTGACGGCTCGTGCAGACGGTATGGCTGGGTGGAGAAAACGACCCGCACGCATGGTTCGTTCGCCAGCTGGGGCGGGTGCGTGGAGATGCGGCCCTATCCGCTCAACATCAACGATGCTCCAGCCGACCGCACGAGGCCCGAAACGCTTTTCGTGCCCATGTTCGCACCGGACGAAACAGACAAGACCGACGGCAACCGTCGCCCGGCAAACAACAACTGGTGGGGTGACTTCACCAGCGGCTCCACCAGCGCGGCCTATGATCAGGCCTATATGCCGAAATACTATGACGACACATATGAAACCCGCGCCATGGGCATGGACGAAGGGCCGAATGCAAGCTGCAGCACCAAGCCCATCACGGCGCTGACCGATGTGGGCTCGACCACGGGCCTCAACAAGATCTACACCGCCATCGACGCGATGGAAGCCAATGGCGCGACCAATGTGACCGAGGGGCTGGCATGGGGCTGGCGGGTCGTTTCAGGACGCGCGCCCTTTTCCGAAGGCCGCCCCGACAACGAGACGGGCAATGACAAGGTGGTCATCGTGCTGACCGATGGCGCAAACACCTATTACACGCCCGGCAGCGTGTCGGCCCAGGACTATTCGGGCTCCTATTATCGCTATGGCGGCAATGATCTGGCCGGTTCCAGATCGATCTATTCGAACTATGGCTATGTGCGAAACCGCGCCGGCAACAGCCGCCTTTTCGATGGAGCAACCGGTGCAAGCAGCTATGACTATTCCAACGGCAACTACTCCAAAGCCATGACCTCCCATATGAGTGCGATCTGCGAGAATGCGAAGTCGGACAAGATCATGGTCATGACCGTTGCACTGGACCTTGATGCGACCGACGCCAATGAGAAAAAGCAGATCGACGCACTCAAAACCTGCTCCTCCGAGTCGCGCACCCGCAAGGACGGCAATGGCAAGCCGGTTAAGCTTTTCTGGAACGCCACCAGCGGCGATCTGGACGACGCCTTCAAGGCCATTGGCGACGAACTCTCCAACCTGCGCATTGTCGGCTGACGCCGCCCTTGCCGCTTTGGCCATGATCGGTTAGGACAGCCGCGCCCCCTTCCGGGCGCGGTTTTCTTCATTTTACGGACGGATTTCGACATGGCTAAAAAGGCTGACAAGACCCGGGCGAGGCTCCCACGCGGCTTTGTCGACCGCCATGCGAGCGACATTCGCGCCGTCGAAGAGATGAACGCGCGGATCCGCGAGGTCTATGAGCGTTATGGTTTCGACCCGATCGAGACCCCGATCTTCGAATACACCGATGCGCTGGGCAAGTTCCTGCCGGATCAGGACCGGCCCAATGAAGGCGTGTTCTCGCTGCAGGACGACGACGAGCAGTGGCTCTCGCTGCGCTACGACCTGACCGCCCCCCTGGCGCGTCACGTGGCCGAGAATTTCAACGACATCCAGCTTCCCTACCGCACCTATCGGGCGGGTTATGTGTTCCGCAACGAGAAGCCGGGACCGGGCCGTTTCCGCCAGTTCATGCAGTTCGACGCCGACACGGTGGGCGCGCCGGGCGTGGCCGCCGATGCCGAGATGTGCATGATGATGGCCGATGTGATGGAAGCGCTGGGCATTGCGCGCGGCGACTATGTGATCCGCGTCAACAACCGCAAGGTTCTCGACGGCGTGATGGAAGCCATTGGCGTTTCCGAAGACGGCCAGAAGCTGACCGTGCTGCGCGCCATCGACAAGCTGGACAAGTTCGGACCGGAAGGCGTGAAACTGCTTCTCGGCCCCGGTCGCTGGGACGGCGGCAAGGAAGGCGAAGGCGACTTCACGAAGGGCGCCGGGCTGGATGATGCAAACGCCCAGATCGTTCTCGACTACATCGACGGCAAGGCCGGTGGTCTCGAGAACCCGACCTTCCAGTCGGGTGCTTCCGAACTGGCGCAGATCGAGAGCCTGTGCCGCGCAGCCGGCTACGATGAGAGCCGCATCAGCATCGACCCCTCCGTCGTGCGTGGCCTCGAATATTACACCGGTCCCGTTTTCGAGGCCGAGCTGACCGCCGAAATCCCCAATGAGAAGGGCGATATCGTGCGCTTCGGCTCCGTTGGCGGCGGCGGGCGTTATGACGGGCTCGTGTCGCGCTTCCGTGGCCAGCCGGTTCCGGCAACGGGTTTCTCCATCGGCGTATCGCGCCTGATGACCGCGCTGAAGAACCTCGGCAAGCTCGGTCAGGACCCCGTGCTGCCGCCCGTGCTCGTCACCGTCATGGACGGCGACACGGAGGCCATGGCGAAATACCAGCAGTTCACGCAGAAGCTGCGCGCTGCCGGCATTCGCGCCGAGATGTATCAGGGCAACTGGAAGAAGTTCGGCAACCAGCTGAAATATGCCGACCGGCGCGGCAGCCCGGTCGCCATCATTCAGGGGGCGGACGAGCGCGCCAATGGCGAGATCCAGATCAAGGACCTGCTTGAGGGCAAGCGGCTGTCCGCCGAGATCGAAAGCAATGAAGAATGGCGCGAGGCGCGCGTGGCACAGCTGACCGTCAGCGAAGACGAGCTGGTGGATGCGGTGCGCAAGATGCTCGCCGCACAGGCCGGCGAGGCGGCGTGATGACAGCCGCCATCGCAAGTTTCAGCAGCGCAGCGCTCGCCCCTCACCCTTACCCTCTCCCCGCCAGCGGGGAGAGGGAGACATCAACCTTGCGGCCATCTTCCTTCTCCGCGCAGGCGGGGAGAAGGTGCCGGCAGGCGGATGAGGGGCAGCGCCGAAGCCAGATATCGGGCGAAAACCTTGCCCGCAGCGTGAGGCGGGAGATCGCCCCATGACCTTGCGTGCACCCGACTTCGCCGACGAGATCGTCACAATCTTCCAAGAACGCGATGCGGCGCTGACCGACATCGCCATCATCCAGCCGGCCGATCCGTTTCTGGACATGGCCGGCGAGGATTTGCGCCGCCGCATCTTCCTGACGGAGAGCGAGACCGGAGCCAATCTTTGCCTCAGGCCGGAATTCACCATTCCCGTCTGCCGCGACCACATCGACAAGCGCGCCGCCACGCCGCAGCGCTATGCCTATCTGGGCGAGGTGTTCCGCCAGCAGCGCGAAGGCGGTGCGGAATTCCTTCAGGCAGGCATCGAGGATCTGGGCACAAGCGACCGGGCGGGAGCCGATGCGCGGTCTCTGGCCGATGCGCATGCGCTTCTGGCGCGCGTTCTGCCGGGCGAGACACTGTCCGTGACGCTTGGCGATCAGGCGGTGTTTGAAGCGGTGCTGGCGGCCCTTGGCCTGCCGCGCGGCTGGCAGATGCGCCTCACCCGCGCCTTCGGCTCGCAGACGCTTTTACAGGCGGCGCTCGACGACCTCGCCAATCCGCAGGGCACGGCCAATCTGCCGCGCGCGATTGCCGGTCTGGTGGCGCGGGGCGATGAGGCAGCCCTTGCCGAACATGTCGGGACGGTCATGGAAGAGACCGGCCTTTCGCCATCCGCCGGGCGCACGCCCGAAGAGATCGCCCGCCGCCTGATCGAAAAGGCCGAGTTGCGCAGCGTTCGGTTGACGGACGAGGCGATGAGCGCGCTCAAGACGTTCGTCTCCCTGCGCGTGCCCTTGGCCGAGGCCGGCGAGCGGCTTTCGGCCTTCGCCTCCGACAACGGGCTGATCCTCGACGACGCGCTCGAAACCTTTGCCGCGCGTGCCGAACGCATCGAGGCCGAGGGCCTGCCGCTCGACGCGCTGACCTATGACGCCGGCTTTGGCCGTCCGCTCGATTACTACACCGGTTTCGTGTTCGAGATCGCCGCTTCGGATGCAGTGCAGCCGCTGGCCGGCGGCGGGCGCTATGACCGGCTCCTGACGCTTCTGGGCGCAGAGACGCCCATTCCCGGCGTCGGCTTTTCCATCTGGCTCGATCGCGTTGCAGCACTCAGGGAGACGGCGGCATGAGCATCACCATCGCCCTGCCCTCCAAGGGCCGCCTCAAGGAAAACGCGCTGGCCCAGCTCGAAAAGGCCGGCCTGACCGTTCACCTGCCGGAAAACGACCGCAGCTACCGCGCGACGCTGGAAGGCGTGGACGGCGTGGAGATCGCGTTCCTTTCCGCATCCGAAATCGCCCGTGAGCTGGAGCGCGGCACGGTCGACCTCGGCGTTACCGGCGAAGATCTTGTGCGCGAAACCATTCCCGACTGGGAACGCAAGGTGGAGATCGCCGCGCGGCTGGGCTTTGGCCGGGCAGACGTGGTGGTTGCGGTGCCGGAAGTCTGGTTCGACGTGGCCACCATGGCCGATCTGGACGATGTGGCCGCCGATTTCCGCCACCGCCACGGACGCCGCCTGCGGATTGCCACGAAATACTGGCGGCTGACGCAGCAGTTCTTCTCGCAGAAGCACGGCATTCAGGTCTACCGCATCGTGGAAAGCCTCGGCGCGACCGAAGGTGCGCCGGCAGCCGGTTCCGCCGACATCATCGTCGACATCACCTCGACCGGCTCGACGCTCGACGCCAATCACCTGAAGGTGCTCGACGATGGCGTGATCCTGCGTTCCGAAGCCTGCCTCGTGGCAGCGCTGCGCGAGCGTCCGGCAGCCGACGCCGCGGCGCTGGAAGCGCTGACGGCCCGCTTCTCGGTCTAGAGTTCTTGCGCAATTCCGGACGGAAAACCGGTTCCCGTTTTTCCTGGAATTGCTCTGGACATTTCACAGCCAGCGATTTTTCCCGTTTTCGCGAGAATTCGGGAAAAATCGCGGGAATTCGCTCGTTTTAATGCGTTTTCGGAAATTTTGGACGGGCCATGAAAGAGGCCGTCCAGAACGCCCCCACCATCACCAGCGTGGCTGCGAAGGCGAGCATCAGATAGAGATCATAGCCGCCGCTTGCCGCCCACAGCGCGGCGACGCCCAGCGGGGCCAGCGCCTCGATCGTGCGTGACGGCGTGATGAGCGCGCCGTTGATCGCGCCATAGGCCTCGCGGCTCAGCATTTCGGGAACGGCAAGGCCGCGCACAATGGTCATCATGCCATTGGCTGCGCCGTAAACGGCTGCAATCGCCGCGATCAGAAGCACGTGCGGCGGCGCGAAGGCATAGCCCAGAAGCACCAGCGGAAACACCGCGACCATGGCAGCGCCGATGAGGCGTACGGGCGCATTCGGCGCAAACGTCCAGATCACGATGCGGCCCGCCACCTGCGCCGGGCCGATGACCGCGACGATGCTCACCACTTCGGCGGCACTCAGCCCCCGCTCCAGAAGCAGCGGATAGATGTGGAAGCTCAGGCTGGAGAACACCCCGGCGTAAAGCACCAGGAACAGCGCCAGCGCCCAGAACACCGGCTGACGAAACGCCCAGAACACCGCTTCGCGCCCGTTCATGACCGGCCGTGCGCCCTCGGCTGCCGGCTCTTTCGGCCTGTCGCGGGCAGGATCGATCACCGTGAAATAGAGGCTCGCGCACACAAAGGCGTTGATCGCGCCCAGCACCATCAGCGCACCGCGCCAGCCAAGCGTCGCGATGAGCCATTGCACCAGCGGCACGAAAACCGTGCTGGCAAAACCGCCCCAAAGGGTGAGCGCGGTGATGGCGCGCCGCGCCTCAAGCGCACCGACGCGGCGGGCAAGCACCGCAAAGGCCGGCTCGTAAAGCGTTGCCGCCTGAAGCCCGCCAAGCAGCGGCACAACCACATAGAAGAAGGCGATGCTGTCGACCTGCGACCACAGGAGATAGAGGAGCCCCGCCGTCAGCGATGCGCCGCTCATGACCCAGCGCCCATAGCCCCGGTCGATGGCCGCGCCAACCGGATAGGCGGCGAAGGCTGCCAGAAGAAGCCCCGCCGTCGCACCGCCGTAAAGAAGCGGCTTCGACCAGCCGAGTTCGACGCGCATGGCTTCGGCAATGAGCGGGAAACTGTAGAAGATCGAGCCCCAGGAACAGATCTGCGCGATGCCGAGCGCCGTAATCATGCGCCTGTATCCAGGCTCAGCGGTCCGGGAGCGCGCCATCGTCAGTTTTCCCCGGAGCTCTGGGGCTGGCAGCTCTCGACACAGCATTCGTCCACGAGATAACCGATCAGTGCATGCATGGCCGGGTAGTGCGCCCGGCAGATCAGCGTGGTGCCCTGCCGCTCGCGTGTGATGAGGCCGGTTTCCAGAAGCTTCTTGCAATGATGCGAGAGGGTGGAGGCGGGCATGGAGAGCCGCTCCTGCAACCCGCCGACGGGCATGCCCTCGCCACCCGCACGCACAAGCATGCGGTAGATGCGCAACCGCACCGGATTGCCGAGCGCTTCAAGCTGGGAGGATGCGGTTTCAAGTTCCATGGTACGGACGCCTAAATCCCAGCGCCCGCACTGTCAATCTTATTTCGAAAATATTCGAACTATTCATCCACGACGCGCAGGCGTAGCTGGCCGGAGCCGGGACCGCCCTCGCCGGTCGGCGGTTTTGGCGCAAGGCGATTGTCGTCCTTTGCCGGTTTCTCCGCCTCGCCCGCGCCCAGTTCCAGCGCCTCGATCTTCTCGCCGCGCCTGGTGACCTTTTCGGTCGAGGTCAGGATCTGATCGATGTCGCGGTTGGCCTGCATGAAATGGGTCTGCAGCTTGCGCACCCTTTCATCAAGCCGGCCCACATCCTGCATCAGCCGCACCACTTCGGCCTGAATCAGGTGCGCCTGCTCACGCATGCGCGCATCCTTGAGCACTGCCTGAATCACCTGGATCGACAGCATGAGCAGCGACGGGGAAACGATCACCACGCGGGCGCGGTGGGCGCGCTGAACGAGGTTTTCGAAATTCTCGTGGATCTCGGCGAAGATCGATTCCGACGGCACGAACATGAACGCCGTGTCCTGCGTTTCGCCAGTGAGAAGATACTTTTCCGAAATCGCCCTGATATGCACATCGATATCGCGCCGGAACGCCGCCTCTGCCCCCTTGCGCGCTTCGGGACTGCCGCCCTCGCCTTCCGAGGCGGCGCGAATGGCGTTCCACGCCTCAAGCGGAAACTTGGCGTCGATCACCAGCGAAGGCGCGTCATTGGGCATCTTCACCACGCAGTCGGGCCGGCTGCCATTGGAGAGCGTGGCCTGAAACTCATAGGCCCCATGCGGAAGGCCATCGGCAATGATCGCCTCCATGCGAGACTGACCAAAGGCCCCGCGCGTCTGCTTGTTGGAGAGGATCTGCTGGAGCTGCACCACCTGGCCGGCAAGCGACTGGATGTTGTTCTGTGCGGTATCAATGACCGCCAGCCGCTCCTGCAGCTTCGCCAGGTTCTCATGCGTCGACTTGGTCTGCTGATGGATCGACTGGCCAAGGCGCGTGCTCATGCCATCAAGCCGCTCCGACAGGGCGCGGGTGAGTTCGGCCTGCCGGTTGCCGAACACTTCGGCAATCGACCCCATGCGCCCCTGCAACTCGGCCTGCGCCCGTGTGAGCTCGACCATGCGCGCCTCGGCCTCGCGGGCATGTTGCGCCGCTTCCGCGGCTGCGACCGCGCGCGCCCGTGCAGCGCGCCAGAGCCCGGCGATCAGCAGGACCATGAGACCAAAGAGCAGAGCGCCGCCAGCCAGCAACAGCTGCCCCAGCGTGAAGGTGCTCGCGCCGAGCTGCGCCACCGGTGCTGCGAAAATGTCGGACATCTGCTTCATCCCGCCATGTTGGAAGCATGGGACCGAAAGGTGAAAACCGGGTTCGGCTATTCCGATGCTCGCTCAATAATTTAGATCGCTCATCGCGCGTCCGAACGGGACACAGGGCGATCTGGTGGATTCGGGATAGCACTATAAGATCAAAACGTGAACAGGCATTGTGTATTGACGTTCCGCCGGTCAGGGCTTACCTGACAGCCATGACCATCAAACCGCTTGTTCTTCTTCCGGACCCGATCCTGCGCGAAACCTCCAAATCGGTGGAGCGCTTTGACGATCAGTTGCGCACATTCGCCGACGACATGCTGGCGACCATGTATGACGCGCCGGGCATCGGCCTTGCCGCCATTCAGGTTGGCGAGCCGCTTCGCATGCTGGTGATCGACGTTGCCGAGAAGGACGAAGAGCCGGCTCCGCTCGTGGTCATCAACCCCGAGATCGTGGCCAGCACCGATGCGCGCAACGTGCATGAGGAAGGCTGCCTTTCCATTCCCGATTACTATGCCGAGGTGGAACGCCCGGCCGGTGTGACGGTGAACTACTTCGATGTCGACGGCAAAGAGCAGACGGTGGAGGCCGACGGCCTGCTCGCCACCTGCCTGCAGCACGAGATCGACCACCTGAACGGCGTTCTGTTCATCGACTATCTGTCGAAGCTGAAGCGCGACATGGTGGTGCGCAAGTTCAGGAAACTCGCCAAGGACCGCCCGCCCGCGCGCATGGTCGGCTGACGCCGCCCCTCTGCTGCCGCGACCGATACGGGCATTCTCGCCTGCGGGGCTTGACCTTCAACCGGTAAATCCGCTTCAAGCACCCGCATGGGCGCTGATGCGCTCATTTCGTTTACTGGACGCATCGGACACGCGGCATGGCACTTCGTCTCATCTTCATGGGCACACCGGATTTCTCGGTCGCCACCCTTCAGGCGCTGGCCGGGGCCGGTCACGAAATCGTGGCCGTCTACTCCCAGCCGCCGCGCCCCGCCGGACGGCGCGGGCTTGAGCTGACCAAATCGCCCGTACACCGCGCCGCCGAGGAACTGGGCATCGAGGTGCGCACACCGAAATCGCTGAAAAGCGAAGAAGAACAGGCAGAGTTCAGCGCGCTCAATGCGGATGCGGCGATTGTCGTTGCCTATGGCCTGCTGCTGCCCAAAGCCATTCTGGAAGGCACGCGCCTTGGCTGCTTCAACGGCCATGCCTCGCTTCTGCCGCGCTGGCGCGGCGCGGCTCCGATCCAGCGTGCGATCATGGCCGGCGATGCAGAAACCGGCATGATGGTGATGAAGATGGACGAGGGGCTGGACACCGGCCCTGTCGCCATGACGGAGCGCCTTGCCATCACCCCCGACATGACCGGCGGCGAACTGCATGACGCCATGCGCGAAACAGGCGCGGCGCTGATGGTGAAGGCGATGGATGCGCTTGAGAAAGGCGCGCTTGAACTCACCCCGCAGCCCGAAGACGGCGCGACCTACGCCAGGAAGATCCTGAAAGACGAGACACGGGTGGACTGGTCCCGTCCCGCGAAGGAAGTGCACGACCACATTCGCGGGCTCTCGCCCTTCCCCGGCGCATGGTGCGAAATGCAGTTCGGCAGCAAGCCGGAACGCGTGAAACTTCTGCGCACGGTGCTCGCCAGCGGCGAAGGCGCGCCCGGTGAGGTGCTGGACGACACGCTGACGATTGCCTGCAGCGATGGCGCGGTGCGGCTGAGCGAAGTGCAGCGCGCCGGTGGCAAGCCGATGAAGGCGGTGGACTTCCTGCGGGGCGCGAAGCTCGAGAAGGGGACCGTGCTCCCATGAGCGCCATCACCATCCGCCCGGAGACTGAGGCCGACCGCGATGCGGTTCATGCCCTGCTGACCGCCGCCTTTGACGGCGATGGCGAGGCCGGGCTTGTTGCGGCCCTTCACGCGGCGGGTGACGCCGTGCTGGCGCTGGTGGCCGAAGCCGATGACGGCGCGATCTGCGGTCATGTGCTTTTCTCGCGCCTGACCGTCGAGAGTGGCGGCGGCAGCTTTCCGGCGGTGTCGCTCGCGCCGCTTGCCGTTCTGCCGGAGCACCAGCGGCAGGGCATCGGCGCGCAGCTTGTCGAGGAGGCGCATCGGCGTCTCAGAGCTGCCGGCGAGACGCTTTCCATCGTGCTCGGCGAGCCGGCCTATTACGGACGTTTCGGCTACACGCATGAGGATGCAGCCGCCTTCGACAGCGACTACCAGTGCGCGGCGCTGCAGGCCGCCCTTTGGGGCGAGACACCAACAACAGGACGGCTGGTCTACGCACCGGCCTTTGGCGGGCTCTGACCATGGCGCGTTTTCGCATCGACATCGAATATGATGGCGGCCCCTATTTCGGCTGGCAGCGTCAGGCCACGCATCATTCCGTGCAGGCCGCGCTGGAGAACGCCATTCTGGCCTTTTCCGGTGAGACGGTTACGCTGTTTGGCGCAGGACGCACCGACACCGGCGTGCATGCGCTGGCGCAGGTGGCCCACTTCAACCTGACGCGTGAATGGACCGCGCGCACCGTGCAGAACGCCATCAATGCGCGGCTGGCCATGGCCAAGGAAACCGTGGCCGTGATCGAGGCCGCCGAAGTGGCCGACGATTTCGACGCCCGGTTTTCCGCCAGGGCGCGCCATTATCTCTATCGCATTCACAACCGCCGCCCGCCGCTGACGGTGGACCGCGCACATGCCTGGCATGTGGCCGCGCCGCTGGATGTGGACGCCATGAACGAGGCGGCGCAGCGGCTGATCGGCACGCATGACTTCACCACGTTCCGCGCGGCCCAGTGTCAGGCAAAGAGCCCGATCAAGACGCTGGAAAAGCTGGAGGTGACCCGTGACGGCGCGTTTGTGGAGATCCGCGCCTCGGCCCGCTCCTTCCTGCACAACCAGGTGCGCTCCTTCGCCGGAACGCTGAAGCGCGTTGGTGAAGGCGGCTGGGATGCAGACGCGGTCACGCGGGCGCTGGAAGCACGCGACCGCAAGGCCTGCGGCCCGGTGGCGCCCCCGCATGGGCTCTACCTGACGCAGGTGGACTACTAGCACAAGCAGTTCAAAAACCCGCACCAGAATGCCGCTGACACAGTGAGAGGAAGCGGCAGCAGAAGCGTTACGCCAAAAACGAACCGTCAGCCCCGGACAGCTGCGGCACCAGCCTTCCCGGCAACGTGATCTGCAAGTTTGTTCAGCGTCTGTGTGCCGAACTCGACTGCACCAAATCCGATAACGGCGGCGCGGCGCTCCGGCGTCGGGTGCATCTGGCGCAGGGTGACAACGGTTTTGCCGTTATCCTGCTCATCAAAAGTGACCAGAAGCCGGAAGCGGTCCGGATCGTTGTCTACATCCCGGCCGTGATCGAGTTCGATCAGAACCGGGGTCTCGATCCGCAGAAACGCCATCCGGTTGGAAAACCGCGTACCGTCGGGGGCGATCATGTCGAACCGCCAGACGCCGTTTGCCCGAATGTCCACTTCATGGGACTCGATCTGGAAACCCTCAGGTCCAAACCACTGCACGATTTGCTTCGGATCGGCCCACGCCTGAAAGACCGTTTCGCGATCACCATCAACGACACGCGCGATGACGATTTCCTTGTCCAGCGGCCAGGTTTCCCAAGGCGAAGCCGGAGCTGCGGGCTTATCAATCATCTGATTTCTCCGTCCTTGTCTTTGCAATGTGAGCTTCAAGACGATCCAGGCGGCTCTCCCATTGTCGCCGTTGGGAAGCCATCCATTCTTCGGCGCTTCTCAAAGCCGATGGATTCAACGAACAGACACGGCTCCGCCCCTCGCGTCTCGACACGATCAGACCTGCATCTTCCAGAACGCCAAGGTGCTGCGTGAAGGAGGGCAGCGCCATGTCAAATGGAGCCGCCAACCGGGATACGGTTGCATCCCCTTCGCTTAGCGCCCGGATCACTGCGCGTCGGGTTGGATCAGCAAGCGCAGCGAAAGTCTGTTCGATAAGTGGCTTTTGCTTAGGCATTGACCTAAGCATAGCAGATTCTTCACTTAGGTCAAAACCTAAATGAAAGCGACCGACCTGTATCGCAGCCGCAAGCACTCCACGAAGATCTAGACAATCTCGGCGGGCCGCGCGGCTTTCGGCACCGGCCAGGATGGCGTGATGCCCGGCTGCGGCGGGCGCTCCAGATAGGTGGAGAGCACCACATAGCTGCGTGTCGCCTTGACGCCGGGCGTGTCGTAGAGCCGGGCGAGCAGCCCTTCGAGCGCGCGCGTGGAAGCGGCCCGCACCTTCAGGAGCATGCAGGCGTCTCCCGCCACCGAATGCACTTCCTCCACCTCGGGACATTCGGCAATCGCCATTAACGCCGGTGTCTTGCCCCAGCCGCTCGTGTCGACGTGAATGAAGGCCAGCAGCCCCTTGCCCACCGCGCCGGGATCGATGAGCGCGGCCATCCGGCGGATCGCGCCGCTTTTCTTCAACCGCTTCACGCGCTCATGCGCGGCAGGTGCGGAAAGGCCCACCCGCTTGCCCAGCTCCGCGTAGCTGACCGTCGCGTCTTCGACCAAGACGGCTAATATTTTTCGGTCCATGGGGTCGAGCTGCTGGGTTGCGGAGGCCAGCGCGTGAATATCATCTGTTTCTTTCATGGTTCGGCAAATTCCGATTGAAGCTTAATTTGGTTCGGACATTATGCGCATATGTCGAAGCTCAATCAAACACCTGTCGATGGCGACCTGGCGCTTGCGCTGGACACGCGCATTCCGCCAACGGTCTTTCTGCTCACCGGCTGCGTGGCGGTGATCGGCTGCAATTCGCTTGTTCTTTCGCCCATCGCGCCGGAAGTGTCGCGCTCTCTTGGCGCGTCGGTTCAGGGCGTCATGATCGCCTCGGCGGCGTTCGGTCTGGGCACGGCGGGCAGCGCCCTTTTCCTTGCCCGCCACATCGACCGGCTGGGAGCGTGGCGCATGCTGCGGATGGCTTTTGCCGTTCTGGCGGTCGCGCTGGGCGTCAGCGCCGTCGCGCCGCTGCTGGCCGTTCTCGTGGCGGCGCAGCTCGTCGCGGGCCTTGCGGCAGGCATCGCACTGCCGGCGATCTACACCAATGCGGCGACGGTGGCTCCGTCGGGACGCGAGACCGAAACGGTCGGCATCGTCCTGACCGGCTGGACCCTGAGCCTCGTGGCGGGCGTCTCCCTTTCGGCGGTTCTGGCGGACATGCTGCACTGGCGCGCGGTGTTTGCGCTGGTCTGCCTTCTGGCAGTGGGCGCCTTTCTCGTGCTCGCCTTCAACGGACGCCGGGACACGCTCTCAGAGGAGCCCGCCATGGCCCCGCTGGCGGCCCTGCGCACGCCGGGGCTCGTGCCGCTGCTTCTGGCCTGCGGCGCGTTCATGGGCTCCTTCTATGGCGTCTACGCCTATGTCGGCGACCATCTGGCCAATGCGCTCGGCAAGCCGGTCAGCGCCAACGGGCTGCTGACGCTGGTCTACGGTCTCGGTTTCGGGGCGGCGGTTCTGCTCGACAGGCCGGTGCAGAATCTGGGCGTCCGCAATCTCCTGCCTTTCGCCTTCGCCTTTGTGGCGGCGGTCTATCTGGCGATCCTTTGGGGTGCGGACAGTTTCGAGACCCTGCTCGCCATTGCCTTCGTCTGGGGGCTGGCGAACCATCTGGGCCTCAACATGCTGATTGTCCGGCTGACCGGCATCGCGCCCACGCGCCGGGGCGCGATCATGGGGCTGAACAGCGCCACGACCTATATCGCCGCCTTTGCCGGGACGCTCGCTTTCGGGCCGGTCTATGCGGGGTTCGGGCTTGGAGCGACGGCGGCAGTGGCCGCGCTTCTGATGCTGTTTGCGGCCATCGCCGCTGCGCGCTGACCGGGGGCTGCGCCTTGTTCATGGTCCCGATTGCGGGCACTATGCCCTGACTGCATTCGCAATCGGGGTACGCCATGCATCGATTTTGGACCGGGTTCCTGATCCTTCTTCTGCTCGCAGCCCCCATCCGGACAGCCGCCGCACAGGTGCAGACCGACACGCCGCCGGACATCGACACGCTGATGATAAGGTGGGATGCTTCGGCTGCCCGCGCGGAAGAAGCGCTCAGAAACCGGCGGGCTTCCACCGATGCGCTTGAGGCGCTGAGGACCGAAATTGCGGGGCAGCGCACAGAAGCGTTCGAGATTATCGAGCGCGGCGACATTCTCACGCTCACCCTGCAGGCGCAGCTTGATGCGCTCGGTCCGCCACCGGCTGACGGCGCGGAGGAAACACCCGCCATCGCCGCCCGCCGCGCCGAGCTGACGGAAGCGTTTGACGCCGCCAACAAGCCGATCCTTGCCGCAAAACAGGCCTTCAACCGCGCCGAAGTACTGATCGACGAGATCGACAAGCTGATACGCTCACGCCAGCGAACGGACCTGTTCGAGCGCATTCCCTCGCCACTTGTGCCAACCCGCTGGCTGCCCGCCTTTGCAGAGCTCGGCGACTATCTGAGTGGCGTTGCAAGCGAGGTTTCCGGCGCAGTGCGCGACCCGACGCGCGGCCTGCTTTCGCGCCAGCGCATCCCCATCGCGCTGGCGCTTTTCGGCGGCAGTCTGGTGATGCTGCTGGCGATCCAGCCATTCATTCTGCGCCGGATGGATGCCGGGGTGAATGCCGCGATCCGCCCGATCCGACGCAACCTGCTTCTCGGCCTTTCACTGGCGCTCCGCTTCATTCTGCCGCTGATCGCCGGCCTGCTCTTCTTCGGCGCATTCGCGAGCCTCGGGCTGACGCTCTATGAAGGGCGCTCGCTCAACACGATTGCGCTTACGCTGCCCATGTTGCTGGTGTTCTCATACTGGCTGGGCCATGCGCTTTTCGCCCCAACCCTGCCCGGTTTTCGCTTTGTTGAAATGTCCGACAAGGCGGCCCGGACCGCGACCCGTATCTGCCTTGGGCTCGGCGGCATGCTGGCGCTGGAAATCATGCTGGAGCAGATGGAGAAGGACTACAGTTTTGCGCCGGAAACACGCTCCGTTCTGGCAACCACGGTGGTCCTTCTGGGAAGCCTGCTCCTGTGGAGACTGGCTTCGCTTCTGGCCAGATCGGACAAACCGCCGGAAGAATCCACCGCGCGCACAGATGCGGACCATGAGGACGCCACGGCGTTTCATCCCCGCGCGCTGATCGCCTATCTGATCCGCCTTGCCGCCATTGCCGCCGTCGTTTTTTCCCTTGCGGGCTATGTGGAAATCGCCCGCGATGCGCTCGGTCCCATGATCCGCTCGCTCGGCCTGCTTGGCGTGGCGCTTGCCGTCTACCGGCTGCTTGTCTCGGCCTCGCACATCGCGGTTCGCGAGGAGAAGGCCGTCTCCTCGCTGATGCCTTTTGCGGCCGCCACCATCGTGGCGCTTGCCACGCTGCCGCTGTTCGCCCTGATCTGGGGCGCGCGGGAGGCCGACATCTCCGATGTCTGGATCCTGCTGACCGAGGGTGTCGAGTTCGGCGGCACCCGAATTTCATTCGGCGTGGTGGTGATGCTCGTCGCCATCTTCGTGATCGGCGTGATCCTGACGCGCTGGCTTCAGCGCATGCTGAGCACGACCGTTCTGCCCAAGACACGCCTCGACAGCGGCGGGCGCAATGCGGTGGTGACCGGGCTTGGCTATGTGGGCATCACGCTATCCGCGCTGATCGCGGTGTCGACAGCCGGGCTGGACCTTTCGAGCATCACCATCGTTGCCGGCGCGCTTTCGGTGGGCATCGGCTTTGGCCTGCAGGCCATCGTGTCGAACTTCATTTCAGGCATCATTCTCCTGATCGAGCGGCCCATCAAGGAAGGCGACTGGATCGAGGTGGCGGGAAACTCGGGCATCGTGCGCAAGATTTCCGTGCGTTCCACCCGCATCGAAACCTTCGACCGGCACGAGGTGATCGTGCCCAATGCAGACCTGATCGCCGGCACCGTGACCAACATGACCCTGAGCAGCCACACGGGGCGGCTGATCGTGCCGGTGGGCGTTGCCTATGGCAGCGATCTGGAAAAGACGCGCGAAATCCTTTTGGAGAAAGCGCGGGCGCACCGGCTGGTGCTGAAATATCCGGAACCGGTGGTGCTGTTCATGGGGCTCGGCGAAAGCGCGCTCGACTTCGAGCTGCGCTGCTTCGTCAACGACGTCTATTCCGTGCTGTCGGCCAGATCGGATCTCCTGTTCGAGATCTACAGGGCGCTGAGCGAAGCAGGCATCGAGATACCCTTCCCGCAACGCGATGTGAGCCTGCGCAATGTGGGAGACATTGTCGACGCGGTGACATCCAGACGCGATGGCGGACAGGCGCCGAAACCCGCGCCCGACCCTGCCTAGGGTCAGGACCCTAGAAAGGCTTCACGGGCTGCTTCAGACCCTAGCCTGCGCGCGTCAGCCCCAGAAGCCCCTCAAAGGTGAACAGAACGCCGAGCGAGGCTGCGAACATGGCTGCGAAGACGGCGGAAGCGACGGCTGGCCCCTTGCCGATGGCCGCATTCGTCAGACGCCAGGAGAGCACAAGCGTGCCGATGAAGATGACGAAGGTGAGAAGATTGGCGAGTTCCGCCGCAGCCGGGATGAACAGGCGGATCAGCATGGCCGGCAGCGTGATCCACGAAAAAAGCGCGGACGCCCAGTTGCTCGCCACCACATAGTGCACAAAGCGGTCCGCAATGCCCGCCGGCCGCGCCACCAGCGCAAGAATGGCGAACGGGATGACCCAGGTGGCGATATCCGTGACCATAAGGCGGTTGAAGAGCGCGAACCGGGCCGCGACAACCTCGCCGCCCGCCAGCTCGTTTGAGATGGTCACCCACCCGACAACGAGCGGCGGGAAGGCGACCAGAATGGCGAAGAAGGAGTTCCAGAACCCGTCAGCCGACAGGTCGAGCAGGCGCAGCCCATCGGAACGCCCCATCATCATGCGCCAGACGCCGGCAAAATACTGCTGGATCTCGGCAAAGGACGGCATTGTCAGGCGAACCAGTCTTCAAGGAAGCGCAGATAAATCTGCGTGAGGGTTTCCAGATCGGCCAGCGCAACGCGCTCGTCGACCATGTGCATGGTCTGTCCGACAAGGCCGAACTCGACCACCGGGCAATAATCCTTGATGAAACGCGCATCCGACGTGCCGCCGGACGTGGAAAGCTCGGGCCGCGCGCCCACGACGGCTTCGACCGAAGCCGAAAGGGTTGCGACCAGCCTGTCATCACGCGTCAGGAAGACCGGGCTTGGCCGGCCGAGCCATTCGATGTCGAAATCCACCGGCTCGTCCGCATTGCCGCGCAGTCGGTTTGCGGCCGCGGCGCGATCCAGCCGGTTGTGGATTTCGGCCTGCAGGCTTTCCGCGCTCCACGTGTCGTTGAAGCGAATGTTGAAAACAGCGCTTGCGCGCGCCGGGATCACATTGGTGGCCTTGTTGCCGACATCAACCGTGGTCACTTCCAGATTGCTTGGCTGGAAATCCTTCGTGCCTTCATCAAAGGGCTGTTCGAGCAACGCCTCAAGGAGCTGCATAAGCCCCGGCACCGGATTGTCTGCGCGGTGCGGATAGGCCACATGGCCCTGACGCCCATTGACGGTGACGCGGCCGGACAGCGACCCGCGACGGCCGATCTTGATCATGTCGCCGAGCGCATCGGGATTGGTCGGCTCACCGACGATGGAGGCATCCCATTTCTCGCCGCGTTCTGCGGCCCATTCCAGAAGCTTCACCGTGCCATTGATGGCCGGGCCTTCCTCATCGCCCGTAATGAGGAACGAAACGGAGCCTTTCGGCTTGCCATGGGATTTCACATAGCGCGCAAGCGCGGCGACGAAACAGGCAATGCCGCCCTTCATGTCCACCGCGCCGCGGCCATACATCTGGCCATCGGCAATCGCGGCGGCAAAGGGCGGGTGCTTCCAGGCGGCTTCATCGCCCGGCGGAACCACATCCGTGTGCCCGGCAAACATCAGATGCGGGCCGTCTCCGGCGAGTTTGCCGTAGAGATTCTCAATGTCGGGGGTGCCATCCTCGGAGAAGACGGGACGCTCGACCGTGCAGTCCAGCGCCTTCAACATGCCCTGAAGCACGGAAAGCGCCTGACCTTCGACCGGCGTGACGGAAGGACAGCGGATTAGCTCGGCGAGATTCGCCGCGGGATCGGTAGGCAGTGTCATAGGTGAGAGGGATAATCCAACCGCGCGCGGCTGTCACGCAGCAAGACGCCGCCACCGCCCTCTATTGCTTCGGCGCGTTGGTCCGCTCGCCATATTCGTTTGCGCCAGGATCGCCCGGATAGAGACACAGGACGATAAAGGCGAGGATCGAAACCATCGGAACGAAAAGTGCGAAGGCGAACATGCCGGACTTTCCGAAATCGTGCAGGCGCTTGACGCCAA
The DNA here is from genome assembly GCF_030068685.1 of Nitratireductor sp. GZWM139. Taxonomy (NCBI): domain Bacteria; kingdom Pseudomonadati; phylum Pseudomonadota; class Alphaproteobacteria; order Hyphomicrobiales; family Phyllobacteriaceae; genus Nitratireductor; species Nitratireductor sp. GZWM139. The sequence continues at coordinate 45,639 of NZ_JAMQML010000017.1, read as the reverse complement.
GCGCGACCGAGGAGAATGCCGACAGCATGAACATGCCCCAGAAGAGCAATGCCCACACGCCGCTGGCGCCGCTGCCTTCCGGCGCCAGGGTGAAGCGGTAAAGCACTAGGGCCTGCAGGACCGCCAGAAGCAGTCCCGCCAGAAAGAAAGCCGCGCGGCTGACCCGTCCGGAGAAACCCAGGAACAGCCATGAGATCTGATTCTTGGTCATCGCGCCGCTCCGCCTGCCCGTTAGTCGCGCAGGAGTTCGTTGATCGAGGTCTTGGAGCGTGTCTTCTCGTCGACCCGCTTCACGATCACCGCGCAGTAAAGGCCGGGACCCGGCTCGCCATTGCCCATGGGCTTGCCGGGCATGGAGCCGGCGACAACCACCGAATAGGGCGGCACTTCGCCATAGAAGATTTCGCCCGTGGCGCGATCGACGATCTTGGTCGACTTGCCGATATAGACGCCCATGCCGAGCACCGAGCCTTCGCGCACGATGCAGCCTTCGACCACTTCCGAACGCGCGCCGATGAAGCAGTTGTCCTCGATGATGGTCGGGCCGGCCTGCATGGGCTCAAGCACACCGCCAATGCCAACGCCGCCGGAAAGGTGGACGTTCTTGCCGATCTGCGCGCAGGAGCCGACGGTCGCCCAGGTGTCGACCATGGTGCCCTCGCCCACATAGGCGCCGAGATTGACGAAGGACGGCATCAGGACGACGCCGGGCGCGATAAAGGCCGAGTGCCGCACAACGGCGTTGGGCACGGCGCGGAAACCGGCCTTCTCGAACTCATTGGCGCTCCAGCCATCGAACTTGGAGGCAACCTTGTCCCACCAGACCGCATCGCCCGGTCCGCCCTTGATGATCTGCATCGGGTTGAGACGGAAGGAAAGAAGCACCGCCTTCTTGAGCCACTGGTTCACCTTCCAGGAGCCATCCTCCTGACGCTCTGCGACGCGGGCCTTGCCGCTGTCGAGCAGACCGAGAGAGGCTTCGACGGCCTCGCGGATCTCACCACGGGTCTCAGTCGAAACGCCGTCGCGCTCTTCGAATGCGTTTTCGATTGTCTTTTCCAGCGCGGCGACATCGATGTTCGTCATGCTTGCGGCTCCATTGAACAAGCTGTTAAGGGCTCAGCCATAAGTTTGGGAGAAGGACCCAAGGCCGGCGCGGAAACTATGCGAAGCGCGTGTGGCGGTCAATCACGGGATCGCGCGCCAGCGCGGCAAAGCACCGAAGGCCAGAGTGCCGAAGGACGGAAACAGGAACAGGAACATGAAAACCAAAGACGAGAATGGCTGGACGCCTCTGCCGCATTCCGACGAGGATCTGCGCCGCGCCCGCCAGGTGCCCGATACGCCCCAGACCCGCGCGGACACCTATCGCCTCGCCTGGAATGACGAAGACTTCATGACGCGGCGCGAGCTGCGGCCCGTGCGCCTGCAGCTGGAGCTCTTGAAGCCCGAAATGGTGCTGGCCGAGCGTGGCATCCGCTCGACCGTGATCCTGTTCGGCGGCGCGCGCCTGCCCGAGCCCGGCGGTGACGCCTGGGCGGCCAAGAACGAGACGCAGCGCAAGAACCTCGAAAAGAACAGCCGCTACTATGAAGAGGCGCGCAAATTCGCGCGGCTGTGCTCGGAAGAATCGGCAAAATCCTATTACCGCGAATATGTGGTGGTGACGGGCGGTGGCCCCGGCGTGATGGAAGCCGGCAATCGCGGTGCTGCCGATTGCGGCGCGCCCTCCATCGGTCTCAACATCGTGCTGCCGCATGAGCAGGCGCCGAACGTCTATGTGACACCGGAACTCTGCTTCAACTTCCACTATTTCGCGATCCGCAAGATGCATTTCATGATGCGCGCGAAAGCCGTGGCCGTGTTCCCCGGCGGTTTTGGCACGATGGACGAGCTGTTCGAATCCCTGACGCTGATCCAGACCGGCCGCATGGAGCGGGTGCCTGTCATTCTGTTCGGCAAGGAATTCTGGGAAGGCGCGATCGACCTCGGCTTCCTCGCCGAGCAGGGCACCATCTCCCCCGGTGACGACGAGCTGATCACCTTCGTCGACACGGCGGAGGAAGCCTGGGAAAAGATCTCCGCGTTCTACGAACTGTGAGAGGCTGATCAAAACGCATGAAGGCAAGCCCTGCCGACACGAGCTGGTTTGAAAGCCTGCGCCGCGATGCGAAGCTTTTCGCGGTCGTGGGCCTTCTTTCGCTCGTCATGGGCCTGTTGCAGCCGCTCGCAGTGGCGGCTGCCGCCCCGGCCTCCTACGGCTTCGTCATCTGCACGACCTACGGGGTCGGCAAGGCGGCTGACGGGAACCGCCAGCACCCGCGAAACGCCGAGTGCCCGCTTTGCCTGACAGGGCATTCCTGCAGTTTTCAGTTTGCACCGGCAACGCCGCCGCTTCCCGCGACCGCGCTTCAGACACCGGCGCGCGAACGCGGCATTCGCACCGCATGGCGACAACCTGCCCGCCTCTCGACACAAGGCGACACGCCGCCCTCCATCCGCGCACCGCCCCTGACTGCCTGACACCGCCAAACCGGGCTTCGGCCCTTTGAAAGATCAGACAGAAAGACAGACAATGCGCTTCAACATTCTCCTCGCGGCTGCTGCCGCCCTGCCCCTTCTTGCATTCAACGCCAGTGCGGAAAGCACGCCAAAGGCGGACGCGGCGACAAGCGAAACCGCCGACGCCACGATGAGCCATGCCATTCAGGCCGGCGACCTCAGGATCAGCGATCCGTGGGTGCGCGCGATGCTGCCCGGCCAGCCCGCAGGCGGTGGCTATCTGGTGATCGAGAACACCGGCGCGGAAGACGACACGCTCACGGCCCTCGCCTCGCCGCGCGCCGGCAAGGTGGAAATCCACACGATGGAAATGAACAATGACGTGATGGTGATGCGCCCGGTTGAAGGCGGCCTGACCATTCCGGCCGGTGAGAGCGTGACGCTGGAGCCCGGCGGCCTGCACATCATGTTCATGCAGGTGGAGAAGGGTTTTCAGGAAGGCGAGACCGTTCCGGTGACGCTGGAATTCGAGAAGGCCGGCAAGGTGGAACTCGAGCTTATGGCCGGGCCGGCGCGTGGCGGCATGCCCGAAGCGGGGCATAACCACTAGCAACGACGCTCCTGCCATTAGAAGCCCCTGGGGCAAAAGTCATTGGGGCAGAAGCCACCGGGCGGGGCGTGATCGCGCCCGCCCGATTTTCATTCGGGATCAGACCCGGATGTTCTTCAGGAAATCAGTGAGATTGTCGGTGACGAAATCGACATCGTCTTCTTCATCCGGGTCCTGTTCCCAGATTTCCGCGAACGCCGGTTCGAAATTGTTGGGCACCACGAGAACCGTGGTCATGCCGAGTTTCTTCGGAACGGCCAGATTGCGGGCCAGATCCTCGAACATCACGGCCTTTTCGCCCACCACCCGGTGAAGGGCCAGAAAACGGTCATAGGTGGCCGCAGCCGGCTTGGGCAGAAGGTCGGCGGCGACGATGTCGAAAATATCGTCGAAATGGTCGAGCACGCCGAGCTGACGCGCCGCACGCTCTGCGTGACCGCGATCGCCATTGGTGAAGATGAACTTGCGCCCGGGCAGCGCGCGGATCGCGTCACCAAGCTTCGGATCGGGATCGAGCCACGAATAGTCGATGTCGTGGACCTTTTCGAGGAAGTCGTCCGGGTTGATGTTGTAGCGCTTCATCAGCCCGTTGAGCGTCGTGCCGTATTCCCTGTAGAGATCCTTTTGCAGCGCTCTCGCCTCTGTGCGGTCGAGCTGCAGAAGCTCGGACACATAGGCCGTCATCTTCACATCGATCTGCGAGAACAGATTGCTGTGATGCGGATAGAGCGTGTTGTCGAGGTCAAACACCCAGTCGGTGACGTGGGTGAAGCGGTCGGGAGCGGGCTGGTTTCTCATGCCTCCGTTATGGCAGACCTTCCGCGCCACCGGCAATCCGGTTGCGGGGGTTTTCACCTGCCAGGTGAGCACGCGTCTTGTGCCAGTGCGGCTTCATTGTCCGTCGGATGCCGGGACAGGCAAACGGTCCACGTTCAGTCCCTTTTTGATGCAGAAGGACTGGGTTCGCGAGAGCGTGCCCACGTCCAGGCGGTTCCTCGCATTCTCGCAGGCGCCCGCGCTGTTGAACTCCGCAGACGTCATTCCGACGGTCCGGAAGCCCAGATAGATCGTGACCAGAACGTATTTCATCCTCTGCTCTCCTCGTCTTCAAGAGGGTGGCAGGCCAGCACTTGGATTGGGTCGATCCTGTCTGGGCAGAGGCCTGTAAGTGGCAGTTTTCTTTCGCTGCCGCGGTGACTATACACGTTTGCGACAACATCCCAAGGCAATTGAGCCGGAAGACGACAGAAGGCGAAGCATGGAACTCTGGATACCGATCACCATCGCCGCCGCCTTTCTGCAGAACCTGCGTTCCGTCGGTCAAAAACACCTCAAGGGTGTGATGGGAACGACCGGGGCGACCTTCGTGCGCTTCGGGTTCGGCATGCCCTTCGTGCTTGCTCTGTGGCTGGCGCTGCATTTTGCCGCCGGCTACGGGATCCCCGAAATTCACGGCACCTTTCTTGCCTGGACCATTCTTGGCGGACTGGGACAGATTTCCGCGCAGTTTCTGCTGATCTATCTCTTTTCCTTTCGGAATTTCGCTGTCGGCACCGCCTACTCGCGCACCGAACCGGCGCAGGCCGCGATCTTCGGTCTCGTCCTGCTTGGCGAGGTCGCCGGTTTCGGCGCGCTGGTTGCCATCGCGGTGACGGTGATCGGCGTGATGCTGATTTCGGTCGCCCGTGTGCCGATGAGCTGGGGCAATCTGTTCCGCTCGCTGATCAGCCCCACGGCGCTGATCGGCCTTGCCTCGGGCACGCTGTTCGGCGTGACGGCGGTGGCCTATCGCGCGGCCTCGCTCTCGCTTGGCGGGCCGAACTACCTGATGCAGGCGACGACGACGCTCGCCGTCACCATCAGCTTTCAGACCGTCATCATGCTGGCATGGATGCTGTGGCGCGACCGCGCCGAGGTGGGCAGGATCGCGCAGGCCTGGAAGCCTTCGCTCTTCGTGGGCTTCGTCGGCGCTGCGGCATCGCTCGGCTGGTTCACCGCCATGACCCTGCAACAGGCGGCGGTGGTGAAGGCGCTGGCGCAGATCGAGATGATCTTCACCTTCGCCTCCTCCGTCTTCTTCTTCCGTGAACACATCAACCGCACGGAAGTGGCAGGCTGCCTGCTGATCGTCGCGGGCATCCTGCTGCTGGTGCTCTGGTAGGCTACTTCTGGCAGGCTACTGGCCGTTCCAGGCAGAGGCGTCCGGCGAGCGGGCGCGTTCGCCAAAGAGTTCGAGCGCCGCGTTGAGCCCGTTGATGGCCGCCGGCCAGCCGCCATAGGCCGCCATCTGCAGGATCACTTCCAGAATTTCGCGTTCGCCCGCACCCGCCGCCAGCGCATGCTCGATGTTCACCTTGAGCTGGGGCGCTGTCTGCCCGCCAAGCACCGTGAGCGCTGCCACAGTGGCGAGCTGGCGCGTTTTGAGGTCGAGCCCCTCGCGGGCGTAGAAACGCCCATAGGCGCTTTCGATCAGCGTTTCTGAAAACCCCGGCAGGACCGCATCATAGCGCTCTGACAAAATATCTTCGAGATCGGGATTGAGCCTTGCGGCGATGGCCCGCCCCTTTTCGAGCGCGGACGCATTTGGGGCGGTTTCAGCGACGGTTTCAATGGTCATGGGTCTGGTCCTTCCGGCCGTCTTCGGCGCGGTGGCGCGCTTCGATTTCGGCATAGTTCATGATCTTGTAGTCGAGCAGTTCGACGCATTCCTGAAGTTCGGCGATCTTCGCCAGAACCAACATGCGCTGATGCTCCAGCATCTCGCGGCGCTCGGCGGAGCTTCCTTCGCCCTCACGGCGCAGACGCGCATAGGTCTCGACATCGGCAAGCGGCATGCCCGTGGCCTTCAACAGCTTGATGAAGTTCAGCCATTTGACGATGTTGTCGTCATAGGCGCGCTGGCCGCCCTGCCGCCATGGCGGATCAATGAGGCCGAGCTTTTCGTAATAGCGCAGCGTGTCGATGCTCAGGCCGGTGCGCCTTGCCACTTCGCCAATCTTCATGCGGCCTCCCCGACTGGCGACAGCGCGTCTTCGAGCCGGGCGCTGTCCTCACAGAACTGATAGTGTGTGATCTTGCCTTCGCGCACGCGGCAACGCAGGACCCATTCGCTGAAGAAGCGCTTTCCGGTCGCGGCGACGATGTGGTCAAGCTGCCCGCTGGCAAAGGCAACGCCCTCACCCGCTCCAAGGTGCTCCACTGTAAGCGACTGGCTTTTGAAGGTGCGTCCGAGTGCGGCAAGGAAGGTGCGGAAGCCATCATGCCCGCAGCGCGCGCCATAGGGCGGAACGGAGGGCTTCGGCTCGGCGCGGACGCCAATGATGACGGCATTTTCCGCCACGAAGGCGCAGGCCCCGTCGACATCGCCTGCCTTCAGCGCCGCAAGGAAATTCTCGATGATGATCTGCTCTTGCATGTGTGCATCTCCATTGTGTGCACACATGCATCTACTTGCTGGAGTGAACTCCAGGTCAAGCGGGTTTTCGCGTTTTTTCCGCAGCCGTCCCTTACGGAACGATCAGCGTGCCCGCGCCATGCTCGGTGAAGAGCTCGAGCAGCACGGAATGCGCGGTCTTGCCGTTGAGGATGACGACACCTTCGACGCCCCGCTCAATCGCCTGGATGCAGGTTTCAACCTTGGGGATCATGCCGCCGGAAATCGTGCCGTCCTTGATGAGCGCGCGCGCTTCGGCGACCGTCAGCTCGTCGATCAGGTTCTTGTCCTTGTCGAGCACGCCCGGCACGTCGGTCAGGAACAGGAGGCGCGTGGCGCGCACAGCACCGGCAATCGCGCCGGCGAACGTATCGGCATTGATGTTGTAGGTGTGACCGTCGCGGCCGGGCGCGACCGGAGCGATGACGGGGATCATTTCAGAATGGGCCAGAAGGTCCAGTAAAGTGCGGTCGACCTCCACCGGCTCGCCGACGAAACCGAGATCGAGCACGCGCTCGATGTTGGAATCGGGATCAACCACCGTCTTGTGCGCCTTTTCGGCAAACACCATGTTGCCGTCCTTGCCGCACAGGCCGATGGCCCATTCGCCCTCGGCGTTGATGAGCGCCACGATTTCCTTGTTGATGGAGCCGGCAAGCACCATCTCGACGATCTCCACGGTCTTCGCGTCGGTCACGCGCAGGCCGCCCTCGAACTTCGATTCGATGCCCATTTTCTTGAGCATGGCCGCGATCTGCGGGCCGCCGCCATGAACGACGATGGGGCTGACGCCGGACTGTTTGAGGAGCGCGATATCGCGGGCGAAAGCCTGCCCAAGCGCATTGTCGCCCATGGCGTGACCGCCATATTTCACGACGATGGTCTTGTTCTCATAACGCTGCATGTAAGGCAGCGCCGCCGAAAGAAAGCGCGCCTGTGCTTCTGCAGTTTCCGTCATGTCCGTCATCGCGTTATTCCCCAAAGTCAAAACGGCGGTTTCATAAAGCATTTTTCGCAGCAAGTGAAATGATCTTGCATGCCCCGGACACAAAAAGCCTGATCCGCGCGGCAGTCGCCCCCTTGCCTTTGTCTGTGCGCGCGCTAGCTGATCTGCAAACCCGCCTTCCCACCAGTCGACAATCCGCCTAATCTTCCGCCCATGACGCCAGATGAGATAACGAAGCTGATCTTCAGAACCGCGCTCCGGGAGCGTGCGGCGTTCGATCTGCTTTATCGGCACACGAGCGCGAAACTCTTTGGCGTCTGCCTGCGTGTCTTGAAAGACAGGGCGGAGGCCGAAGAGGCGCTGCAGGAAGTCTATGTGAAGATATGGACCAAGGCCGACCGGTTTGCCGCGTCGGACCTGAGCCCGATCACCTGGCTCGTGGCGGTGGCGCGCAATCACGCCATCGACCGGCTGCGGGCGCGCAAGGCCCCGACTGAAGAACTGGATGAGGCGAACGCAATTGCCGACCCCGCGCCGACCCCCGAGGCCATGGCTCAGGCCGGCAGCGAACGGCGGCGCATTGACGCCTGCCTTGCCGAACTGGAGGCCGACCGCGCCACGGCGGTGCGGGGAGCCTATCTCAACGGCGACAGCTATGCCGAACTTGCAGCACATTTCGACGTGCCGCTCAACACAATGCGAACCTGGCTGCGGCGCAGCCTGCTCAAGCTCAGGGAATGCCTGGAACGATGACGGTGGCAGACGAACACGGACCGGACAGACGCGACGAGGACGATCTCGTTGCAGCCGAATATGTGCTGGGCGTTCTCGCTGCCGATGAGCGCGCCGCTGCCACGCGCCGCATCGAAACGGAACCCGAATTCGCGCGTCTCGTGGAACGGTGGGAGGCGCAGCTTGCCCCCATGGCCGACGCCTATGAACCGGCGGAAGCGCCCGCCCGTGTGAAGACAGCCATCGATGCAAGCCTGTTCGGTGCGGGCCCGCAGACCAGCCGACCGGGGTTATGGTCGAGCCTCGCATTCTGGCGCGGTTTCGCCGTGGCGGCGCTTCTGGCCTTTGCCGCCTATGTCGCGCTGACCTATACCAGCCTGCCCTTCGGCGCACCGCCGGTGGCCGAGCAGCGTTTCGTCGCCTCCCTCGCCCATGACGACACGGATGTGCGTTATCTCGCGGTCTATGACGGGACGAAACGCGACGTCTCGCTCTCGCATGTTTCGGGCGCGCGTCCTGATGGCCGCGACTTCGAACTCTGGGCCATAGAGGGCGACAATGCGCCGGTTTCTCTGGGCATCATTCCGGTCGGGTCCAGCGTTCACGTCGCACTGAGCCAGGCGCTCGGTGAGGCCATCGACGCCGGTGCGGTCTTCGCCATCACCACGGAGCCGCTGGGCGGATCGCCATCGGGCGCGCCGACGGGTCCGGTGGTTGCGCTCGGCGACCTGCGCGACATCTGATTTCGGCCTTCTTCAAAAAAAAATCGAACTTTTTTGAAACTCTCCGTGGAAGGCATCCGTGGCTCCTCGTGTTCCCAAAAGGGCCGACCATGAAGGCGGTCCCGCAAACGAACCTGAGGAGTTTAGACATGCGCAAGATCACTGCTTCCCTTCTCGCCGGCTCGCTCGCTCTCGCTTTCACGGGATCGGCTCTGGCCGAAAACCCGATGGTTGGCGGCGCAGCCATGTATGCCGACAAGAACATCGTCGAAAACGCGGTCAACTCGAAAGATCACACCACGCTGGTGGCTGCCGTGAAGGCTGCAGGCCTGGTCGACACGCTGTCCGGCGAAGGCCCCTTCACCGTGTTTGCACCGGTCAACGCCGCCTTTGAAAAACTGCCGGACGGCACGGTTGAGACGCTGCTGAAGCCGGAAAACAAGGACCAGCTTTCCACGATCCTGACCTGTCACGTGGTCGCGACCGAAGCCATGTCCGACGCCATTGGCAAGATGATTTCCGATGATGGCGGCAACCATCCGGTCAAGACCGTTGGCGGCTGCATGCTGGAAGCCAAGATGGACGGCGACAACATCACCCTGACCGATGAGAACGGCAATGTGGCGACTGTGACCATTGCCGACGTCGATCAGTCGAATGGCGTCATCCACGTCATCGACACGGTGCTTCTGCCGAAGGGCTGATCGCAGAACGCTTCACGCATCTGGAGGGCGGCTTCGGCTGCCCTTCAGTAACCCCTCATCTCACACCGACTTGACTTGGAGGTGATGGAGCGCCGGGCTTAGGGTCGGCCCGAATCCTCCCGGAATTCCCGGCGTTCAATGCACGGCATGATGTGCGAAGGAGTTTGACGATGAGACGGCGTAATTTTCTTTATGGCGCGGCGGGCGCTTTCGCGACCCTGACCGGAGGCGCATTTCTGGCGCACAAGCGCCCCGGCGGCAGCGCCATGGCCGAGACCTTCGAGATCACGAAGACCGAAGACGAATGGCGCGCCATCCTGACCGAACAGCAGTTTGCGGTTCTGCGCGAAGAAGCGACGGAACGGGCCTTTACGAGCCCGCTGAACAATGAGAAGCGCGCCGGGCTCTTCCATTGCGCAGGCTGCGACCTGCCGCTCTATTCATCTGAAGTGAAATACGATTCCGGCACCGGCTGGCCAAGCTTCTGGGAAGCGCTGCCGAACGCCATCGGCACGCGGCCGGACAACTCGCTGTTCATGACCCGCACCGAGTGCCACTGCCGCCGCTGCGGCGGTCATCTGGGCCACATCTTCGATGACGGACCGCAACCGACCGGCAAGCGCCACTGCATCAATGGCGTGGCCATGCAGTTCAGGCCCGGCCCCACAATGCCCAGCTAAGTCTGCGCCCGGGTGAGCCTGCGCCCGGCTGAGCCTGCTCATTCTCGCCTTCGCGCGTCAGCCGTCCGAGACGGCGCGCGCGATGGCGTTGCGCAGTTCGTCCATGCCATGCCCCTTCTCCGAAGAGGTGGCGACGATCTCCGGATAGGCTGCGGCGCGCTTCTTCAGCTGCGCTTCGGTATCGGCAAGCAGCCGCACCACTGCGGGCGGTTTGATCTTGTCGATCTTGGTGAGCACCACCTGATAGGAAACGGCAGCCTTGTCGAGCAGGTCCATGACCTCCTCGTCATTCTTCTTGATGCCGTGGCGTGCGTCGATCAGCAGGAAGACGCGCTTCAGCGTCACCCGGCCTCTCAGATAATCGAACACCAGTTCCGTCCAGGCGTCGACCTGCGCCTTGGGCGCCTTGGCGAAGCCATAGCCCGGCATGTCGATGATCGCCATGGGGGGCATGTCGCCATCGGCGCCGGAATAGCCATCGGGGACGAAGAAGTTCAGTTCCTGCGTGCGGCCCGGCGTGTTGGAGGTGCGCGCAAGACCGCGCTGCGCGATGAGCGCATTGATGAGCGACGACTTGCCCACATTCGAGCGACCGGCGAACGCCACTTCTGGCGGCCCTTCCGGCGGCAGAAACTTCATTGCAGGCGCGCCGCGCAGGAACACCCACGGCCGCAGGAAACTCGTTCGGTCGATCTGCCGGCCGATCTGCTGCTCAGTCTGCGCGTTGCCGGTGGCTGCGCCATCTTCTGATGCGTTCACGCCATCATCTCCATTATCGTTCAGATGACGGCATCAAGACTGGCGAGGCTTTTGTCAACAGCGCTGTTGGGGAAACCGCACCGGACGCACCGCTCAGGCGGTGCCGAGAACCTGCATCGCGCCGAGGTCGCGGCGGCGCGGCTGGCGGCTCGCCTCGAGCAGAGCGCGGCCCAGATAGTCGAGATCGGCGGCTTCCTGCGGCTGCCATCCGCAGGAACAGGAGCCCGGCCCCTGATGCGCATCGGCCGTTTCGCGATAGATCACGCCAATGGCCCGCACGGCCTCGCGCATGACGATCATCGGCGGCAGGCCCGTGCGCTGCATGACCTCGCTCATTTCCTTCATCAACTGCATGCGCAGATGCATTTCCGCCTCTTCGCGGCGACGCTCAAATCCAGTCATCTGTGAAACGCAGTCCCTTCTAATTGCTTGGCTGGCCGGTGCGGGAGCGAGGCGACGAAATTCATGCCCGCCGACGCGGCGTGCAGCTCCCGGCACGCCTCATCGAGTTCGCGCATTGCCTCGAACAGCTTTTCCCGATCCCGGCAGTGCGCGTCGAACAGGGCAACGAACAGCGTGTTTGCGCTGTCATGCGGCTCCGGCGCGTCGTTTGCGCGGGAAAGGCTTTCTGCGGCGGCGGCCTTGGCCGCCTTCACCTTGGAGCGCAGGCGCTCGACACGCAGGAGCTTGCCGCGATGACGTTCCAGCTCCTGCGTTTCGCAAGGATGGTGAGGTGCAAAGTCACCAATCGGATCCAGATGTATCATGTCGCCTGTCTCTCGGCTTTCCGCCCCGAAGGTTCGGAGCGACCCGACCACAGACACAATGCTTTACTAAAAAAGTCAAGTTTAATGAGGAAGGGATGAAGGCCGCCTCAGCGGGCAGCCTTCAGGGCCTCCAGATCCGCACCGCGAATGGCCGCAAGGTTGCGGCTGATCTTCTCGGCGGGCCAGGACCACCATGCGATTTCGAGAAGCGCCGCCACGGTTTCCGGCGCAAAGCGCACGCGCAGGACACGGGCCGGATTGCCCACGGCAATCGCATAGGGCGGAACGTCGGAGGCGACCACGGCGTTCGCGCCGATCACCGCCCCGTCGCCAATGGTGACGCCCGGCATGATCTGCGCCTGCCGGCCGATCCACACATCGTTTCCGACAATCGTGTCGCCGCGCCCGTGCTCCAGATAGGTCCCGGCGTCGAAACCTTCCTCCCAGCCATTGCCGAAAATGTTGAAGGGAAAGGTGGAGAAGCCGGTCATGAGGTGATTTGCGCCGTTCATGATGAACGTCGCGCCATGGGCGATGGCCACGAATTTGCCGATGACCAGCCGGTCGCCCAGAAAGTCGAAATGGTAGAGGACATTGTTCTCCTCGAAACGCTCCGCGCCCTGCGGATCGTCGTAATAGGAGAAGTCGCCCACCTCGATATTGGGACGGGTGATGAAACTTTTCAGGAATACGGTGCGGGGAAAGCCGGCCATGGGATATGGCGTGGCGGGATTGGGTCCGTGCATGAGGACCTCCTTGATCTCAACAAAGGGGAAGAAAACACCGCCTCCGGCATGCGGAAAACGGACCGGACCTGAAGTCACGGCGGCGTGTCTGTTGCGGTCCCCTTAGTTGTTCATCGAAGGCGCTCCCTGATTGCGGCCCCCTTCATAGCGGAGGCGCGGCGCGCGGGCAACAATGGCAAAACGTCAGGAAGACGCCGCCATGACGCCCGCTCCAGCGTGGCAAGAACGGCCAATGCAAAGAGCGGACGGTCATGACGGCATCCTCATCAGGTTTGCGTCGAGCGTGGATCAGGCGACATCCCAGACGCCGGTCTGCGCCGTGCGGCGGACAAAATCGGAGAAGTCGCGCGGCGGGCGGCCGAGCAGCTTCTCGACATCGTCACTCACGCTTTCATTGCGCCCGTCCAGAACCTCGGTGAACAATTCGCGCATAAGGGCCACAAGCGGCTCCTCAAGCCCCTGCTGGCGCGCGCCTTCCACGAAGACGTCGACCGGGATCTGAATGAAGCGGATGTCGCGCCCGCACGCCTGCCCGATCTCGCTCACCATATCGTCAAAGCGCATGGAACGCAGGCCTGTGAGCGTGTACGCCCTGCCCGCATGACCTGGCTGCGTGAGCGTGACGAAGGCCACGTCGGCGATATCCTCAACGTCGATGAAGGGCTCGCGCACATCGCCGACCGGCAAGGCGAGTTCGCCGGCCAGGATCGCATCGAGAAAAAAGGCTTCGCTAAAATTCTGGAAGAACCAGTCCGCGCGCAGGATCGTCCAGTCGGCCCCGCTCTGCATCAGGAGCTGCTCTGCGTGCTCGGCTCCTTCTTCGCCCCGGCCCGACAGAAGCACCAGCCGCTTTACGCCTTTCTCCAGCGCGCGCTTCGCAAACGCATCGACCGTCTCGGCAGCGCCCGGCACCGCGAGGTCCGGATAATAGCTGACATAGGCGGCGCCCACACCATCAAGCGCTGCATCCCATGTCTCCGGCTTTTCCCAATCGAACGGGATCTCGCTGCTGCGCGAGACGGCGCGGACGGGAATGCCCGCCTCGCTGAGCCGCGCCGCAACGCGGCGGCCGGTCTTGCCCGTGCCGCCGGTCACGAGAATGGGTCGGGCTGGGTCGATCTGCTGGTCTGTCATGCTGGCCTCCATAAAGTGATAAACTCTCACATTTGCAAATGTGATAAATCCTCATATTATTGATGTCAACAGTAATGTGAGCATCCCTCACAAAAGGATTTCGATGTCTGAGACGGAAACCGGCCACGGCGCCAGCATTCGCAAGAGGCCCATGCAGAAACGCGCTCAGGAGCGCGTGGAGCGCATTCTTGCGGTGGCGACACAGATGATTGCGGAAGCAGGAAGCGATCAGCTCAGGATGAGCGATGTGGCCGCGCGGGCGGGCATCTCCATCGGCTCGCTCTACCAGTATTTCCCGGACAAGGCCGCCATCGTCCGCACGCTGGCCGAGCACTACAACGAGGCGGGCCGGGATTGTATCTGTCAGGGGCTTGATGGCGTCTCCAGCCCGAGCGAGCTGGAACAGGCTTTCACGGAGCTGATCGACGAGTATTACGCGATGTTCCTCTCGGAGCCCGTGATGCGGGACATCTGGTCGGGCACGCAGGCCGACAAGGCGCTTTGCGATCTGGATCTGGAAGATGCGCGCGCCAATGCGCAGGAACTGGCTGCCGCGATGCTGCGCGCCAAGCCTGCGCGCGACCCGGACGCCACGGCCTCCACCGCCCTTCTGATCATCCATCTGGGCGAGGCGACCATGCGGCTGGCGATCCAGATGCCGGAAGCGGAAGGCCGCCGTCTGGTGGACGATTACAAGCGCATGGCGCTGCGCGAACTGCTCGATTAAACGCGCCGGACCGCCAGCATCCGCGCACCGACGGATGAAGCGCGGCGGGCAATCGCCCGAAAACAAAAAAGCCCCGGTCGAACCGGGGCTTTTTCTTTGATTACCGCCTATTCGGCAGGTTTTGGCTTCTTCTTGAACAATCCGGCCAGATTGTCCCAGAGCTCGATCTTCGCGCCCTGGCGCTTCATGATCACGCCCTGCTGGACGATGGAGAGGAAGTTGTTCCATGCCCAGTAGATCACCAGACCGGCCGGGAACGTGGCCAGCATGAAGGTGAAGATCACCGGCATCCAGTTGAAGATCATGGCCTGCGTCGGATCCGGCGGCGTCGGGTTCATGCGCATCTGCAGGAACATGGTGACACCCATGATCAGCGGCCAGACGCCGATCATCAGGAAGGCCGGAACGTCGTAAGGCAGCAGACCGAACAGGTTGAAGATCGACGTCGGATCGGGAGCCGAAAGGTCCTGAATCCAGCCAAAGAACGGTGCGTGACGCATTTCGATGGTGACGTAGAGCACCTTGTAGAGCGAGAAGAACACCGGAATCTGGATCAGGATCGGCCAGCAGCCGGCCAGCGGATTGATCTTCTCTTTCTTGTAGAGCTCCATCATCGCCTGCTGCTGCTTCATCTTGTCATCCGCATATTTCTCGCGGATTTCGAGCATGGCA
Source organism: Nitratireductor sp. GZWM139 (assembly GCF_030068685.1). Taxonomy (NCBI): domain Bacteria; kingdom Pseudomonadati; phylum Pseudomonadota; class Alphaproteobacteria; order Hyphomicrobiales; family Phyllobacteriaceae; genus Nitratireductor; species Nitratireductor sp. GZWM139. The sequence continues at coordinate 30,505 of NZ_JAMQML010000017.1, read as the reverse complement.
GGCTGAACCTTCTTCATGTTCGCCATGGACTTGTAGGACTTGTTGGCGAGCGGGAAGAAGATGAGCTTGACGACAACCGTGGTGGCCAGGATGGCCAGGCCGAAATTGCCAAGCAGTTTGTACAGCCAGTCGATGAGGAAGAACATCGGCTTGGTGAGGAAGTAGAACCAGCCCCAGTCGATCAGAAGCTCGAACTGGCGCACGCCATCGGCCGTCTCGTAGGCGTCGACAACATTGACCTCTTTCGCACCGGCGAAAACCATCAGCTCAGAGGTGACCGAAGCGCCATCGGCGACCACGATCTCGTCGGTCAGATAATCGGCCTGGTAGCGCGGGGTGGTGTCGCCGGAATAGGTGTAGCGCGGCTGGAAGTCCTGACCGGTACGGGGGATCATCGTGACCGCCCAGTACTTGTCGGTGATGCCGAGCCAGCCATCGGACGACTTGCCGGGCGTGATGCGCTTTTCTTCCTCGACGTCGGAATAATCGATTTCCTGCAGGCCTTCCTCGCCGGTCACGCCGATGAGGCCCTCATGCAGAATGTAGATGCCGGAGGTCGCGGGCGTGCCGATGCGGGTGGTGCGACCATAATTGCGCAGCGCAACCGGAGCGCCGGAAGCATTCTCCACCGCGTCCGACACGGTGAACATGTAATTGCCATCGACCGAGAAGGTACGATTGAAGGTCAGGCCCTTGTCGTTGGTGAAGGAGACCGTGACAGGCGTATCGGGGGTGAGAACCTCGCCCTCGGTGATGGTCCACTGGGTGGACGGACCCGGCAGCGCGCCAGCGGCTTCCGAACCCACATAGCCGGTCTCGACATAATAGCCGTCAGGACCTGTCGAGGGGTTGAGAAGCTGGATGTTCGGCGAATCCTTGTCGACCGTGACCCGGTAATCCTTGAGGAGCAGGTCGTCGAGACGTGCGCCGGTCAGATTGATGGAGCCCGAAATGCGCGGCGTGTTGATCTCCACGCGCTCGCTGCCGGCAATCGCCGTCTCGCGGTCGGCAGGCACGGCCGCCTGACCGGCAGTTCCCGGCACCGCACCGGCTCCGCTGGTCGGGGTGGGAATATCGCTGTTCTCACCGTTGGATTGCGCAAGGGCCTGTGCGGCTTCCGCGGCCTGCTGCGTTTCGATCTGCGCGATCTCGCGCTCCGACTCAATGCGCGGGTTCATGTAGAACACCTGCCAGAGCGTCAGGATCACCACGGAGAGCGCGATCGTGATGAGAAAATTGCGATTGTTATCCATCAAGGTCCTTGCCCTTTCCGCGCCGGTTCTCGGTTTCTCCGATACGGCGGGAAAGCTCGTCTTTCAGGGAGGCGAACGGTGCATCAAGCACAGAACGCCGCGCCACGATCACATAATCCTTGCCGGCGGCCATGTCGTGGACCGCGTGGAGGCGGCAGGCTTCTTTGAGCCGCCGGCGCACGCGGTTTCGAACAACCGCGTTGCCGACTTTTTTCGTTACCGTAATGCCCAGCCGCGGCGGATTTTCATCCCCACGATCAAGCACTTCCAGCAAAAAAAGCCGCCCGCGCCGTTTTTCACCGCGACGGACAGCCAGAAATTCGGCGCGCTTTTTAAGACGCGCCGGGGGTGGGACGGCTGGCCGGTCCGTCATCTTTCCGGCCTCGCCTCCGAACCTTATGCGGACAGCCGCTTGCGACCACGGCTGCGACGCGCTGCAATAACGCGGCGACCGCCCTTTGTGGCCATGCGGGCGCGGAATCCGTGCCGACGCTTACGAACGATCTTGGAAGGCTGATATGTACGCTTCATTTATTTAATACCGCGGAGTGCGGCCCTTCTTTATTCTGTTTCTTTGAACAGGAGCTTCGCTTTTTCGGGCATGTCCGAAGGCGTGACAACACGCCGCCAGACGCAAGGCCCAAGCGTGGCGGGCTTATAGGATTATGGATGCGTTGAGTCAATCAAAACGGCGCTTCACAGGCATTACCGCGTCAAACGGTCCCCATGTGAAATGCGGGACGGGGCTTCATTCCACCGGGATCTTCCCTGCAACCGCCCTCTCGGAGGCGTGAGAACTGCCGGCCATTCCTTCTGCGACACCGGCCCGGTCTGCGGCGCTGCGGTTCTGGCTCATCTTGTTCTTGCCCTCAAGACCGGTGATGGGAAGCCGCAGCCCGATGATCCCGCGCAGCTGCCCCCTGAGGAAGGGTGCGGGCGCATCCGACATCGACCAGACCTCCGGCCGTTCGGCCTCGTGCAGATTGGTCAGCCGCTCCACCACATCGCGAAGCCGCGCCTCATCATCGAAGAATTCGATCGGGCCGCGCGCGTGAACCGCACTGTAGTTCCAGGTGGGGACGACCTTTCCATGCTCCTTCTTGGAAGCATACCAGGAGGGCGAGACATAGGCGTCAGGCCCCATGAAGATCGCCAGCGCATCATTCAGCGGCGTGTCCTTCCACTGCGCATTGGCGCGCGCGAAATGGCCGTAAAGCGTGCCAAAAGGACCTTCGGTTTCGTCAAGGAACAGGGGAAGAGGGCTGGCATGCAACCCGTTGGCCCCGAAGGTTACGACATTGGCGAGCCGCGCCGCACGCATCAGACCGTGAAGCGATGCGAGTTCTTCAACGCGAAAGGCGGGCGGACAATACATCAAGGCTCATCTCCTCCGGGAATGAACCAGACATAGAACGCTTCGCCATCGCGCAAAAGAACCGCGGCCACCTTGCACAACCGGAAAACCGCTGTGGCGTAACAGGCTGCAGAGAGATTAGCGACGGCGCTCCATGCCCTGCCGGAACTGCTCGAAGATGTTTTCGACGCCACGCTCATAATCGTCGCGCGTCTGGCGTCCGGTCTCGAACATCTGGCCGAACAGATCGTCATAGGGATTGCGCGGACGCCCGCTCGGATTGGGCTCAGGCTCCGGTTCGCGGCGGGTCTGGGATGCGCCCTGACCGCCTCTCAGGAACTGATCGAAAATATCGCCAAGCGGGTTGTTGCCCTGCCCGCCGGAGGGAGCGCTGCGCCCGGAAGAACCGCCTGCGCCGCCACCGAACATGCCCTCAAGGATCTGCCCGAACGGATTGTCTGAAGGGCTCATGCCCGAAGGCGCGCGGCTGCGCGACTGCGTGGAACCCGGCTGCTGCCCCATCTGGCGCATCATCTGCTCCATCAGGTCACCCAGCATGCCACCACCGCCGGCCTGCGCCTGCGTCTGGCGCGGCTGCGCGCCGGGCATCTGGCCCGTCGACTGTTTGAACAGGCCACCCATGATCATGGAGGCGAGCACCGGCAGCATCTGCTTGATCATGTCTTCGCCAAGCCCGGTCGCCTGCGCGGCGTGGCTGGCCACGGCGCGGCTCACATCCTTGGAGCCGAAGAGATGGCCAAGAATGCCATTGCCCTCGGTCATGCCCTGCGCGCTGAAGGCGCTTGCCGCATCCTCGAAATATTTGGCGTGCTGGCCCGACGCGAGCGCGCCAAGGAAATTGCCCGCGCCATAGGGGTCGGCGGCGTTGCGCTTCAGGCCCTGGCTGAAAGCCGGCAGAAGCGCTTCCATGGCCTGCTGCGCCTGATCCTGCGAAATGCCGAACTGCCGGGCGAACTGGTCCACGCCCTGTCCCTGACCGGCATTGTTGAGCATCTCGAACAGCGGAAGCATGGGCATCTCCTTAGTAATCCCGCCAGTCCCATCCCAAGGGTGACAGGCGGATAGCAAACCATTGTTTCAGGAAGATAACCCGACAAGCGCGCTTTGTCTTTGCCGACCCGAAAAGCCGGTCCGAAAAAACGCCGGTCCGGGCAGGCTTAGTAGGCCTGCTCGAGGAACACCGGTTCGATGGAGCGGTCCCAGCGCGTGTTGAACGCGTTGGCGAGCTCCTGCGCGCTCGTGGTGCCGCGGGCCACGATCTCATCAAGCGGGCTGAGGAAGCTCGCCTCGTCATAGCCTTCCGGATTGAGACATTTGCGGGCGGAAAGCCCCTTGCGCGAAATGGCCAGAACCTCGCGCGCAACCTCGCGCAGGTCGTGATTGCGGAAACGCGTGGCAAGACCTTCCGCCGGCACGGCGTTGCGCATCACCTCGATCTCCTCGAACGACCAGTCAGAGGTCAGATCATGGGCGGCGTCGAGCGCGGCCTGATCATAGAGCAGACCGACCCAGAAGGCCGGGAGCGCGCAGATGCGCCGCCACGGGCCGCCATCGGCGCCGCGCATTTCCAGGAAGCGCTTGAGGCGCACATCCGGGAACAGGGTGGAAAGATGGTTCGACCAGTCGCCAATGGTGGGCAGGCCGTCGGTCACCTCATCCTTCAGCGCGCCATTCATGAACTGGCGGAAGGTGACGTGCGTACAGTCGTGATAGCGGCCGTCGCGGATGATGAAATACATCGGCACGTCGAGCGCCCACTCGACGTAATCGGCGAATCCGAAATTATCGGAGAACACGAAGGGCAGAAGGCCCGAACGCTGATTGTCGGTGTCGCGCCAGATCTCGCCGCGCCATGACTGGTAGCCGTTCAGCCGGCCTTCGGTGAACGGAGAATTGGCGAACAGCGCCGTGGAAAGCGGCTGCAGGCGCTGCGCGACCTGCATCTTGCGACGCATGTCGGCTTCGGTCTCGAAGTCGAGGTTAACCTGAATGGTGCAGGTGCGGTACATCATGTCGAGGCCCTGTGTGCCGACCTTCGGCATGTAGGCGGTCATGATCTTGTAGCGCGATTTGGGCATCTGCGGCGTTTCGGCCAGCGTCCATTTGGGACTGCCGCCGAGACCGAGGAAGCGAATGCCGAGCGGCTCTGCGATCTCGCGCAGCTGCGCCAGATGGGCATTGCCCTCGCGGCAAGTCTGGTGGAGCGTCTCCAGCGGTGCGCCGGACAATTCGAACTGTCCGCCCGGCTCCAGCGAGATGGCGCCCTGCCCCGTCGGCTCGACAAGGCCGATGATGTTCCCGTCATCATTGATCGGGTCCCATCCGAGAACGCGCTGCATGCCTTCCAGAACGGCCTTGATGCCGCGCTCGCCCTCATAGGGAACGGGGCGATTGCCATCGACATAGAAGGGGAATTTTTCGTGCTCGGTGCCGATGCGCCATTTCTCGCGCGGCTTGCAGCCCTTCGCGAGATCGTCGGCAAGTTCTTCGACCCGCTCGATCGGCCGATTGTCGGTGGTGTCACGGGCCATAACTGCTCTCCTGGCAAACCATCAGCGATCTGATGGACCATGCTGACAATCCGCTTCAAGTAAAAAGTGCTGACAGGAGCGTCAACCTCTCTTCACAAGCGCTTTACTACTCCACTCATTCCCAGTCGCCAACGCTTGCCTGAATGACGGCGAGCGCGGCAACGGCTGCCGTGTCGGCGCGCAGAATGCGCGGGCCGAGCGGAATGGATGTGACGAAGGGCAAAGCGCGCAATTGGGCGCGTTCCGCGTCGGAAAACCCGCCTTCCGGCCCCACAAGCAGCGCCAGCTTCTTCTCCGTGACACCCGAAAGCGCCTGCATGGGATTGTTGGTCGCCGCATCCTCATCGCAGAAAATGAGACGCCGTTCGGGATCCCAGTCGGCAAGAAGCCGGTCGAGTTTCACCGGCTCCAGCACCTCGGGCACGGCCAAAATGCCGCACTGCTCGGAAGCCTCCATCACATTGGCCTCGAGGCGCTGCGTGCCGGGTTTGGCCACCTGGGTGTGCTGGGTGATGACCGGCTGGAGACGCCCTGCCCCCATTTCCACGGCCTTTTGCACCAGATAATCGAGCCGCCCCTTCTTCAGGGGAGCGAAACAGTAAAGCAGGTCGGGCAGCGGGGTCTGCGGCCGGGCCTGTTTCGTCATGCGCAGGCGCACCGACTTGCGGCCGGCTTCAATGAGCTCCGCATGCCATTCGCCATCGCGGCCATTGAAGACGAGAACCTCGGCTCCCTCGCGCAGGCGCAGAACATGGCTGAGATAGTGGGCCTGTTCCCGGCTGGTTTCCACCTCGGCGTCGGGGGCGAGTGCGGCATCGATGAACAGCCGCTGCAATTTGTAATTCGCACGCATGGCGGTCTGATGGTGGATCGGCGATGCCGCGTCAAGAGGCGATGGCCTCGTGCCAGACCGGCGCGTAACCGGCCTCAAGCGCCGAGATACTCAAACGCGGCGTAAGCAGCTGGACGACGGGTGGCAGGCTTTCGAGGGTGCGGGCCGCGCCATACCCGGCGAAGCCCCATTCGTGAAGAACACCGGAACGCAGCGCATGGGCTCTCTCGCCAATGGCGATCATTGTCCCGTCGGGCAGCGTTGCGACCTGCGATGCGGAGAGCTCCACGGGTGTTCCGGTGACGGCATAGCGCTGCGCATGCAGGATGGCGCCCGCCTCCGGGGCCTTCATCTGCGGAGACTGGCAGAACGCGCGCACGCAGTTCATGAAGCGCGTGGCGGGCTCCCTGCGGCAATGAAAGCAGGGCCGGTGGCCAGCCGCCAGCGCCGTGACCTCATCGAGAAAGAAAAGCTCGGTCCAGCCCGCCCCGCCGGAAGGTCCGTTGCGGCCCATCACCTCGCGATGCCGCCCCCTGAAACTGCACTGACAGATGATCCACGCTTTGGTTGTCCAGCGGCGGCGCAGGAGCGTCTTTGTGTCAGGATCATGAATCACCCCACGATTGCCGGTGAAGAGGCCGCGCGCATGGGTTGTAATCAATTGCCCGAATGGATTAACGCGATTCTGCAGACTCATTCGATTTTCCACCAATTTCGGGACCTGTCATAAAGTATGTGGGTATTGGCGTATAATTTGTTTCAATCTTAAGCTGTTTTCGTTTATAGCAGCCTCCGCAGCATGGGGAGCTGCTTTTTGTTGACCTTCAAGGGGACTTTGGCCGGATGACAATCGGGCGTGCAACTGTCGTGTTTCTGATTACCGTTTCAGCGTTCACACTGATTGGAGCAAGACTCCTTTCGGCAGGCGCCACCGGCGACCACCATCCCGTGGATGGCTACGGCATCTCCACCGCTGTCGACTAGACTTCAATCTGAGCGCAGCCAAACAGCGCGCTCAGTCGTGATCCCACAGGCCGCCTTCCTCAACAGGCGGCCTCGATCAGCACTTTCTCCCGACCTTCCATTCTGAGAGCCGTCAACCGACCGGTGTGCCATGCGCCCGTGTCGAGATTGATCCGGTTGCTGCAAATCTCCGGCGCGCGTACCGGCGTGTGCCCGTGTACAATGAGTTTGGGATGCAGCCCCTCATGCGCGTGAAATGCACGCCTGATCCAGGTGAGGTCGTCGGGCGTCTGATCTTCCAGCGGTACGCCCGGACGAATGCCGGCGTGGCAGAAGAAGAAATCACCGAACGAAACGGAATATGGCAGGGTCGCGAGCAAGGCCCTGTGCCGCTGCGGCACCGCGCGCACCAGGGCCGCATGCCCCGGCTCCATCGCTTCGCGTGAGGTCAGGTCGATTTCCACGCCATAGGAAAGCGCCGTCTCGAACCCGCCATGGCAGGAGAAGAGACCGAACGGATCGGGGTTCGACAGGAAGTCGAGGAACCCCACATCATGATTGCCGGCAAGCGCGATGACACGCGGGTCGCTCTCGCGCAGATTGGCGAGATATTCGAGCACCCCGCGCGAATTGGAGCCGCGATCCACGTAATCGCCCAGATAGATGATGCGCCAGTCGGCAGGCCTGTCATGGAGAATTTCCTCCATGAGCCGCGCATGCATCGCGGCCAGCAGATCATGCCGGCCGTGAATGTCGCCCACCGCATAGAGGCGCATGCCCTCCGGCGTCGAAGCCTCATTGCAGGAGACCCCGATCGCCATGGATCACCCGTCGACGACGATGATGTGCAGGGCGCGCGGACCGTGCGCGCCAAGCAGCATGGTCTGCTCGATATCGCCCGACCGCGATGGCCCGGTGATGAGATTGAGAACCCTGGGCATTTCACCTCTGCCGTATTTGCGCCGCACGCGGGAAATCACCGTTTCAAGATCGCCGGCAATGTCCTTCGCATCAACGACGATGACATGGTGATCGGGCACAAAATTGACCGTCGTGGGGTTATCCTTGCCCGAAGGCAGGGCAAGCGTGCCGCTTTCCGCAATGCCGGCGAGTGCGTGGCTGACGCCCACTTCATCCTGCGGCTCGGCGCGCCCGTGCTTCACCTCAAGGGACTTCTGGCTCGCCCAGTCCATGCGTTTGAGGCGCTTGTCGTCGCCCATGCGCACGCTGGGCGCAAGATTCCTGGAGCGCAGATAATGGGTGACGGCTTTCGGCACGTCATCGGCGCTGCCGACCCGCTCGACGGTAGCCGTCACGGCCTCGGCCATGCTGCAGAACAGGGCAATCCGCGCCTCGCCTTCCAACTGGCCGCGCGCCGGGATCAACCCGCGGGGCGGCTTGGCGAGGCGTTTTTCAACGGCTTCGCGCCGCGCATGATCGCTGGCGGAAACAGACGCTGCCGAACGCAGCTTGCCCAAAATGGCTTCGCGCGCACTCATACCGCGCTCCTTTCAGATTTGCCGGCCTCGCGGTCGCGCCATTGCTGCATGAAGGTGCGGCTTTCGGGCGCCGGCAGATCGCGGTGCCGCGTCCAGCCGCCCGCAAAGGGCAGCGAACGGAACCAGCCGCGCCGTCCGGCAAACCCCGAAAGCGTCGGGATCGCCATCGATGTGGCCAGACGATAGAGCTTCGGTCGGCGGGCGAAGAACGCCCAGAAGCCGAGGCCGAAGCGCTGCGCCGCCGGATTGAGCCCGCGCTCGAACTCGCGCTCGCGCCAGTTGCGCATCATGCGCGGCAGCGGGATCTGCATCGGGCAGACGGATTCGCACCGCCCGCAGAAAGTGGAGGCGTTGGGCAGATGCCCCGCCTTGTCGACGCCCACAAGCGAGGGCGTGAGCACCGAGCCCATCGGCCCCGGATAGACCCAGCCATACGCATGGCCGCCAACCGCGTGATAGACCGGACAATGGTTCATGCACGCGCCGCAGCGAATGCAGCGCAGCATCTCATGGAACTCCGTGCCGAGCATGGAGGAGCGCCCATTGTCGAGCAGGATGACGTGATACTCGTCCGGCCCGTCGGGATCGTCCGGGCGGCGCGGCCCGGTGGAGAGCGTGGTGTAGACGCTCATGTCCTGACCGGTGGCCGAGCGGGCCAGCACGCGCAGGATCTGGCTCGCATCTTCCAGCGTCGGCACCACCTTCTCGATGGAGGCGACGACGATGTGAATGCGCGGCAGCGTCTGTGTCAGATCGCCATTGCCCTCATTGGTGACAATGATCGACGTGCCGGTTTCGGCCACCAGGAAATTGGCGCCCGTGATGCCGACATCGGCCTGAAAATACTGCGGCCGCAGAATGTTTCGCGCCTCGCCGAGCAGGGATTCGGGCTGCGACAGGTCGCGCTCCGGCGGAAGCTCTGTGTGAACGCGGCGGAAATCCTCTTCCACCTGTTCCTTGTTCAAATGCAGCGCCGGGCCGATGATGTGGCTCGGATGCTCGCCGCGAAGCTGGATGATGTATTCGCCCAGATCGGTTTCGACCGGGCGCACGCCTTCCTTTTCGAGGAAATCGTTGAGCGCGATCTCCTCCGTGATCATCGACTTGCCCTTGGTAACCGTGCGCGCACCGGCCGCGCGGCAGATGCTGAGCACCGCCTGACGGGCATCCTCGGCCGTTTCGGCCCAGTGCACCCGACCACCCGACGCAATCACCTTGCGCTCATAGGCTTCCAGATAAAGGTCGAGATGTTCGAGCGTGTGATCCTTGATCGCGCGCGCCGAAGAGCGCAGCTCGTCGAACTCAGGCAGTGCGTCGACCGCCTTCCTGCGCTTGGAGACAAAGCCGACCTTGGCCTTGCCCATGGCGCGCTGCAACTGCTCGTCGGCCATTGCCTTGCGCGCTTTTTCCTTGAACTGCGGAGACTGTACCTCCATCAGCGTCCTCCCCCGCCGATTGCCGGCTTGTCGGTCATGCCGGCCAGAACCTCGGCCACGTGACGAACCTCAACCTTGCTGCCCTGACGGTGCAGCTTGCCTGCCATGTTCATGAGACAGCCCAGATCGCCCGCGAGCAGCGTGCCCGCCTCGGCTCCCTCGATGCTGGCCGTCTTTTCCTCAACGATCTTGTTGGAGATGTCGGGATATTTGACGCAGAACGTGCCGCCGAAGCCGCAGCAGACATCGGGGTTCTGCATCTCCTTGAGTTCCAGCCCCTCAATGGAAGACAGAAGCTGGCGCGGCTGCGAGCGGATGCCAAGCTCGCGCAGACCCGAACAGGAATCGTGATAGGTGACGCTGCCCTCATGACTGACCGGCACCGACGCGACGCCCAGCACATCGACCAGAAAGCTCACCAGCTCATGCACCCGGCCCGAAAAGGCTTCGGCTCGCGCCTCGAAGGGCGTGCCCTTGAGCAGCGCGGGATAATGCTTCTTGAGCATGCCGGCGCAGGAGCCCGAAGGCGCGACCACATAATCGAAATCTTCGAAGGCCTCGATGGTCTGGCGCGCAATGGCGGCTGCGTCTTCCCTGTCGCCGGAATTATAGGCCGGCTGGCCGCAGCAGGTTTGCGCCATGGGCACCTCGACGGTGCAACCGGCGTCTTCCAGCAGCTTCACGGCGGCAAAGCCGACGCTAGGCCTGAACAGGTCCACCAGGCAGGTGACGAACAGGCCGACGCGCTTCGGTGAGGTGCTTTCTTCTTTCAACGGTTCTTCTTTCGCTGGCTTGAATTGTTCGGCAGGGCCGGTTGGCTTGCTCATTGTTCCGCAACCTCTCCGCCGCGCTGATGGAGACGCAGCCGCGAGATGCGCTGCCAGTCGCCCGATCGCTCGGCCTGAAAGGTGGCTTTTTCGACGAAATCGATATGCGCGACCGCAGCCGCACGCGCTGCCTCGGGATTTCCCGCGACAATTGCGTCATGGATCGCCCGGTGCTGGGCAAGCAGCGTGTTGCGCGCATCCGGCAGTTCGTAAATGCGGGCGCGGTTCAGAAACACGCCATCCGACAGAAGCCGGTAGCAGGCGCGCAGCGTGTGCAGGAGCACGATGTTATGCGCACACTCGCCCACCGCATTGTGAAACTCGACATCGCAGGCCGCTTCCGCCTCGAAATCCTCAGAAGCATGCGCCGCATCCATGCGCTTCATGATGGCCTGCAGGAGAACCAGATCCTCCGGCGTCGCACGCCGCGCCGCAAACTCGGCGGCGACGGCCTCCATCTCACGGCGATATTCCAGATAATCGGCGGTCGCCTTGCGATGGGTGGCGATGAGTTCGCGCACCGGCGTGGTGAAAACCTGCCCGATAATATCTGCCACATAGGTGCCGCCGCCATGGCGGGTGAGGATCAGGCCGCGCTCTTCAAGCATCTTCAGTGCTTCACGCAGGATCGGACGCGACACGTCGAGCTGACGCGCAAGATCGCGCTCGCCCGGCAGCCTGTCGCCATCGCGCAGAACGCCTTCGAGGATCAGCGTCTCGATCTGCCGGATGACGCCATCCGCCGTGCGGGCATGCTCAATTCTGGAAAAAACTGCTTCCACCGGCCCTTGCCGTTCTCGTGTGCCGTTTTCGTCTGCCGTTCTCGGCGCTCAAACGCTTTCGTGAGACGGAGAATAACGCAAGCCCGTCAAACTGGTCAATTTCTTTGTCCAATAATTAGACTATCAGCCAATGACACTCGCGCATTGCGCCCTGCGCAAAGCCGGTAGCATACTTGCAAAAGGTCCATCCTGATGCAGACGGCAAGGCGCAATGAGCCAAGAAAATGGGGAACAGCTTGTCGCGATAGGCGCAGACAAGACAAGGCAAGACAAGACTGGGGAATCGTCTCTCGAAACACTGGTGACCGGCAGCGTTCTGGGCTTTCCCGCCCATGACGGGCGCGCTGGCGCGCTGGGCGAAGTGCATGCGCGCCCGCACGCGCTTCTGGAAGCCCCGCGACTGATCATCCAGCTCTCCTTCATGACCGAAGGCGGCTCGGCGGTGGATCAGGCCGTGCTTGCCGATCTGTCGCGCCGGCTTGGCGTGGCCCCGCCACAGACCAATGCGCGCCACCACGCCATGAAGTGGGGCAAGGGCACGCTGCGCTGGGAGCGCCACACGGAATTTTCGAGCTATCAGTGGGATTGCCCGATTTCGCCGCGCACCGGCAAGCCGCTTGAGGAATCCCCCTTCGGCAACGGCTTCAGCCCGCCCGGCACGGCCATTTCCGGCACGCGCGTGGAGATCCGCAAATGGACGAGCGCGACGGAAAAGCTGGTCAGCGCCTTCGATCCGGCAAGCCTTGGCTATTCGGTGGTGGAAGGCGGACGCGCTGCCGTGGCCACGGATTTCCGGCAGGATGGCGACGGGCTGACCCGCATCCTGATCCTCGAAAAGGATCTCGCCCCGGCCCGTATCGGCGCGCTCTCGCAACGCCTGATCGACATCGAGACCTATCGCACGCTCGCCATGCTTGGCCTGCCGCTGGCGCAATCGCTGTCGCCGCGCCTGCGCCGCATGGAAGACCAGCTGGCCGCGCTGACCGCGCGCATGCGCCAGCGCGACAGGCATGACAGCCAGGAGCTTCTGGGCGAACTGACGGAACTTGCAGCCGAGCTGGAAGCGGACGCCGCCGCCAGCCTCTATCGCTTTGGCGCAAGCCGCGCCTATCACGGCATTGTGGAGGAGCGGCTCGAGACACTGAGCGAAGCCCCCATGGCCGGCTACGAAACCTGGGCCGCCTTTCTGCAGCGCCGCGTTGCACCCGCCATGCGCACCTGCCGCTCGGTGGAAGAGCGCCAGGCCAATCTTTCGCGCAAGCTGACGCGCGCCGCAAACCTGCTCAGAAGCTGGGTGGACGTGGAAGTCGAGCGCCAGAACCGCGATCTGCTCGCCTCCATGAACCGCCGTGCGCAATTGCAGCTTCGCCTGCAGCAGACGGTGGAAGGCCTCTCCGTGGCTGCCATCTCCTATTATGTGGTGGGGCTGGTCGGCTATGTGGCCAAGGGCGCAAAGCCCGCGCTCCCCGGCATTTCGAGCGAGGTCATCACCGCCGCCGCCGTTCCCGTGGCCGTTTTGTGCATCTGGCTTCTGGTGCGGCGCATCCGCCGCCACCACGCCCGCGAGGACGCCAACATCGGCACCGAGGCGGATTGACGCAGGCACGCTTTCCAAGCAGCATTTACAGAACCATCAACACACTGGTAAATTGATTGAACCAGTGAGGGAGTTCTGATGTCCGGCCTGAAAATGCCGCAGGCGAATGCGGCAACCCTGAAGAAGCGTGCGGAAATCATTGCCGACATGCGCATCATCGTGCCCGGCGAGGGCGTGGTGGATGCGCAGAACGAAATGCGCGCCTTCGAGAGCGACGGGCTGACCGCCTATCGCCAGATGCCGCTTGTCGTTGTCCTGCCCGAAACGACAGCGCAGGTGTCGCGCATCCTGAAATATTGCCATGAGCGCGATATTCGCGTCGTGCCGCGCGGCTCGGGCACCTCGCTTTCCGGTGGGGCGCTGCCGCTTGAAGACGCGGTGCTTCTGGTGATGAGCCGTTTCAACCGCATTCTCGGCATCGATTACGCCAACCGCGCCGTGGTTGCGCAGCCGGGCGTAACCAATCTGGGCATCACCCACGCGGTCGAGCAGGCGGGCTTTTATTATGCGCCGGACCCCTCTTCGCAGATCGCCTGTTCCATCGGCGGCAATGTGGCGGAGAATTCCGGCGGCGTGCACTGCCTGAAATACGGTTTGACCGCCAACAATGTTCTGGGCATCGAGATGGTGCTGATGAATGGCGACGTGATCCGGCTCGGCGGCAAGCATCTGGATGCCGAGGGCTATGACCTGCTCGGCCTGATGACCGGCTCGGAAGGCCTGCTCGGTGTGGTGACCGAGGTGACCGTGCGCATTCTGCAGAAGCCGGAGACGGCGCGCGCGCTTCTGATCGGCTTTCCCTCAAGCGAGGAAGCGGGCCAGTGCGTGGCCGAGATCATCGGTGCAGGCATCATTCCAGGCGGGATGGAGATGATGGACGGCCCGGCCATCCGCGCCGCCGAGGACTTTGTTCATGCGGGTTATCCGCTCGATGTTGAAGCGCTTCTGATTGTCGAACTTGATGGACCGCAGGCAGAAGTCGACCACCTGATCGACCGGGTGGAAACGATTGCCCGCCAGAACGGCGCGACCACCAGCCGCGCCTCCACGTCCGACGAGGAACGCGCCGTGTTCTGGGCCGGGCGCAAGGCCGCCTTCCCGGCGGTGGGCCGCATCTCGCCTGATTATTACTGCATGGACGGCACGATCCCCCGCAAGCAATTGCCACGGGTTCTGGCGGGCATGCGCGCGCTGTCTGAAAAATACGGGCTGCGCGTCGCCAATGTGTTCCATGCCGGCGACGGCAATCTTCATCCGCTCATTCTCTATGACGCCAACAGGCCGGGCGAACTGGAGAAGGCCGAGGATTTCGGCGCGGACATTCTGCGTCTCTGCGTCGAGGTGGGCGGGGTTCTGACCGGAGAGCACGGCGTCGGCGTGGAGAAGCGCGACCTGATGCCGGAAATGTTCACCGAAGATGATCTGAACCAGCAGATCCGCGTGAAATGCGCGTTCGATCCGGGCCACCTTCTGAACCCGGGCAAGGTGTTTCCGCAATTGCACCGCTGCGCCGAGCTTGGCCGCATGCACATTCATCGCGGCCAGATGCCGTTTCCGGAACTGGAGCGGTTCTGAGCATGGCCTTCATGGAATTGTTTCACGCAGGCGCCGGCATCCGGCCCTGCCCGGCCCTTTTCGGGAGTGTGTCGCCGTGACCGTTTTTCTGCCCAACACTGCCGAAGAGGTTCTGGAGACGGTGCGCTGGGCCGTTTCGGAAGAAGCGCCGCTTGAGGTGGTCGGCCATGGATCGAAACGCGGCATCGGCCAGCCGGTGCAGACCGCGCACACGCTCGACCTGTCAAAGCTGACGGGCGTGACGCTTTACGAGCCGGAAGAGCTGGTGCTTTCGGCCCGTGCGGGCACGCCCGTTGCCGAGATCGAGGCGCTGCTTCGCGAGCACAATCAGGAACTCGCCTTCGAGCCCATGGATTACGGTCCGCTTTTTGGCGGGGAGCGGGGGCGCGGCACGCTGGGCGGACTGCTTGCGGCCAATCTTGCCGGTCCGCGCCGCCTCAAGGCGGGCGCCGCGCGCGACCACGTGCTTGGCGTTCATGCGGTTTCGGGCCGTGGCGAGGGCTTCAAATCGGGCGGGCGCGTGGTGAAGAACGTGACCGGCTACGACCTCTCCAAGGGGCTCGCCGGCTCCTGGGGCACGCTGGCGGTGGCAACCGACATCACCATGAAAGTTCTGCCGGCTGCCGAAACGGAAACGACCTTCTGCATCGCCGGGCTGGACGATGCGGCGGCGACGCAGGCCATGGCCATCGCCATGGGGTCGAGCGCCGAGGTTTCGGGCGCTGCCCATCTGCCAGAAGGCGTGGTGGGCCGCTTCATTGATGGCGGGTTTTCCGGAGGCGGGCAGACCGTGCTGCGGGTGGAAGGGTTCGGCCCTTCGGTTGCCTATCGCATCGACCTTCTGTCGCGGCTTCTGGGCAACCATGGAAGCGCCGAGACGCTCGATGAAGCTGCTTCGCGCAGGCTGTGGCGCGAAATCCGCGACGGCCATCCCTTTGCCGACGGCTCGCCGGCCCCGGTCTGGCGCGTTTCGGTCACGCCGTCGCGCGGCCACGAGTTGGTGGACGCCTTCCGGCGCGCTGCCGGCGCTAATGTCTATTATGACTGGCAGGGCGGCCTGATCTGGATGCGCATGGAAGCCGACCCCGAAGCGGAGATCCTGCGCAAGATGATCGCTCATCTGGGTGGGGGCCATGCAACGCTGGTGCGCGCGCCGCTTGCGATACGCGCTGCGACGCCGGTTTTCGAGCCTCAGCCGGCCCCGCTTGCCGCCCTTTCAGCGCGCCTGAAAGAACAGTTCGATCCTCAGAAAATCCTCAACCCCGGTCGCATGGATTTCACCTGAACCCGTGATAGATTGCCGCCGAAACGCAACGAGGGCGAAAAACATGAGCGATATGCAACCACAACAGAATGAAGGCCGCAAATCAGATGGCTGGCTCGAGCCGGGGCCAACCAATGTGCAGGTCATCTACATTCTCTATCTTGTCGGCTTCGTGATCGGCATCTCCACCCTGGTGGGCATCGTGCTTGCCTATCTGAACCGCGGCAAGGCAACCGGCTGGGTGGAAACCCACTACACCTGGGCCATCCGCACCTTCTGGATCGGCCTGCTCTTCGGCTTCGTTTCCGCGCTGCTGATGGTGATCGGCATCGGCTTCCTGCTGATGATCGCGGTCGCAATCTGGGCCGTGGTGCGCTGCGTCATCGGCCTGCAGGCGGTGGGCCGCAACGAACCGATCAAGAACCCGCAAAGCTGGCTGATCTAGATCGCCCCTGCGTCCATCCGGACGCATACTAGATCGCCAGGCGTCCATCCGGACGCTTAAAGGACGATCCCAACCATGGAGAGAGCATCGGAATAGCCGAAAACCGGTTTCCACTTTTCGGTCCGATGCTCCAGAAGGCGCGCCGTGCAGACCAATTTCACCCCTGAGCAGCTTTCCGATCCGCATGTCGCGGAGGCGGAATCGATTCTGCGCAAATGCGTGCATTGCGGCTTCTGCACGGCCACCTGCCCGACCTATGTCACGCTCGGCAACGAGCTCGACAGTCCGCGCGGGCGCATCTACCTGATCAAGGACATGCTGGAAAATGGCCGGGCGGCCGACAAAGAGATCGTCACCCATGTCGACCGCTGCCTTTCGTGCCTTGCATGCATGACCACCTGCCCTTCGGGCGTGAACTACATGCATCTGGTGGATCACGCCCGGACGCATATCGAAAAGACCTATCGCCGGCCTTTGCTCGACCGGCTGACCCGCTCCCTTCTGGCGCAGATCCTGCCCTATCCCGCACGCTTCCGCGCGGCGCTGAAGCTCGCCCGCGTCGGGCGTCCCTTTGCGGGCCTCTTTCGCAGGCTTCCGGGCATGAAGCCTGTCGCGGCCATGCTCGATCTGGCTCCGGGAAGCCTGCCGCAGGCAAAAGACGAGCACGTGACCGTCTCGGGAGAGAAGCGTGGCCGCATCGCACTTCTGACCGGCTGCGCGCAATCCGTGCTTGATCCGGGCATCAATGCGGCAACGGCCCGGCTGCTCGCACGCCTCGGCGTCGAGACGGTGCAGAACCCCGAAGGCGAAGGCTGCTGCGGCGCGCTGGTGCACCATATGGGCAAGGAAGACGCGGCGCTTGAAGCGGCGCGGCGCAATGTCGACGCATGGATGCGCGAGATCGAAGGCGGCGGGCTTGATGCGATCGTCATCACCGCGTCCGGCTGCGGCACCACCGTCAAGGATTACGGCCACATGCTGCGGCTTGATCCGGACTATGCTGACAAGGCAGCCCGCGTGGCCGCACTTGCCATGGACATCACCGAATATCTTGCAACGCTCGACCTGCCGGAGCCGATGATCGCGCCCGGCATCACGGTCGCCTATCATTCCGCCTGCTCCATGCAGCACGGGCAAAAAATTACCCGCCAGCCGCGCGAACTCCTGCGCAATGCCGGCTTTGTGGTGCACGAGCCGCGCGAGGGGCATCTGTGCTGCGGTTCGGCGGGCACCTACAACATTCTCCAGCCGGAGATCGCCGCGAAACTGCGTGACCGCAAGGTCTCGAACATCGAGGCCACCGGCGCGTCCGTGATCGCCACCGGCAATATCGGCTGCATGACCCAGATCGGCTCCGGCACCGACACGCCCATCGCGCATACGGTGGAGCTTCTGGACTGGGCCTATGGCGGCCCGAAACCGGCCGGCATTCGCGATGTCAGCGCGCCAGCAGCAGAGACAGGGGCAATGACTGCCGCTGAATGAGAAAAGGGCGATGCTCCCCCAAGCACCGCCCTTCTCCATGAGCCCGGCAGTCCCCTTGCCAGGCGTCCCCCATTCCTGAGGAGCATCGGAGCAATCCGATGCTCTGCCGGTCAGATAACCACCACTTTGGCGCCGACCGGAATGCTCTCGTAAAGCTCGATCACATCCTCATTGCGCATGCGGATGCAGCCGGATGAAACGGCGCGGCCGATGGTCCACGGCGCGTTGGTGCCGTGAATGCGGTAAAGCGTCGATCCGAGATAGAGCGCGCGCGCGCCCAGCGGGTTGGCCGGTCCGCCCTTCATATGCGCTGGCAGGATGCGCCCCTTCGCCCGCTCACGGGCGATCATTTCGGCAGGCGGCCGCCAGTCCGGCCACTGACGCTTCTGGGAAACGGTTTCCGTTCCCGTCCAGCCAAAGCCTTCCTTGCCCACGCCGACGCCATAGCGCTTCGCCTTCCCGCCCTTCATGACGAGATAGAGAAAGCGCTGCTTGGTATCGACCACGATCGTGCCCGGCGCCTGACTGGTGCGATAGTCGACGATCTGGGGCAGCCATTTCGGATCGCTCATGCGCCAGGCGCGCTCGCTGGCCCGCGGCGTGTAGGCGACCTGCTGCCCGGGAGCCGCCTGTACGCTGGGCGCGGGCACGACGACACGCTGCCGGTTCGCCTGATAATCGCGGCGGGCATTGGAGCGGCGCGGCGTGTTGCGCGCACGCTGATAGGTCCGATACTCCTGTGCCTGATGTGAGCGCTGGGCGGTCTGAACAGGTGCGCGACGCAACTGCATGACCCAGGGCGCGGAAAGATCAGGACTGACGAGAACCGGCGGCGGCTCCACATAACGGTCCTGGGCATGCGCCCCCCAGGAAAACAGCAGCGCGACAGCAATGCCTGCCGCAGACATCATCGACTTCATGACAAGTTTCTCTCTACCATTCGTCTTTGACTAACGTATCCACATCGTTTGCAGGAAACGGGTGGCGGCGATGAGCAAGCACAACCTAGGCGCTTGTTCGTGTCAGGATGCTGACTCCAAGCAGCAACCGAATGGTGAATCCAGGTCCGTAAAATGCCATGTTTCGTGAAAACCATTTGGCGTGGTTACCGGCACGTTCAGAATGCTGGTGAACTTTGCGTTAAACCGGGCTGATTTCACATTAACCAAAGGATTTCGAGGCAGATGAGCGAAGAGAAGACGGGATTGATCCAGAGCGCCGACGGCAAGACCCGCTGCTTCTGGCCAGGCGAACTGCCCGACTATCTGGAGTATCACGACCGCGAATGGGGTCGTCCCGTGAGCAACGACCACCGCCTGTTCGAAAAGATCTGCCTCGAAGGTTTCCAGTCCGGCCTGTCCTGGCTGACCATCCTGCGCAAACGCGAGAATTTTCGTGAAGCCTTCGACGGGTTCGACTTCGAGCGCGTTGCCCGCTTTACGGAAAAGGATGTGGAACGGCTTCTGGGCAATGCCGGCATTGTGCGCCACGGCGGCAAGATCCGCTCCACCATCAACAATGCGCAGCGCGCCATTGAAGTGTGCGAGAAGGAAGGTTCGCTCGCCCGTTATTTCTGGAGCTTTGAGCCGCAGCCGGATGAACGCCCCGACCTCGTCGACTACAAGACGCTCATCGCCAATCCCAAGACCGAGATCTCGACGCGGATTTCCAAAGATCTCAAGAAAAGAGGCTGGTCCTTTGTCGGCCCGACCACGGTCTACGCCTTCATGCAGGCGATGGGGCTCGTCAACGATCACATAGAGGGCTGCGCCTGCCGCGCAGAGGTGGAAAAGGAGCGGCAGGCCTTCCGCAGGCCCGTCTGAAGCGCGATCCCTGCCTGCCAGCCTCCGATAAAGACGGGCGAGCGCAAAAATTGTGTCGCTCAGCCCGATCGAAAATCTTGACTCACCAGCAGGCGCTTACTATCTCAAAGCCGCGTTAGCACTCTCCAAGAGGGAGTGCTGATGACGTGTCCGGCACCCGCCGGACGGAGGAAAAGCCTAATTCATCATCCGAATCAAGGGTTCAGAGAACATGGCCAACACGAACTTTCGCCCGCTTCATGACCGTGTGGTCGTCCGCCGGGTAGAGTCTGAAGAAAAGACCGCAGGTGGCATCATCATCCCGGACACCGCCAAGGAAAAGCCGCAGGAAGGCGAGATCGTCGCTGTCGGTTCCGGTGCGCGTGACGAGGCTGGCAAGCTGGTCGCGCTGGACGTCAAGGCAGGCGACCGCGTCCTGTTCGGCAAGTGGTCCGGCACCGAAGTGAAGCTCAATGGCGAGGATCTCCTGATCATGAAGGAATCCGACATCATGGGCATCATCGGCTAACCCACGCCACCAGATCGAAACGGTAACAGAGTTTCTCCAGAAGCTCAGGAGCTAGAGAAATATGGCTGCAAAAGAAGTAAAGTTCGCCCGCGACGCGCGTGAGCGCATGCTCAAGGGCGTGAACATCCTCGCCGACGCTGTGAAGGTGACCCTCGGCCCGAAAGGCCGCAACGTTGTCATCGACAAGTCCTTCGGCGCACCGCGCATCACCAAGGACGGCGTGACGGTTGCCAAGGAAATCGAGCTTGAGGACAAGTTCGAGAACATGGGCGCACAGATGGTGCGCGAAGTCGCTTCCAAGACCAACGACATCGCTGGTGACGGCACGACGACCGCTACGGTTCTCGCTCAGGCAATCGTTCAGGAAGGCGCCAAGGCAGTTGCCGCCGGCATGAACCCGATGGACCTGAAGCGCGGTATCGACAAGGCCGTTGCCGAAGTCGTCGAGTACCTCTCTTCCTCCACGAAGAAGATCAACACCTCCGGTGA
This sequence comes from Nitratireductor sp. GZWM139, assembly GCF_030068685.1. Classification (NCBI taxonomy): domain Bacteria; kingdom Pseudomonadati; phylum Pseudomonadota; class Alphaproteobacteria; order Hyphomicrobiales; family Phyllobacteriaceae; genus Nitratireductor; species Nitratireductor sp. GZWM139. The sequence goes on along the minus strand of NZ_JAMQML010000017.1, from coordinate 9,821 downwards.
AGTTGCCCAGGTCGGCACCATCTCCGCAAACGGTGAAGCAGAGATCGGCGAGATGATCGCCGAGGCCATGCAGAAGGTCGGCAACGAGGGTGTCATCACCGTCGAAGAAGCCAAGACCGCCGAGACCGAGCTTGAAGTGGTCGAGGGCATGCAGTTCGACCGCGGCTACCTCTCCCCGTACTTCGTTACGAACCCGGAGAAGATGATTGCCGAGCTCGAGGATGCATACATCCTGCTCCACGAGAAGAAGCTCTCCAACCTGCAGGCCATGCTGCCGGTTCTGGAATCGGTCGTTCAGTCGTCCAAGCCGCTCATCATCATTGCTGAAGACGTGGAAGGCGAGGCTCTGGCCACGCTCGTCGTCAACAAGCTGCGCGGCGGCCTGAAGATCGCTGCTGTGAAGGCTCCGGGCTTCGGCGACCGCCGCAAGGCCATGCTCGAGGACATCGCGATCCTCACCGGCGGCCAGGTCATCTCCGAAGACCTCGGCATCAAGCTTGAGAACGTCACGCTCGACATGCTCGGCCGCGCGAAGAAGGTTGCGATCTCCAAGGAGAACACGACCATCGTTGACGGTGCAGGTCAGAAGGCTGAGATCGAAGGCCGCGTTGCCCAGATCAAGGCACAGATCGAAGAGACCTCTTCCGATTACGACCGCGAGAAGCTGCAGGAACGCCTTGCGAAGCTCGCAGGCGGCGTTGCCGTGATCCGCGTCGGCGGCTCGACCGAGGTCGAGGTGAAGGAGCGCAAGGACCGCGTCGACGACGCGCTCAACGCGACCCGCGCTGCAGTCGAGGAAGGCATCGTCCCCGGTGGCGGCACCGCGCTTCTGCGTGCATCCGCTCAGATCAAGGCGAAGGGTGACAACCCGGACCAGGACGCTGGCATCAACATCGTGCGCCGCGCCGTTCAGGCTCCGGTTCGCCAGATTGCTGCCAACGCAGGCGCCGAGTCCTCCATCGTTGCCGGCAAGATCCTCGAGAACGAGGGTGTTACCTTCGGCTACAACGCCCAGACCGGTGAGTATGGCGACATGATCGCCATGGGCATCGTCGACCCGATGAAGGTTGTCCGCACCGCGCTGCAGGACGCCGCTTCGGTTGCCGGCCTGCTCGTCACCACCGAGGCCATGGTTGCCGAGCTGCCCAAGAAGGACGCTCCGGCAATGCCCGGCGGCGACATGGGCGGCATGGGCGGTATGGGCGGCATGGGCTTCTAAGCCAGTCGCACATCGCTACGATAAAAGAGGGCGCTCCTTTCGGGGCGCCCTTCTTTGTTTGGGACAGTCTTTTTGGGGTGTGCTCAGGGCACCGCCGCCAAAAGCACGAAACAGGCGAAGATCACCAGATGCACCGCCCCCTGCATGATCGTCGTGCGGCCCGTGGCGAGCGTCAGTGTTCCGACGAAGAGCGTCAGAACCAGAAGCACGATGTGCTCGGGCTCAAGCCCCAGCGTGATCGGCTTGCCCAGAAACATCGACATGACGGCGATGGTGGGGATCGACAGGCCCACACTGGCGATGGCCGAACCGGTGGCGACATTGAGACTGGTCTGAAGACGGTTTGAGGCTGCCGCGCGCAGCGCCGTCACCCCTTCGGGCAGCAGCACCAGAACGGCGATGATCAGGCCGACAAACGCCTCTGCCAGACCGAGCCCCCGCACGCCCTGCTCCAGCGGGTGCGCCAGCGCCTCTGCAAGCACGATCACCATCAGCAGGGAAAGCGCGAGCATGATGCCGGCGGCGGCTGTCTGCCGCCCCGTGGGACGGCTGTGCATCACCTCGTCCACCACGGCAATGTCGACAAAGTCGCCCCGGTGCCGGACCGTCTGCACGAACAGGAAGACGCCGTAAAGCACCAGAGAGACGACCGTGACGAAGGCGAGCTGCACGGTCGAGTAATACGGCCCCTTCACCGCCAGCGTGAAATCGGGCAGGATCAGCGTCAGCGTGGCCAGCGTGCCAACGACGCTGAACGCGGCAACCGCGCCCTGGCTCTGGAAGGACTGCTCGTGATGGCGCAGCCCGCCGATGAGCAGGCACAGCCCCACCACGCCGTTGAGCACGGTTATCACCGTGGCGAACACCGTGTCGCGCGCCACCGTGCTGTCACCCTCCGAGGGCGAAAGCATCATCGAAATGATGAGCGACGCCTCGATGACGGTCACTGCCACGGCCAGAACGACGGAGCCGAAGGGCTGACCGAGACGCAGCGACAGGATCTCTGCGAAATGGACGGATGAGAAAACGGTCGCGATCAGCAGAACGGCTGCCGGAAGGATGAAGTAAAAGCCGCTCTCGCCGATCAGGTGAAAATGTGCCGCAGCCGCCAGAAGGGCGGCAGCCACGGGAGGTCCGGCGGTTCGCCAGAACCGGGAATGATGCTGGTCTTTCAAAACGTCGTCCCCAAGCAACTCATTATGAAACAAAACGAAATTCCGCCTCGCCGGGCGAGACCTTATGGCGCGTGATAATTCATCGCCGGAAAGAAGAGCAATGGACAGTTTGTCAAAATGGCGGTCGATAGCGCACGGCCTGACCGCCAGCCCATTGCCAAATCCCCTCGCCCGCGCCATTAAACGGCAGCACTTTTCGGGCAGAGCCGGATCAGCACCGCTGCCCCCTTCCCGACGCGCGAATTGACAATGGAGCACGATCGCATGTCCAAGACCCGTACCGAGACAGATACATTCGGCCCGCTTGAGGTCGCCGCCGACCGCTATTGGGGCGCGCAGACGCAGCGGTCGCTGGGCAACTTCAAGATCGGCACCGAGAAAATGCCGGTGCCGCTCGTGCATGCGCTCGGCATCGTCAAGCAGGCAGCCGCCGAAGCCAACATCGAAAACGGCAAGCTCGACCCCAAGCTGGGCGAAGCCATGGTTCAGGCAGCCCGCGAAGTGGTCGAGGGCAAGCTCGATGATCATTTTCCGCTGTCCGTCTGGCAGACCGGTTCCGGCACCCAGTCCAACATGAACACCAATGAGGTGATCTCCAACCGCGCCATCGAGATCCTGGGCGGCGAGATGGGCTCCAAGAAGCCTGTCCACCCCAATGATCACGTCAATATGGGTCAGTCTTCCAACGACACCTTCCCCACCGCCATGCACATTGCGGCGGGCCGTGAGGCAGCGGAGAAGCTTCTGCCGGCGCTGCAGTATCTGACCGAAGCGCTCGATGAGAAGGCCAAGGCCTTTGACGGTATCGTCAAGATCGGCCGCACCCACACCCAGGACGCCACCCCGCTGACGCTGGGCCAGGAGTTCTCGGGCTATGTGGCGGCGCTGAAATACGGCGCGCGCCGGATCGAGGAGAGCCTCGCCGACGTCTACGCGCTGGCGCAGGGCGGCACTGCCGTCGGCACCGGCCTCAACGCGCCCGTCGGCTTCGACAAGGCGTTTGCCGAGAAGGTCGCCAAGATCACCGGCCTGCCCTTCCGCACCGCCGGGAACAAGTTCGAGGCGCTGGCAAGCCATGGCGCGCTGAACGCTTTCCACGGCATGCTGAACGCGCTGGCAGCCGATCTCTTCAAGATCGCCAACGACATCCGCTTCCTGGGCTCCGGCCCGCGTTCGGGCCTTGGCGAACTGAAGCTGCCGGAAAACGAGCCCGGCTCCTCCATCATGCCCGGCAAGGTGAACCCGACGCAGGCCGAGGCGCTGACCATGGTTGCGACGCAGGTGATGGGCAACCAGACCACCGTCAGCATCGCCGCAAGCCAGGGCCATTTCGAGCTCAACGTGTTCAAGCCGGTCGTGGCCAATGCCGTTCTGCAGTCGATCCGCATTCTCACCGACGCCATGCAGTCCTTCGCAGACAATTGCGTGAAGGGCATCGAGGCCGACGAGACCCGCATTGACGACCTGATGCAGCGTTCGCTCATGCTGGTCACCGCGCTGGCTCCGGCCATCGGTTATGACAATGCGGCGGCAATCGCCAAGTCGGCCCACAAGCACGGCACCACGCTGCGCGAGGAAGCGCTCAAGAGCGGCCTCGTTTCCGAGGACGACTATGAGCGTCTCGTGCGCCCGGAACTGATGATCGCGCCGGCCTGATCGCCGCCGATCGCTTAAGCTCTCTCACCGGCCTGAAAACAAAGCATTTTCGGGCCGGTGATCCGCAATGAGATCACGGCGTTCGCTCTCATTGTCGTCTGTTTTGAGAACACAGCGTCACCACTGGGGCAGTTTTTCTACACAATCGCGTCGCGTATATCAGCGTCAACGCATCGTTTGAAAAACATGGAACCCCAGCAATGTCCCAGAACGCAATCATCCTCATCGGCCGTATCCTGATTTCGGTCATCTTCATCATGTCCGGCTTCGGCAAGATCACCGATATCGGCGGCACCGCCGGTTATTTCGGCGCGGTCGGCCTGCCGCTGCCCGTCGTCACCGCCTGGCTCGTCGCCCTTCTCGAACTCGTTGGCGGCCTCGCCATTCTGGTCGGCTTTCAGGCCCGCATCGCCGCCCTCCTTCTGGCGGTCTTCTCCATTGCTTCCGGTCTGGTCGCGCATTTCGACTTCTCCGACCAGATGCAGACCATCATGTTCATGAAGAACCTCTCCATGGCCGGTGGCCTGCTTCTTCTGACCGCTTTCGGCTCCGGCGCTCTGTCGCTGGAACGCGCCAGGGCCTGAACCGGCTACAATCCGCATCTCAGGGAGCCCGCTTTCGAGCGGGCTCTTTTGTTTTTGCCGTTATCCCGGTCTCTTCACGGTTCGGTGAGACCGGCGCGAGATCATCTCAAAAGGCAGTGAGACTGTGTATCTTGCGTTGCACAGACCGGTCTCAACACGCATGTACGGCCATACGCCGCACAAAATGCGTAAGCCCCGCGGAGATCGAAAGATGACGGTGATGCAGACGACAGCGAATGACAGGAACGAGAAACCAAAGCGCTCCCTGCTGAAGCGCCTGGCTCCGCTGTTTGTCGTGGCCGGCGGTCTTCTGGCCGGCTACGCGCTGGGACTGCACGAATATCTCTCGCTCACCTTCCTTTCGGAGAGCCGTGACGTTCTGCGCGGTTTCGTGGCGCAGAACCCGGTTCTGGCCCCGCTCGGCTTTGCCGTTCTCTATGCGCTTGCCGTCGCCTTCTCCTTTCCCGCCGCGTCCATTCTGACCCTCTTTGCGGGTTTTCTCTTCGGCTGGCTTCTGGGCGGGGCGCTGGTTGCGGTTGCCGCCACGATTGGCGCGTCCGCCGTGTTCCTCGCCGCGCGCGGCGCGCTCTCCGGCGTTCTCGCGCAAAAGATCGGCGGGCGCGTCTCGCGCATGGCAAGGGGGTTTGAGGACGACGCCTTCAATTATCTTCTGGTGCTGCGGCTCGCGCCGATTTTTCCCTTCTGGGTGGTGAATATCGCGCCTGCATTGTTCAACGTCTCGTTGCGCACCTATGCAACGGCAACGTTTCTGGGCATTCTGCCGGGCACCTTCGCCTATGCCTATCTGGGCCACGGACTGGACAGCGTTCTGGTCGCCGCAGCTGAAGCCGGGCGGGAAGTGACGCCCGGCGATCTGGTAACGCCGCAGCTCACCCTCGCCTTTGGCGCACTGGCGCTGGTCGCCGCGATCCCGGTCGTGGTGAAGAAACTGCGCCGCTCGCCCGACGCCTGACTGCCCTGAACAAGCAAGAGACTGCCCGAATGACCCTCCTCACTCCCGATATCTGCGTCATTGGCGCCGGCTCCGGTGGCCTGAGCGTTGCAGCAGCCGCTGCCGCCTTCGGCGTGCCGGTCGTGCTGATCGAGCGCGGCAAGATGGGCGGCGACTGTCTCAACTATGGCTGCGTGCCCTCCAAGGCGCTGATCGCCGCGGGAAAACAGGCCCATCTGATGGGCAATGGCGCGGCCTTTGGCATCGCGCCGGCCGAGGCGGAGGTGAATTTCCGTCAGGTGATGCAGCATGTGGAGGCGACCATCGCCGCCATTGCGCCAAACGATTCCGTCGAGCGCTTCACCGCGCTCGGCGTTCAGGTGATCCAGGAAGAGGCGCGCTTCAAGGACGCCCGCACGGTCACCGCCGGCGATTACGAGATCCGCGCCCGGCGCTTCGTGATCGCGACGGGCTCGTCGCCGCTCGTCCCGCCAATCCCCGGTCTGGAGGATGTGCCCTTCCTCACCAATGAAACGATCTTCTCGCAAACCCGCAAACCATCCCACCTGATCATCATTGGCGGCGGCCCCATCGGCATGGAGCTGGCGCAGGCGCACAGGCGTCTGGGCTGCAAGGTGACGGTGGTGGAAGCGCTTTCCGCCCTCGGCAAGGACGACCCGGAGCTCACGGCCTTCGCGCTCGCCAGGATACGCGAAGAAGGCGTGACCGTGCTGGAACACACCAAGGTCACGCAGGTGAGCAAGCGCGGCCGCACGGGCGTGCGCGTTCACATCGAAGACGCCGATGGCGCGCGCACCGTTGATGGCTCACACCTGCTGATCGCCGCCGGACGCACGCCCAACATCGAGGCGCTCGACCTCGACAGGGCCGGCATCACGCATGACCGGCGCGGCATCACGGTTTCCGACAAGCTGCGCACGAAGAACCGCCGGGTCTACGCCATTGGCGATGTGGCGGGCGGGCTGCAGTTCACCCATGTGGCCGGCTATCATGCGGGTCTGGTGGTGCGCGCCCTGCTGTTTCGCCTCAATGCGCGCGAGAACCGGACCATCATCCCCTGGGCGACCTATACGGACCCCGAGATCGCCCATGTGGGACTGAGCGAAGAGGAAGCGCGCAAGCACCACCGCAGGATCAGCATTCTGCGCTGGCCCTATTCGGAAAATGACCGCGCCCAGACGGAGCGCAAGACCGAAGGCCTGATCAAGCTTGTCACCGACCGCAAGGGCCGCATTCTCGGCGCGTCGATTGCCGGGGCCAATGCGAGCGAGATGATCAGTTTCTGGGCGCTCGCCATCTCGCAAAAGCTCGGCGTGCGCGATGTAGCGGGCTATATCGCCCCCTACCCGACCATGACCGAGATTGGCAAACGCGCGGCGATCACGTATTTCACAGAGACGACACGCAAGCCTCTGGTGCGCGCTCTGGTGCGGTTTCTGCGTCGGTTCGGCTGATCAGCCTTGAGAGCGCCCACGACCAACAAAGCCGCATCCGGCCCGGAGAGACGCTGAGCGATGGCAGAGAAAATGGCGGGCGATACCGGCGAAAAGCCGCGCGAGACCGACACGGTGCCGCTGACGCGCGGCCTCTCCACCAAGCTTCTGGTTCTCACCATCCTTTTCGTGATGATCGCCGAAGTGCTGATCTTCATCCCTTCGGTCGCCAATTTCGGCATGCAGTGGATGATGCAGCGGCTCGAGAACGCGGCCTCCGTGAGCATCATCCTGATGGAAGGCGAAGACGAAAAACTCGCCCCGCCCATCCGCGACGAGCTGTTGATGGCCACCGGCGTGAAAGCCATCGCCGTGCGTGATGCGGATGTCTCCCGCATTCTCGTCGTGACCGACATGCCGCCCATGGTGGACGAACATATCGACCTTGACGCCATCACGCCGACGGCCGCCATCGCACAGACCTTCTCGACACTTTTCTTCGGCGGCGACCGTGTATTCCGCATCTACGGAACCGTGGGCGACACGGGCAAAATCTTCGAGATCCTGATACCCGATGCGGGCTTGCGCGACGCCATGCTCACCTATGCGCGCAATGTGGCGTTTCTATCGCTGATCATCTCGCTCTTCACGGCCACACTGGTCTTCTACGCCATCAACCGGATCATGATCCGCCCGATCCGCGCGATGACGCAGTCCATGCTCTCCTTCGCCGCAACGCCGGACGATCCGCGTCGCGTCATCTCGCCGGAAGAACGCGGCGACGAGATCGGCGTTGCAGAACGCGAGCTGGCGCGCATGCAGTCGGCGCTTCAAAAAACGCTGGGCGAACAGAAGCGGCTTGCCGATCTGGGACTGGCCGTCTCCAAGATCAACCACGACATGCGCAACATGCTGGCCTCGGCCCATCTGATGTCTGACAGGCTGAGCACGGTGGACGATCCGGCGGTGAAGATGCTGACGCCGCGCCTGCTGCGCACGCTCGACCGCGCCGTGATCTACACGGAAGGCGTTCTCAACTATGGCCGCACGCAGGAAGCCCCGCCGACCCGCCGCCGTCTGCGGCTGCATGCGCTGGTGGACGAAGTGCAGAGCGTGCTGCCGCTCGAAACCGATGACCGAATCGAATTTGTGAATGCGGTGCCGGAGGATTTCGAGATCAACGCCGATTCGGAACATCTCTTCCGCGTGCTGGCGAATCTTTGCCGCAACGCCATTCAGGCGATGGCGGGCGACAGCGAACCATCCGTCATCAAGCGCCTGACGGTCGCTGCCGACCGGGAGGACCACACGGCGCGAATCCATGTGACCGACACCGGCCCCGGCCTGCCGCAAAAAGCACGCGAAAACCTGTTTGCGCCCTTCCGCGGCTCCGCAAAAAGCGGGGGAACCGGGCTTGGCCTGGCAATTGCACAGGAATTGGTTCGGGCGCATGGCGGCGCGCTGGAGCTTGTGGAAAGTACTGGCGGACATACGGTTTTCGCGATCAGCATCCCCGATCAGCCGCGTCTGGGCTGACCTTAAATGACGCTAATTGGACAAGCTGTGCAGATATCCAGAAAATTCCTTCGATAGCGCTTGCAATTCTACGCCGCACTCGCTAGTTAACCGCGGTCGGCGGCAGCGAACACTGCTTCGACAGTCGCCAAGGCGGCACGCGCCCGTAGCTCAGCTGGATAGAGCACCAGACTACGAATCTGGGGGTCAGAGGTTCGAATCCTTTCGGGCGCGCCATTATTTTCAATGACTTAGCAGCACTTTCGTCCTGACTGTTGATATTGCCGTCACAATGGCGTCACAGTGAGGCAACGTTGGCGTCCATACGAAAGAGAAATGGAAAGTGGCAAGCTCAGGTCCGCCGGAAGGGCAACAGAGCTAAATCGAAAACGTTCGCGACCAAACGTGAGGCATTGGCCTGGACACGGAAGATCGAGTTAGAACTCGAAAGTGCGCCGGAGACGGTGCCTGATCATGTCGTCTTCCCATTTCTCCATGAATTATTAGATCGCTATCTACGTGAAGTAACTCCGAGAAAGCGTGGAGCATCTGTTGAGTCCTACCGTATTCGAAAGCTTCAACGGCACCCCATTGCGAGCATGCGTGCCGATCTGGTGGGCCCAAGTGCCATTGCTGAGTATCGCGATGATCGGTTGAATAGCGTTTCTGGCGAGACTGTCAGACAGGATATTGTCCTCCTCAGTCAGGTGTTCGAAACCGCACGCAGAGAATGGCAGTTGTCACTTCCAGCAAATCCAACTGCTGATGTGCGGAAGCCGCCTCCGGCAAGACCGCGCGCTCGTCGCATTTCTGACGCCGAACTGCACTGCCTTCTAACTACCGCACAAAGCTTGCGAAACCCGCTCATAGTCGCAATCATCCGTTTTGCGCTAGCCACGGGAATGCGTCGTGGAGAGATTCTTCGGGTGCGTTGGATCGACATTGATTGGCATCAACGCACGCTGAACATACCCCTGACGAAAAATGGACACTCCCGGGTCATTCCACTGACACAAGCCGCAGTGGAAATCCTGCAGGATAGGCGAGACGGGCATAGAAGAACTGAGCTGGTCTTTCCCGTTTCAGCGAACGCGTTCAAGCTGGCGTGGCAACGTCTTAGGCATAAGGCTGGCGTGCGCGACCTGCGTTTCCACGACTTCCGGCACGAAGCTATCTCGCGCTTCTTTGAAGTTGGTCTTTCTCTACCCGAAGTGGCGCTCATTGAAGTGGTCCCACTTTTTCGGACAGTTCTGCAGCTTTGCTAAG